>CAZFMN010000011.1:0-42048 GCA_964520075.1 uncultured Halobacteriales archaeon | reverse complement strand
GGCTCGACAGGAACGCACGCGCCGGACCGCCGCTGAACCGCTCGCGCCTGACGACGCTCTCGTTGCGGTCGTCCCCCGAGTCGCTGCCTGGCTCGCCGGTCATAGGGTCACTCCCGGTCCTCGTGTTCGCCGTGTTCCTTACGCCCGCGCTCGATGGCGCCGTTGGCGAGCCGTGACTGGAAGCCGTGGTACTTGGCGACGCCGGTGGCGTCCTCCTGGGTGATGCCCCCGCCGACGTCCTCCTCGTTGAACGAGGCGGCGCGCTCGCTGTACACAGCGAAGGCGCTCTCGCGGGCGACCGGCCGACAGCCCCCGCCCTCCAGTTTCACCGTCACCGTGCCGGTGACACGCTCCTGTGTCGAGCCGAGAAACGCCTCCAGCGCGTCCACGAAGGGCGCGTCGACGAGTCCCTGGTAGGCCTTGTGTGCCCACTGCTGGTCGACCTGGGATTTGAACGCCCGCTCCTCGTAGGTCAGTACGAGCTGTTCGAGCGCCTCGTGGGCGGTCAGAAGCACTGTCGCCGCCGGGTGCTCGTAGTTCTCGCGGACCTTCAGCCCGAGCATCCGGTCTTCCATCATATCGGTGCGACCGACCCCGTGTGCACCCGCTCTCTCGTTGACCGTCTCGACGAGGTCGACCGGCTCCATTGCCTCGCCGTCGAGCGCGACCGGTGTGCCGTCCTCGAACGTGAGTTCGAGTAGCTCCGGGTCCCGACCCGGACTCGCGGTCCACTCGTAGATGTCGTCCTCGGGAACCGTCGCGGGGTCCTCCAGCTCCGAGCCCTCGATAGAGCGACTCCAGAGGTTGGCGTCGATGCTGTACCGGCCCTCGGCACCGCCCTCGACGGGGAGGCCCCGCTCGGCGGCGTACTCGTTCTCCCACTCGCGGGTGAGCCCGAGCTCCCGCACCGGCGCGACCACCTCGTAGTCGGTGTCGCGCCAGACCGCCTCGAAGCGCAACTGGTCGTTTCCCTTTCCGGTACAGCCGTGTGCGAGCGCGGTACAGCCCTCGGCGTCGGCGACCTCCCTGATTGCGGTGGCGATGATGGGCCGGGCCAGCGCTGTGCCGAGCGGGTAGCCCTGGTATGTGGCGTTTGCCTGCACCGAGCGCAGACAGAGGTCGGCAAACTCCGCGCGGGCGTCGACGACGTGATGCTGCACGTCGAGCGCGTCGGCGGTCTCGCGGGCCTCCGCGAACTCCGCGGGTGGCTGTCCGACGTCGACAGTGACGCCGATTACCTCGTCGTAACCGTACTCCTCCTCGAGCAGCGGGACACAGACCGTCGTGTCGAGGCCGCCCGAGAAGGCGAGCGCGACGCGGTCGGTCCCTGTGGATTCTGGTGGTGTCATGTGTGTTGTGGATTTCGTCGTGGGTTGGTATCGTAGATTGGTTGTCGGTGGTTCACGCCCGCCGTCGGGTCGTCCGGCACGGAACCCGTCGGCTGGGGGGCACAGACGTCGAGAGTCAGAGGAGAGGAGTAGTGTCGGGCCTAGCGGCCCGGCCGCCGTGGTCGTCGGCGGTCGCCGGACCCGCCGGTGGCGGCTGCAGGCCGTCCGAGCGCGCGGGTCCGAATCATAGAATAATATCCGGTAGATGCCTACTAATGTCTTTCGAGAGCGGATTGCTCGCTCCGGCCACGGCAGTGAGGACACGTGCGCGAGCGCGACGCTGGACTCGAAGAACGGCTGCGGTCAAGGAGCATCTCGGACTCGGGAGTCAGGGGCGACCACGCAGGGGGTCGCCGACGACTGACCGCCGACACCACGGGATACCGGAGTCCGTGCCGGATACGAGAGTCGAACTCCCCCGAACGCGGGAAACCCGGGTACAGACGGTACGACCGACCGCTCGTCGCGTGGGACCGCCTGCCCGGGAACCCCCCAGTGGTCGGTCACCGCGCGGTGAATCAGTTGCCCCACTCGCTGTTCAGACCGTGGGTCCCCCGCACGAACCACAGGAGAACCGAGTACCCGACCCCGGTCAGAAACAGTGCAGCCACCAGCGTCCCGAGCGTGATCATGCTACATCCTCAGGCGGATACGTACTAAACCCAACCAGATGTGTTTCAGGGCGAGAGACGAACCGTCCCTCGACGCTCGTGTGGGCGAATGTCCCGGCTACGACCGGCGGACACAGGGCAGGTCGGGTGGGGTTGGCCCCGGCTCCCGGCCGTGAGTCAGCACGCGGCTCTCAGTCACTCTGTGCTGTCACAGCCCCCGAGAGAGCCACTGTCGAGTTCCCCGGACCACGAGTGGTCGTCCGCTCCACCAACCCGTCACAGCGGTGGCCGGGCGCGCTCGCGTGTCTCGAGACCCAACCCGAACGACACCGATAAGCGCGCTCGGGACAGTCTGTGCACACGTGAACCGCTGTGCTCGTTGCGGAACCGGGGTAGGCACCGACGAGGGGGGCGAGACCGCGTACTGTGGGGCGTGCTCGCAGCGATTCGAGGCAGTACGCGAGGACGGGGTGTGGGTCCGGTACCGCACGGACGTTGCCGGCGGGGTGCTCCCGCCGGGATTCTACGTGCGCTCCGGGGCCTACGGGGACCGGCACGCGAGTACCCGGGCCGAGGCCCTCGCGACGGCAACAGAGACGATGACCCAGCAGCAGGTCGACGGCGTGTTCGACTGTCCGGAGACGGACACGTGCTGGCTGATCGAGGCGTACCTCGACGCACATCCCGAGGTCGCCGAGGCGGTCGAGGCCGAGCGTGACCCGTTTCTCTCGCGACTCTCCAACTGGTGAGTGTCTGTCGGTCGACCGCCCCCGGTACCGTCTCCGGTCGCGATACTGTACACTGTGCTGACAACAGCGGCGAGGGACTCGTCCGTCCGCGACGAGTGACCACCGTTCGTCACCGGTCGGCGGGCCGAGTGCTCTCACACCGGACGACGGTGGGTCGTCGTTCCGGGTCTGATACGGTCGTGCAGAAGTATTTTCGCTTCGATTCGGCCTCCGAACGTGTGATATCCTGTCTCTGGCGGTAATTCCTTGCGCACGACCGTATGACTGGTCTGTGCTCTGTCCCGTGACCTATCTCCAGTTCGGATCCGGGTCTCACCCGACCGACAGCACGGGACCCTGTTGTCTGTAAACACGTGAACTCCGTCTCACCGGCCCAGATTTCGTTATCCTCTTATACTGTAACATCCGACTGCCCGATGATGTCATGACCGGACGGTTTGTCGACTCCGAAACCGAACTATCACGGCGCAGATATCTCCTCGCCGCGGGGGTTGCTGGTCTCTCAGCCCTCTCCGGGTGTCTGATGAGCGGGAGCGAATCCGGAACAGGGGACGGACCCCCCACACGAGGACAGACCGCTGCGGAGCGACACACCTCGCCCGAGCTCTCGAGGTGGGTCGACGAGGTTCCGCGACCGGGCACCGCGGAGCCGACCGGCCGAAAGAACGGTCAGCCGTACTACCAGATCGAGATGCGGGAGGTCGAGCAGACACTCCACCGTGACCTCCCGGCAACGACTGTCTGGGGGTACGATGGTCAGTACCCTGGGCCGACAATCGAGGCCCAACAGGGGGAGCCAATCTACGTCCGGTGGCAGAACAGCCTGCCGGACAGCCACCTCCTGCCGGAGGATACGACGATTCACGACGACATCGTCCCGTACGACTCGACCGGTGTCCGGACAGTAACCCACCTCCACGGTGGCAATATCGAGGCCGAGAGCGACGGGCACATGCAGGCCTGGTTCACGCGGGACTTCCAGCAGACCGGTCCCAGGTTCGAGAAGCGAGACTACCGGTACGTGAACGACCAACCACCGGCGACGCTCTGGTACCACGACCACTCGACAGGTATCACGCGGCTGAACGTGTACGCGGGGCTCGCGGGGCTCTATCTCCTCCGTAGCGACCACGAACAGGAGCTCGGTCTGCCGGCGGGTGAGTACGAGATTCCGCTCGTGTTCCAGGACCGGAGTTTCAACGAGGACGGTTCGCTGTACTACCCGTCCGGTCCGGTGACACAGGACAGTGCGGAGAGTGAACTCCCCGAACCGAGTATCGTCCCCCAGTACTACGGTGATGTCTCGGTCGTCAACGGGAAGGCGTGGCCGCGGCTCTCTGTCGAGCCACGGCGGTACCGACTCCGACTGCTCAACGGGGCGAACAGCCGGTACTACAGTCTCGCGTTGCACCGGTACGACGAGCGTGCCGGCGAGACAATCGGTGCCGGTCCCTCGCTCACACAGATCGGAACCGACGGGGGACTGCTCTCGCACCCGGTCGAGGTGGAGCAGCGACTCGAACTGGGCTCGAGTGAGCGTGCCGATGTCGTCGTGGATTTCTCCGACCACGCGGGGGAGACGTTGCTGCTCCACAATGACGCGCCGGCGATGTACCACGGGGTGACCGACCAGACCACGACGGATGTCGAGCCCCTGACCGAGATTATGCTCGTCGACGTGGACAGTTCGCTCAGTGGTGCCGACACGAGTCAGGTGCCCGAGTCGCTGACAGCCGTTCCGGAGCTCTCGTTCGATGCGGTCGACAACAGGCGGTACCTGCCGCTGGTGCAGTCGAGCGACGATTACGGACGACCGATGCCGCTGCTCGGGTCCGCGGACAACCGGTCCGGAAACAGGCTCACCGACCCCCCGACAGAGACCCCGACCCTCGGTGAGACCGAACTCTGGAGTGTCGCCAACCTGACCGGGATGACCCACCCGATTCACCTCCACCTCGTCCACTTCCAGGTGCTCGGACGACAGTCTCTCGACTACGACCCGACGGACAGTGTCGACCCGGAGACACTCCGGAATCCGGAACCGTCCGAACGGGGCTGGAACGACGTCGTCAACGTCGACCCGGGCGACGTTGCACACCTGCTCGTCCACTTCGGCGAGTACGACGGCCTGTTCAACGACCAGACGGGCCGGTACATGTGGCACTGTCACATGCTCGAACACGAGGACCACGACATGATGCGACCGATGGAGGTGCTCCCGTCCGACGACACGCCCGCCGGCCAGCAGGACCGTGACACCCGGTGATATCTGACCGGTGTCGGTGTCGGCGCGACGTGTATCGCAACCGGACGAGCAGGGCGGTGTCACCGTCGTGACCGCGATTCAGACCAGTGTCACCGCTGTATCGGTCGTTGGACCGACGGCACCTCTCGACAGAGGAGTGACACAGCAGCTACACCAGTTCGTCGGTGAACCGCGCGGCATCAGCCACGGAGGAATCCTCGCCGTTCACGGCGGGGAGGAGGTCGAGGAGAGCAAACAGCCGACCCAGATGACGGGCACGCGCACGCTACGTTTATATCGGGGCAGGCAAAAGAACCGACTGATGAGCAGTAACCTGCCCGCCGAGATAGCCGCGGCGTTCGACAGTCACGACTCGCTGACGACCCGCGACGGGAGCGGCGTCGTCACGACGACAGCCTTCGAGGGGACAGTGACCGCCGACACCGGGGAGGCCCCGACCGCCTACACTGTCACGGCAGTGGTTCCGACAATCGAGAGTGCGACCAGCGGGGATGTCGGCGACGCGGTGGCCGCGGACTGGTTCCGGACGCTGCGCCGCCGTCTCGAGGACGCCCCGACGGCAACCCGGGCAGCGATCGACCTCGACTCGTTCGAGGTCGAAACCCGCGAGGACACCGTACACGTCGAGTACGGGTTCAGCGACACCAGTCCGGCGAGAGCGGCCCGCATCGCGACGGCGTTCGCCGAGTTCGTCGAGGGAACGTACGTCGAGGGTATCGTCCCCGGGTACGAGTACGAGTCACCCGTCGCGGACCTGCTGTCACGGGCCAGTCAGGGCGAGAAGGGCGGCACCCCGCTGTAGCCCGGGCAGTCCATCGCGACGTAGGTCTGCGTGGAGCCGACCCCGTCTATCGACTGGAGCTGTGTGGCCGTACCCTGCTTCACACCGGCGGGGGTGTCCACCGACACGGCCGCGACGACGACGCTGTTCCAGCCGGTGTTTTACTTCCGCTTTCGGGCGGTCATTTAATCCCGTCGGGCGCGAAACACGGGTATGGCACAGACGACACTCGACGACGACGACCTGTTCTCCGAGGCGGCATCCGAGATGCGCGAGGATGTCGAGTCCTCGCTCGCACAGACCCGCGAGGCGCTCCCCGACCCCGAGGCGTTTTTCGACATCGACGCGGACAACTCCCTCGGCATGCTGAACAGGCTCAGTTCGACACTCGAAACAGACGGCGCTGCCGACCACCTCCGCGACGCGAAGAAGACACTCGTCGTCGGCGAGAAGGCCGATGCCTTCGACGACGCCGACGACCTCGCGAGCGAGATCGAGCGCCTCGAGGAGCTTATCGGCGACGTGGAGCAGGCACAGCAACAGGCCGACGAGCTGTCCAGCACCGTGCCACAGCTGAAAAACGCACTCGAGGAGTGACTCAGTCGTCGGAGGCTATCTCCACCGACTGGTAGGTCTCGCGGTGCCGGAGACACGACGACCGGTGTCCGTCACCGTGGTCGGTGAACTCCGGTTTGGTCTCCTCACAGGGCGTGACGAACTCCGAGGAGAGCAGGTCCGCCGCTCTCGACTGGTCACCCGAGACCAGTGCTGTCAGCGCGTCGCTGAGCACCTGTTCTGCCTCCCTGTCGGGGAGTTCGGCCGGCAGGTCGAACTCGGTGCGTACCTGCTCGCGAACCGCTCTGTTGTCGACCGCGGAGGGTTCCACGTCGTCGGAGACAGCGGCGCTCTGGCGGACCTTGTCGATCTCCAGCGCACCGGATTCGACCTCACCCCGGAGGTTCAACACCCCGCGCCACTGCGCCTGTTCGAGGTCGTACTCGCTGGACTGTATCACCCTGTGACAGCGGGTGTGGAACCGGCATCCGCTCGGCGGGTTCGCCGGGTTCGGAACGGTCCCGCGGAGCTGGATATCCTTTCGCTGCGTGTACGGGTTCGGCGTCGGGACGGCCGACACCAGCGCCTCCGTGTACGGGTGCTGGGGGTCCCGGAATATCTCCGCGGTCTCCCCGATCTCGACGATCTCGCCGAGATACATCACCGCGACCCGGTCACACACCTCCTGGACGACGCCCATGTCGTGGCTGATGAGCAGCACCGACAGACCGAACTCCTCCTGCAGTTCGTCCAGCAGGGAGAGCACCTCGGCCTGCACCGAGACGTCGAGCGCAGAGACCGGCTCGTCGGCGATGACCAGGTCCGGGTTGAGCACCAGCGCCCGGGCGAGCGCGATGCGCTGTTTCTGCCCGCCGGAGAACTCGTGGGGGTACCGGTCGTAGTCCTCCGCGGACATGTTCACCCGCTCGAGCAGGTCCTCGACGATGGCACGGCGGCGGTGCCGGTCCTGCATCCCGTGGACCAGGAGCATCTCCGAGATGGACGACCCGACGGTCTGTCGCGGGTCGAAACTCGAGGACGGGTCCTGGAAGATCATCTGTGCACCCCGCCGGAACGCCTTCAGTTCCGCCTTGCTGAACTCGGTCACGTCGTTCGGGTGTGTCCCGTTCTCGCGCCGAGTGGCGGTCGTCCTGTCGCCACCGTTGAAGATGACCTCACCGCCGGTCGGCTCCTCCAGTCGGATGATGGAACTGGCGGCGGTGGATTTCCCACAGCCCGACTCGCCGACCAGCCCGAGCGTCTCACCGGGGTAGATGTCGAAGCTGATACCATCCACGGCCCGCACCGCACCGACCTGTCTCGACAGGATACCCTTCGTCACCGGGTAGTGTTTCTCCAGGTCCCGGACCGAGAGAATCGGGTCAGTCATCGCTGGCCTCCATCCCGCGGTCTGACTCGTCGAGTTCGAGGTCCTCGTTCCTGACGACGCTGTTGTCGTAGCCCGGACCGTAGTAGATACACGACGCCTGGTGGTCGGGTTCGAACTCTATCTCGGGGGGTTGCTCGCCCCGCTTGCACTCCTCGACGGCGTGGTCACACCGGTCGGCGAACCGGCAACCGTCCGGCGGGTCCGTCGGGTCCGGCAGCGAACCCGGAATCCCCTCCAGCCGTCCGCCGCGACCGGGCAGACAGGTCATCAGGTCCTGCGTGTACGGGTGGGCCGGTCGCTCGAACACGTCGTACACGTCGCCGCGCTCCATCACCTTCCCGGCGTACATCACGACAACCCTGTCGGCGACCTCCGCGACGACACCCAGGTCGTGGGTGACAAACAGGATACCCATCCCGAACTCCTCCTGCAGGTCCTCGAGGAGGTTGAGTATCTGTGACTGGACGGTCACGTCGAGTGCGGTCGTCGGCTCGTCGGCGATCAGCAGGTCGGGGTTGCCGATGAGCGCCATCGCTATCATGGCGCGCTGTTTCTGCCCGCCGGAGAACTCGTGGGGGTAGTCGTCGAACCGGGCGCTCGCGTTCGGGATTCCGACGCGGTCGAGCAGGTCCACCGCACGCGCCCGGGCCTTCTCGTCGGAGATGTCTTGGTGGACCTGTATCGCCTCGACGATCTGCCAGCCCACGCTGTAACAGTGGTTCATCGCGTCCTGTGGGTTCTGGAAGATGTTCGCGATGCGGTCGCCGCGGATGTCCCGCAGCTCCGGCTCGCTCATGTCCATTATCTCCTGCCCGTCGAACCGAATCGAGCCCTCGACCCTACCCGGTGGCTCCTTCACGAGCCGCGTGATAGACTCCGTCGCGACGGTCTTGCCGGAGCCCGACTCGCCGACGATACACACCGTCTCGCCACGGTCGACCGTGAAATCCACCTCGTCGACCGCGACCAGTTCGCCGGCCTCCGTGTCGAAGGTCGTTTTCAGGTTCTCGACGACGAGCAGGTCGTCTGTCGCGCTCATTCGTTACCCCCCTTGTCGGCCTCGGCCTGTGCCTCGGGGTTCAGCGCGTCGAGCATCGCGTCACCGACGAAGTTGAACGCCAGTATCGTCAGGAACAGCACCAGCCCCGGCACCAAGACGATCCACGGTGCGAACGACAGGTCGTTGCGACCCGCCGAGATGAGCTGCCCCCAGGAGGCCACGTCGGCCCCCAACTGGAGGAAGGAGAGCTGTGCCTCGAACAGCAGGAACCCCGGGGTGAGCAGCGTAATCTGGGTGATGATACTGCTCGCGGTGTTCGGGACGACGTGTCTGGTGACGACACGGCGCACACTCGCCCCGCTGATTCGCGTGGCCTTTATGAACTCCTCCTCCGAGATGGACAGTGCCTTGCTCCGCACGTACCGTGCGGTGCCGCCCCAGCTGAACGCGGCGAAGATGATGATGAACAGGCCGAGCGACTGGCCGTAGATGTACACGATGAGCAGGAACATGATCAGCGTCGGAAAGGAGAGCACGATATCGGTGAACCGCATCATTATCTCGTCGACCCAGCCACCGGCGTACGCGCTCACTGTTCCAAAGGCGACACCGATGATGAGCACGATAAAGGTCACGATGAACGCGATCTGCATGCTGACGGTCATCCCGTGGATGATGTAGCCCAGCACGTCCTCGCCCTCACCGGTCGTCCCGAGGGGGTACTTCCAGGTGCCCTGGCACATCCCATCCTGGACCGCACCGACACACGTCGAGGGGTAGGTGTTCTCTATCTCCAGGAACACCGGCGGCTGGTGGCTCTCCAGGAAGGCCTTCTCCGGTTCCGGGTAGAACAGCGGTCCGATGAGCCCGCCGACGGCCAGAATACCGAGCCAGACGAGACTCACCACCGCCGGGCGGTTCCGCTTGAACTCGTTCCAGTAGTACCGTGTCTTGCGCTTGTTCTGCCACAGCCCCAGGACGACGTAGAACGCGAACAGGGAGAGTGTCATGAGGAACATGTAATCGACCGGCTCGTAGTCGAATCTGATACCGAGCCCGCTCATGAACCCCATCACACCGAGGTCCTGCAGTGCCGTCGAGACGGGTCCCAGCTCCTCGCCGAACACCGCACCCAGTTCCACGGAGGAGATCTCCCGGTCACCGACGTACTGCCAGTCGAAGATGGCGGCGGCCAACACCGGCAGAATCGTGACGAGTGCGAGCTTCGTGTTGATCGAGAGGTTGAACCGCCGCCCGCCGGCGTAGTCGTCCCAGTTTACGTCGTCGAATCTGTCAGGTTTTTCAGTTGCCATCGTTATCTGTCATCGAAGCTGATACGCGGGTCGAGTACCGTGAACACGAGGTCCTCGAGGAGGTTGCCCACGACGGCGATGAACGTGAACAGCAGTGTCCCGCCCAGCACGAGGTTCGTGTCCTGTGAGATGATTCCGGACAGGATAAGCCGCCCCAGACCGGGGATGCTGAACACCACCTCGACGAGCACCGACGCACCGAGGAACAGTGCGAGCAACTGACTCACGAGTGTCGTCGACAGCGGCACCATCGTCGGCCGGGTCACGTGGTACAGGTACGCCCGGAACGGGGAGACTCCCTTTGCCTTTGCCGTCTTCATGAAATCCGAGTTGACGTACTCGGCGGACTCGTTGCGGGCCACCCGCATCGTGCCCGCGATGGACCCCGTGACCAGTACGAACGTCGGTACCGCGAGCTGTACGGCGTTGTCGATGCTGAACACCGGCACCTCGGGGTCGTACGCGATGGGGATCAGCTCGAACCACACCCCGAGCACCAGCAGCAGGATGATGCCGAAGAAGAAGTTCGGCATCGCGAATCCCGCAAAGGCGAACCCGGTGGCGGCGTGGTCCCGCCAGCTGTACATGTTCGCGGCGGAGTAGATGCCGACCAGCGGCCCGAGGAATATCGTCAGCAGCGTCCAGGGAATCGAGTACTGGGCGGTGACCTTCGTGGCCTCCCAGAGCGCCGCGGTGACCGGCTGGTTGCGGCTGTCGGACCAGCCCCACTCGAGCGTGTACACGCCGTTGAGGAAGTCCAGATACCGCACGTACAGCGGGTCGTTCAGCCCCTGGAGTGCGCGCGCCCGCTCGACTGCCGCTGTCGCGTTCTCGCCCGCCAGCGCCGCCGCGGTGGCGGCCTGCTGCACCTGCGGGTTGGGCGAGAACTGGAACAGCAGAAACGCGATGGTGACGATGACAAGTGAGACTAGTCCGGCCCAGATAACCCGTCCGAAAACGTAGCGTGTCATTCCCATGTGTGTTTCCCGTCCGTTATGACCGTCTGGTAGCCGGGCGCATCAGGACTGTTCGAAGTACCAGGTGGGGAAGTTCCAGCCGTTGGCGAAGTTCTCGATCGGCCCGACCAGGTCTGGCCTGTACCCGGTGAGGCTGCTGTCGAAGGTCAGCATGATGTACGGCTGTTCCTCGTTGAGGTTGATGAACAGTTCCTGGAACAGCTGCGTGATCTCCTCGCGGTTCTCTGCCATCTCGATCTGGTCGTACAGCCCCTGTGCGTCGAAGCCGGGCTGGTAGGCGACGGCGTTCGTCGAGGCCTCGTAGCCGTCGAAGAACGCACTCGAGGTGATCGGGTTCCGCGGGTACGTGTTGAAGCTGAACACCAGCGCCGAGTCCCAGGCCTCCTGGGAGGTGAAGCTCCGCGGACCGGCGTTGAAGAAGGCGCTGTAGTCGGGGGCCTCCTCGCCCTCGGGAACCTGCTGGCGGAAGTACTGGTTCTGGAACGTCCCACCGTCGATCGTCTCGACCGTGACGTCCAGACCGAGGTTGTCACCGAGCTCCTGGGCGCAGAAGTTCGCCGCGTTGTTCTCGGTCTCCTGCCCCTGACTCGTGTAGATGTCCATCTGACACTGGTTGCCGTCAGGGGTCACCATGTCGCCGTTGCCGGCGAACCCGTAGTCGAACTCGGACTCATCGAACGCCTGCTGTGCGCGCTCCTTCGCGACCTCCTCGCCGTACAGGTCACCGGTGCCCCAGGTCTGGAGGTTCTCGTCGCCGGGGTACCACTGGGTGTAGGACGGCTGCCAGGTGTAGTGTGGCTCCGCCAGCCCGTTGTACACACCCTGGATGAGCGCCTCCTTGTCGATTGCCATCGCCATCGCCTGGCGGAAGGCGTCGAATCGGAACAGGTTGCCGGGACCGGTTCGCCACCCGTTGTCGCGCATGTTCAGCGCGAGGGCGTTGTTGAACGACTGCGGAATCTGCAGCGCTCGAACGTCCGGGTTGTCCTGGTAGGAGGCAAACTGCGAGGCCGGAATCGAGGCAGCCGCCGCCTCACCGGTCTCCAGCTGGGCCAGCCGCGAGGACTGCTCCGGGACGACGCTGATCTCCGCGGCGTCGAAGTACGGCGCCTGCTCCCACAGTCGGCCGAAGTCGTAGCTGGTGTTGCCGTTCGAGACGAGGTCCGCGAGATAGTAGTCGTCGTTGCGGGTGTAGGTGGTGCCGGAGCCGCGGTTCCACGCGTCCAGCGTGTACGGACCGAGGTTGCCGGTGAACTGCAGTTCGAGCAGTTCCTCGTCCTGCTGGAGCCCCTCGCGGTCCTCGTCGGGAACGTACTGCTCGAGCAGGCCCTGCGGCACCGGGTACAGGAGGGGGTCGAACGACTCGGGGTACAGGAATCGCGGGTTCTGCAGTTCGACCTGGAACTGGAACTCCCCGGTCTGCTCGACGTTGAGACCGGTCCAGCTGGTGGATGCGGTGTGCTCCGCCCACCCGCTCTGGACGACCTCGTTGATGTAGTACTCGTAGGTCTCGCCGGTCACCTGGCCGTACGGGTCGCTGAACTGCAGGTTCTCGCGGAGGTCGAACACCCACACCTCGTTGTCCTCGCTGTTCAGGTCGTACAGCAGGGGAACGAGTTGCTCCTCCTCGTCGAACGTGTACCCGTTGTCCATCGTCCGCCCGATTGCGGTGCCTGCACTGGACTCCTCGTTGAACAGCACGTTCAGCGTCCCGAAGCTTCCGGAGACGTTCGTGTTGTACGAGGCGGCGCGCTCGGGGAACTGGAACTGGTCACCGTTGTCGTCACCGTTCCCGGTGCCGTCACCACCGTTCCCGGTTGCGTTGTCGTCACCGTTCCCCATACCGTCGCCGCCGTTCCCGGTTGCGTTGTCGTCACCGTTCCCGGTTGCGTTGTCGTCACCGTTCCCCGTCTGGTTGTCGTCATCTCCTCCACCATCGCCGGTACAGCCGGCGAGTGCACCAGTGCCCCCAACTCCGAGCATCGCGAGCCACTGGCGTCGACTGAGGGCCTTAGCGGGGCCGTTAGTGTGGTCGATGTCGCGTGACATACACCGACACAGGAATACGAACATAAAAAAGGTTACGAAGTAGGGGTTCTTACTACCCCGATTTCGGGGTGTCCCGGTATCCCCTCTCCGGGGACCGACCACTTAATCGGACACCAGCACGGCCGATGGGTGTCGGTCACACGGGCCTCGCCCGGTTGGGCCCTCGGTGCAGGCCACCGACTCACCCTCGCGTGCAGGGTTCGGGTCCAGGGCTTGTCACGAGACGCCGCCCGGAGAGTCGGGTTCGAGACGTCGAGGTGCGTCACGGTTCCGCCGAGTTTAAGCCGAGTATGGGTGAATATCGGGCCGTGACCGACCAGCCAGTGAGCGTACTGTTGCCCACCGTCGACTGGACCGACGCCTGTGGTGAGCTCTGTGGGCAACTCGGCCCGGACGACGAGTTGCTGATCGTCTGTGACACGCCGGAGAGTACAGTCTACGAGCGCTCCGGGGAGCTCCCCGATGGGGCGCGGGTCGTCGTCGCGGGCGAACCCGAGGCCTGTTCCGGGAAGGCGAACGCCATCGTGACCGGGATGGAGGCGGCCACGAACGACCTGGTGGTCTGGACTGACGACGACTTCCACCACCCGCCGGACTGGCTCGACCAGCTGAGAGCCGACTACGAGCGCCAGGGTCCGACGACGGAGATCCCCCTGTTCGTCGGTCGGGACCCGCTGTCGTACTTGCTGGAGCCGCTGTACGCACAGGTGTCGCTGTTCATCGCCACCCCTGCCGGCAACTGGGGCGGCACCCTGATATTCGACCGGACCGAGGACGTCGACGAGGAGGCCCTGCTCGCGGAGCTCCGGCGGACCATCAGCGACGACGCGACAGTAAACGAACATATCGACTTCACGACCGCACAGCGGACCCGCCGCGCCGAGATGGGTGGCTCAGTCCGGGAGTCGCTCGAACTCCACACCCGCTTCCAGAAGATACCCTGGCGACACGGCAGCAAACTCGGCGGTCTCGCCGGGGCGCTCGTGACGGCGGTGGTCGCGGTTGCGACGCTGGTCTTCCCGATTCTCGGGTTCGCCGCCATGACGCTCGTCTACGGGGCCATCTACGCCAGACTCGGGTTCAGCCGGTGGACTGTGCTGCTGTCGTATCTCTCCGTGCTCCTCGCGACGCCGCTGTGGGTGTACGCCATCACCCGGCGTACGTTCGTCTGGGGGGGCCGCCGCTACCGCTGGCGGTCGATGTTCGACGTCGAGGTTGCCGAGCACTGAACTGGGACCGGAGCTTGGACCCGGGCCGGGAGTGTGTCTCACCAAGTGCCGGTGTCGCTGACCAACGCCGGACTCGCGTGTGAGAGCGTGCTGCCGGCCACGTGACCACTGTTCGCCGCCGGATTCGGTGTCACCGGGTCGTCGGCCGCGTGACTACTGCTCGTCGCCGGATTCGGTGTCACCGAGTCGCCGCGAGAGCAGGTAGCCCGCGCCGCCGATACCCGCCAGCACCGACAGTGGGCCGAACCCCGGTCCGAACCCGTCGTCTCCGCCATCACCGCCCGTTTCGTTATCTCCGGACTCATCGTCCCCCGCTCCACCGTCGATGCCTGTCTCGTTGTCCCCGGAGCCGTCACCGCTCGTTCCGTCGTCCCCGCCATCACCGCCGGTTCCGTCGTCTCCCCCGCCGTCACCGCCTGTTCCGTCGCCCCCTGTTCCGTCGCCTCCACCGTCACCGCCTGTTCCGTCGCCCCCGCCGTCACCGCCTGTTCCGTCGCCCCCGCCGTCTGTTCCGCCGTCCGGGAGCAGGTTGGAGTAGTCCGACTCGACCGTGACGAACCGGCCGTCACGGGAGAGGCTGCTCTCGGCGGCCTCGGTGCCCATCCCGGAGAGGGCCTCCTCGTCGACGGCGTCCGTGGTCTCGTAGCTGAGGACACTGGTCGCGTTCCACGTGGACTCCTCGGGGTTCACCACGTGAGAGTGGGTGTAGCCCTGGACCGCGCTCTCCCGGAGTGCCGAGTAGTCCACGAACGAGTCCGACCCGTCTATCTGGAGTTGCCCCTCCAGCGAGAAGCCGGTCGAGGTAAACGAACCCGCGCCGGCGTCGGCGACCTGTCGGGCGAAGTCCTCGTTCTGCTCGGACAGTCGGGCTGTCTCACCCTGGACCGTCTCCTCGGCGACCGCGACGAGTTCGGGGGCCGGCCCGCTGATGACGTACCCCGAGCCCCAGGTCACCGCCACCGGTTCGCTCTGCTGTGAGCCCCCGAACGCGGGGTTCGACCCGGTGAACACGCCGGAGACGTCTGACTCTGTCAGCTCACTCTCCTCGATGGCGGCGGCGATACCGTCCGCGTCGTAGGACCCGCTGGTGACCGTGACGTTGCCGAAGCTCGTGAGCCGGTCTGTCACCAGCTCCGAGGTCGCTATCTCGCCGAACCCCGGGTTGTTGCCCCCCGCCGCCGCGACGGGGATGACCCCTTCGAGCCCGAGCCCCTGGAACAGCGAGAACTCGAACCCCGCGAGAAACGACAGCTGGAGGATCGGTTCGAGCTGGAACGGCGGCGTCTCGAACTGCTGGTCGCTCTCCACCCTGAAGAACTCGATGAGCGACGGGACGTCAGCGCTCACGACCCCGACGGCACCGTTCTCCGAACTGAACCGGTTGTCCGCGGGCACGAAATCGGCGTACTGTGGGGTGTCAACAGCCTGTGTCCCGTACGCCCCACCGATACCCGAGACACCGAGTCCCGCGAGCGAGAGGGCTCCGGCCGACGCGCGGAGGAACCCTCGTCGCCGGGGCCTCGCGACGGGGTCCTCGCCGCGACCCGTCGACTGTCCGGTCTGCTCGCCAGACTCGTCTGCCCGTCCGAGGAAACCTGTCATGCATCATCTTGTGCAACGGCGTGCATAGACGCTTCGACTGGCGGTTCAGGACACGGGCGGACGACAGACCGGTCCCCCGCGAACGTACCGCCCGACCACGGACGGTGTCGCCTGCTCTGACAGCCGTCCGGGTGCTGTCGGCGGGTACAGGCAGGGCTGGCGCCTGCCGACAGCTATGATGGGGGCTCACTCGACCATCGAGCTCTGTCCGGGGGGGAGAAACTCCTGAATCAGGTCGGGGCTGGCGACCTTGCGGACGAACGTCTCGTCGGCGAAGCGGGTCTTGAACTCGCGGTAGAGCCGCTTCGCGATGTCGTTCTGTGCGTACTTGCCGGGTTCGACGGCGATACTGGTCTCGGCGCGTTCCTCGATGGTGTCGGACGGGCCACCGACGACGCGGGTCTCGGGCTCGCAGGTGATACCGACGGTGACCCCGACAGCCACGTTCTCGAAGTAGGTCCGGTCGCCGCGGACGGCAAAGCCACCCTTCTCGAGATACTCGCCGCTCTCGGGGGTCTTCGAGACCTGGTCGTGGTCGACCATGTACGCGTCGCCGGTGTACCTGTTCGCCTTCCAGACCGAGGAGTACGACACCGCGAAGCGTGCAGCCTCCCGTTTCGAGCGGTCCGGAACCTCGAGGTCGTCGTCGTAGGACTCGCTCGGACCGGTTGCTTTCAGCACCGTCACCGGACCACCGTGGGCCTGGGCGTGAAAGAAGAGGTCGCCCCGGTCGAGGTACTTCTTCACGATTGTCTCGTTCTGCTCGGCGTTTCGCCCGCCGATGACGAGGAAGTCGTCGCCCGTGTGGAACCACCGGAACTGCTCGTACCACTGGTCGGTCTGTCTGACCGGAATCGACGACCGCGACAGCCAGTCGACCGCCTCGTCGGTCTCCTGTTCGTCGTCACTGTCATCTCGCTCCCACGCGTCGCGCTCTGCCCGTATCGACTCCAGCTCCGCCCGCGTGTTCGCGATCGCCGCCTCGGCACCCTCCTTTTTCTCCTCGATGCGCTTTGCCTCCTGGTAGATGCGGTCGGCGTTCTTCTCGACACCGTCGCGGACCCGGAGCGTGACAGACCGGTCGTCGATAGAGAGGGTGACCGTCCCCTCGCTGCCGTCGACCCCGTCGACGGCCTGTGCCGCGTCGATACCCTGCTCGGCACCCTCCTCGAACCGCGCGGCGATATCCTCCCAGGAGTGGCCGGCCTCCCGGGCCGTCCGGACCGTCGTGAGCACCTCGTCGACGAGGTCGTAGTTCGCGTACAGCGACTGTGCGGTCTCGCGCTCGGCGGCGGCCTGCTGCTCGAAGCTCTCGATTGCGCCGCGCTGTTGCTCGATGATGCGCTCTTGCTTCTCGATCTCGGCCTCGAACTCCGGGCGGTTACTCCCGGCGGGTTCGGTCTCCCCGTCGAGACTCGTGTAGTAGCCGTCGAGCGCACGCGTGAAACTGTCGAACGGGTCGGCGTCGAGACCGGCGTGTTCCTGCATCGGGACCGGCGTGACATCGACCCGCTGGCTGTCGGGGCCCTCGTGGTAGACCCGCGGGTCGAGGTCACCGCTCCGGAGGCGGGCACCGAGCGCCTCGACCGTGGCGTGGAGTCTGTCGAGCGTCGCGTCGTCGACGGCGGCCACGTCGAGGGTCTTCTCGACGCCGGCGCGGGTACAGAGCTCCTCGGCCCACGTGCCACCGAAGTTGAACTGCGTGGCGAGTGTCCGCACGACGTCAGTGTCGGACCCGGCGAACCGTTCGGCGAACGTATCGCGGTCGGCCGCGAGCGGGTCGAACCGGGCGTCGGGGAACTCGTAGCGCGCACCGGGGGCGACAGTACGGGATTTCAGGCGAACGGTCTCCAGGCTGTCGACCACCTCGTCTGTCTCGTCGAGCACCGCGAGATTGCCGTCCCCGAACAGTTCCGCGACGAGGGTGGTGGTCCCGTCGTCGCGCTCGAACCGGAAGCTGAGGATGCGGTCGAACTCGAACTGCTCGACACCGACGAGTTCGGCCCCCTCGATGCGGTTGCGCATCATCATCGCGAAGTTCGGCGGCCGCTCGGGCGCCGCCGGGACGTTGTCGGGGTCGGCCACCCGGACGTGTTTCCGCGCGCCGAGGTCGACCAGCAGCTCCACCCGCCCCCGGTCGAACGAGCGGAGCTTCAGCCGCACCAGCCTGTCGGGGTACAGGTAACCCTTGTCCACGCGTGCGCCCTCGTACGCGCCGAGTTCACCCGCGAGCGCCGCGAGGTCGACGCTCGTCAGCTCCCGCTTTTGCTCCATGTACGGCCTTGCCGCACTGGCCTCAAAGGAATGTCGCTACCGGTCCAGGTCGGCGAACCCGGCCTCCAGCAGGTCCGAGAGCACCTCGCGGGCGTGACCGTCGGGCCGCACCGCCTCGTAGACCGCCCCTATCTCGCCGTTGCTGATGACGAACGTCGTCCGTCCGGTTGTTCCGGCAGGCCCCTCTGGAACGTCGTAGGCATCGGCGAGTTCGCGGTCGGGGTCCGCGAGCAGGTCCAGTCCGAGGTTGTGCTCGCGCACGAACTCACAGTGTGAGTCGACACCGTCGACCGAGACCCCGTAGACCTCGACACCGGCCGCCCGGAACTCGTCGAGCGCCGCGTCGAACTGTGTCGCCTCCATCGTACAGCCACGGGTGTTGTCCCGCGGGTAGAAGTAAAGCACCGTCGGCCCGTCGAGCGGGACCGCCGTCTGCTCGCCGTCCTGGTTCGGTGCCGAGACCGCCGGAGCCGGGTCGCCTGCCTGCAGTGGCATACCGGACCCTCGTGTCGCCGCGGTCAAGATGGTAGCGGTCCGGGACGCAGTCGGGGTCACCGGCCACGGAAACCGGGCGTATTTATTCCCGCGGCAACAACGTACTGTCAACTATGGCAGAGGACTTCTACGAGGTACTCGGGGTGTCACGGGACGCCTCCGAGGAGGAGATAGAGCAGGCGTACCGCGAGGCCGTCCGGAACTATCACCCGGACGTGAGCGACGACCCCGACGCCGAGGAGAAGTTCAAGAAGGCGAAAACGGCAAAGGAGGTGCTGACCGACGAGCAGAAGCGCAAACAGTACGACCAGCTCGGTCACGAGCGGTTCGTCGAGGCCGAGAAGCGGGGCGGTGCCGGCGGCAACGGCCGCGGGGGCGGCGGTCAGGGGGACCCGTTCGGCGGCGGCGGCGGTCCGTTCGGTGACATGCAGGATATCTTCGAGGAGTTCTTCGGCGGCGGGTCGGGGTCGGGGTCGGGTGACCGGCCCCAGCGGGGTCGCGACCTGAAGACGGAGCTGACAATCGACCTGGAGACGGCGTACAACGGCACGGAGACGGAGGTGACCGCCACCCGGCCGGAGGCGTGTTCGGAGTGCAACGGGCGTGGCTACCCACCGGGAACCGACTCGCGGACCTGTCCGAGTTGCAACGGGCGGGGTGAGACGACACGCGTCAGGCAGACCGCATTCGGCCGGATGCAGCAGCGCTCGACCTGCCGGCGGTGTGGCGGCGAGGGGACCATCCACGAGGAGACCTGTTCGACCTGTCGCGGCGACGGTGTGGTCCGCAACCAGGCGACGCTCGCGGTCGAGATACCCGCGGGGATCCGCGACGGACAGACCCTCCGGATGGACGGCGAGGGGGCACCCGGTGACGGCGGCGGCCGACCGGGGGACCTGCTCATCGAGATTCAGGTCGAGGACCACCCCGAGTTCGAGCGCGACGACGACGACCTGGTGAAGCGCGAACCCATCTCGTTCCCGCAGGCGGTGTTCGGTGACACCATCGACATCGAGACGATAGACGGGACCGTCGAGTTCGACCTCCCGGCGGGCACCCAGAGCGGGGAGACGTTCCGCCTGTCGGGAAAGGGGATGCCCCGCCTCCGCGGGCGTGGCTACGGCGACCTCTACGTGAAGGTGCAGGTCGTCACGCCAGACAATCTCAACACCGAGCAGCGCGAGGCCCTCGAGGAGTTCGCCGCCGCCGGCGGCGAGGAGATCGAGGTCGAACAGGGCTTTTTCGACCGCCTCCGGAACAGCCTGTAGGCAGGGACGTTCACCTCTCTCGTGGCGACCGGGCACGAGCGTGACGGTGTCGCCGTCGACGCACCCGACCGGAGTGCCCCCCACAGCTACCGGGAGCTGTGTACGAACGTCTGGAAGGCGGGGCACCTGCCCGGTCGTCGGTCACTGCACCCGCCTGGACGGGGCTGTCACCGTCGTCACCAGTCTGATGGCGACCGACGGGAGTCCGGCCGAACTGGCCGGTGGTGTCGACAGCGCCGACCCGGTGCTCGCGGTGCTGGGCGGGACACTCCTCGGAGCGACGGTCACCGTGACACCCGGGACACCGGTCGACACGGACATCCTGGTCGGGCCTGCCGGCCCGGGATGGCGTGAGGCGTACCCGGCGCGGGTGGGGTGTTCGATGCTCGCACGCGGGGGACCGCCGGAGTCGCCCTCGGTCGAGGGGTTCGAGCCGGCGCTGCGGAGCGGGAACCCGATTGCGCCACCCGAGTCGGTCGACCCGGGGACGCCCGCGCTGTGGGTCGACGACAGGACACACAGTGACCTGCGGGCGACTGCCGCCGCGGCCGTCGACCGACTCGGGTTCGACCCGTCGAGTCGCGTCCTGCCCGCGGGCGACCGCAGAGAGCGCGGCGTGCTGGTCCCGGGCGTGCTCGCGCTGCTGTCTGTCGGTGCGACCGTCCTCGTTGGCGGCGACGCGAGTGCGACACGCGCCCTCGGGGGGACCGAGGGTCGAAAGGACTAACCCCCGACGCGAGTATCCTGACATATGAGCAACGACGAGCCCGGCGAGTACTACACCGAGGAGCGGTGGCAGAACTGGCTCGACCGACTCCGCGACGAGAAACTGGACACGGAGGAGGAGGAGTCGGCGCGACTGCTCCTGAATCTTCAGGACGACACGGCCATCGCGGTGGCGAAGATACTCAACGACTACCAGGAGGACACCATCGACGAGGACCGGGCGCTGGAGGAGCTCACCGACATCCAGGGTATCGCGCTCGAGGAGGTCGAGTTCGACGACGAGGAGGCGGCGATGTTGCTCGACGGGGTCCAGACGTCGCTGCTCTGTGTGCTGTACGCCGCACAGGAGTTCGTCGCCGAGGGGCCGGCCGAGGGAACAATCGGACAGTACATCGAGGCCGCCACCGCCGCCGAGGAGGAGGAACGAATCGACGACGCCCTCGGCTACTGTGTCCAGGCCGGGACGATGCTCATCGGCGGCCAGCACCTCGACCGCGAGACGGTCGAGGAACTCGAGTTCGGACTGGTCGAACAGTGGGTCAACGGGCTCGGCAGCCTCCAGACCGCGATGAGCGACCCCGAGTTCATCGAGGAGGAGTGACCAACCCGGGTCCCGTATCGTACTGTGCCGTGTCACCGGCTCCGTCTCCCGGGCGGTGTCGACACCTCCTCTGCCGTTCTCGACAGTGTGTTCAGGTCGTCTCCGTCGGACTGTACCCCACCCGGGGCGTGACCGTCCGCGCCGAAACTCCGCGTCGCCGACTGGGTGACCGACCCGGCTGTCGTGACAGGTCGGCGGGGCAACCGACCGCCCGCGTGGCCTTCTCAGGTTCGGAAAACGCCGCGCGGCGCCCCGGGCGACGACCGGTCCAGCGGTTGAAAGAAAACCGAACCTACTTTATCCCCTGAATCATATGTGTCTAACAACACATGATCAGTGGGTGGAGTGCGTGCAGACGACGGATAGAAGACGGTTTCCGCGCGTTGCGCAAGCGCGGACAGTCGGAGACACTGGGTGTGGCTCTGCTGACAGGCGTGGTGTTGATACTGGTGGCGGTGGTCGGTCTGTTCCTCTTTGCCGATTTCGGCGCCAACGAGGAGGAGCAGCTGCTCGCCAACATCGACGGCAACGTCGAGGCGACGAACATCACACTCAGTCACGAGGGTGGTGACGAGTTCGCGCCGGGCGAGATAGAGGTCGTGCTGACCGGTGACGTCAGCCGCGAGCTGCGGCTCAACGAATCGTTCAACGCGACAACAGGGGGGAACGGTTCGTTCGCGCCGGGGGACGTCTGGAAGAGTGACAGTGCCGGTCTCATCGTCGGCGAGGGGCGACTGCTCGTCATTCACGAGCGGAGCGACACCATCCTGCTCGACCAGCCCTACTCCATCGAGGAGGACGGTGTCGAGCTGGCAGTCGAGAACCACCCGACAGGGAACTACCGGAGCGACTCGGCCACCGTCCACGGTAACGAGACGTGGGGGTACGAGCTCTCCGCCACACTCGGCGGGGTGAGTTACGACGAGACCGACAACATCACGTACAACATCAGCTTCAGCGGTCCGGGGGCACAGTACGTCGACTGGACGGACAACAGCAACCACGTGATAGAGGTGTTCGACAACGTCACCAGTGAGACGAGCGCGACTGCCAGCGCGACTATCTTCCAGGAGAACGGCGACGCGCTCAACGAGACCGGTGAGGTTGACCTCACAATCAAGCCCGAGCCCAGTTTCAGTGTCAGTGTCACCGACACGAGCGTGGCCGACGGCTCCGGAGCTCTGTCCGTGGCGAATCAGGGGCAGTTCGGCACACAGTCCATCGGTCCCAACGAACTGGTCCGCGGTGATACGCTCGAGGTGACCACACGTATAGAGAACACGAACCCCGATGCCGCCGTCACCACACAGCAGATCGAGATGGGGATGGAACCGAACTCCGGAAGCGGTGATACGATGAGTGCGGGGCCCAAGAGCGCGACGCTGGCCGGCGGGGAGTCGACGGAGATGACCTTCACGATGGGCGTTCTGGACAGCGCCACCCCGGGGATGCACACGATGGAGATTGCGAGCGAGGACGACACCGCCACACGGGAGATCATGGTCAACTCGCTCCCGAACTTCGAGGTGGGAATCACGAACATCGACGACCCGGTTGCGGTCGGTGACCCTCTCGACGTGACCGCGGAGATAACGAACACGGGGACCATGCCCGACACGCAGGAGGTGACGGTCGACATCGCGGGTAACAGCGAGCAGACATCCGTCAGTATCGGTGGTGGAACGGCCGACAAGACCACCACGACGACGGTGACCATCCCAGCGGTCAACGTCGGCAATCCGGGATTCTGGCCGGTCACGGTGTCGAGCAACAACGATTCGACCACGAAGGACGCGACGATTCTCGAACTCGACATCGGGTTCGGGCCTGGAACGACCACAGAGGCGTCCGCCGGGAGCAACGAGGACGTGACACTCGAGGCGGACGTGAGCCTTCCGTCGGGGACCGACCTCGACGGCGAGAGTGTCTCGACGACAGTCACGCTCGATGCGAGTTCGCTCAAGTCGGGTGCGACCTTCAGCGAGGACATAACGCTCAGTGACAGCAACGAAGCGGAGACAATCTCCCGGACGTTCACCCCGAACTACGCGAGTCTCGACCCGCAGGAGTACACTGTGACCGCATCCGAGGACCTGACCGGAAACGACACCGACACGGGCGTGACGGTGCTCGCGCCTGACATCGGAATCAGCGTGGTGAACGCACCCAACAGCGTCGAGGTGGGTGACGGGTTCGACGTCACCTACGAGGTGACCAACAGCGGTAACGAGGGCCAGACTGGCGACGTGAACCTCACGGTCACGCTCAACGACGGGTCAGTCGAGAAAGTGGGGAGCAAGTCCTTCACACTCGGTCCGTCGAGTTCTGACACCGGAACAATCAGCTACAGCGGTTCGGACATACTCGACGACGGGTTCGGCGGTGGCGATACCGTCGAGTTCACGCTGAAAGCCGAGGACGGTACAACCCCGCCGGACGTGCTCGACACCGCAACCGGGTCCATCGACCTCACCCAGCCGAGCAGTAACATCCTCAACATCGACGATACGAACTCGCCGGTCGTGGCGGGCGAGAACGTCGAGACGACCAGCACAGTCGACCTCAGCGGCATAACCGGTAGCCTCGGCACGCAGGGGCTCAGAACCGAGCAGTTGAGCCCGACTCTCGACCTCAAACTGAGTGTCGTCGACGGCAACGGCACCACACTCGGCACGGACAGTGTGTCACTGCTCGACAGTCTCGGAGGGAGCGTGACAGAGACACTGTCGGTGCCGACGAGCGCGGGCGACGCCGGCAGCTACACGGCACAGATAGAGTTGCTTGGACTCGTCGAACTGAGCGAGAGCGAACCGGTGACCGTCGAATCACCGAACCCCAACCTGGAGTTCGACCTCACCAACGCACCGAATCAGCTCACCATCGGCGGCAGCACGAGCGACCTCGCGGTCGACTACTCGGTCACGAACGTGGGCAACGCCGATGCGAACACCACCATCAACCTCTCTGTCGACGAGACGACCGGGAGTGAGGACATTGCTGCACTGAACGTCGCTCCCGGTGAGAGTGCGGTCGGGACCCTCACATACAGCGACTTCGCGGACGACTACAGTGCCGGCGAGACAATAAACTGGGATGTCAGCCTCGCACAGTACGGCGGGAGCAGTTCCGGCACCACCGACGCGGCGGGCGACCCCGCGAGTTTCGACGTGTCGATTCTGGGCAGCAACAACCCGGAGGCGGGGAACCAGCTCACCGTCAGTGTCGAGGTGACCAACACGGGTGACCAGACCGGCACGGTAGGCGTGGATATGACCATCCCAAACGTCGGGTCGAAGACGACAACGATGCAGGACGTGACCAGTAGTGAACTCCGCACCCACACGTTCACCTTCGATACCAGTTCCGACGACGCCGGGGAATACACTGCAACGGCCGACACCGGTGACAACACCGCTACCACGCAGGTGACAATCGACGGTGCAAACATCCAGATTGTCTCGGCCAGCGCGAACTCGGCACAGGTAGCCCCGGGCGACAACCTCGATATCGACTACACCCTCGAAAACGTCGGAACAAAAGAGGGCACCGAGAACTTCGTCGACCTGAAAATCCAGGGGTCTGGTACCACGTACGACGACACGGACTTCGACGTCACCGTGCCCGCCGGTGGCACCACGAGCGGTAACCTGACGTTCGACGAGACCGGGAGTTACAGTGACGGCGACACCATCGACTGGACGGTCGAACTGTTCGACTTCGGCGGCAGTACGAGCGGTAACGTTGCCGTCGACGATTCGGGCGGCGGCGGTGGCGGCGGCACCGCGTCGTTCGCGGTGACCATCACGGGCACGAACTCCCCGGTCGA
The DNA here is from genome assembly GCA_964520075.1 of uncultured Halobacteriales archaeon. Classification (GTDB taxonomy): domain Archaea; phylum Halobacteriota; class Halobacteria; order Halobacteriales; family Haloarculaceae; genus Halovenus. The sequence goes on along the minus strand of CAZFMN010000011.1, from coordinate 16,948 downwards.
GGAGGGCAACGTACTCGATGTGGATGTCCAGGTCGACAACATCGGGGACGCACAGGGCACGCAGACAATCGACCTGAGTACGGGTGGTCTCGGTAGTGACTCGACGAGCGTGACCCTGAGTGCCGGGGGTTCGACCACGCGGACGCTCTCGGTGTCGACGTCCAACGGCGATGCGGGCGACTACACGGCGTCCGTGTCGAGTGAGGATACCGGCGACTCGACGGGTGTGACGGTGACCACCGGCGCGGCACCGTCGCAGTTCAGCGTCCAGATCGACAGTATCGCCGGACAGAACGACCCGGTGGTCGAGGTGCCTGCAAGTGGCACGACGGTCGATGTCGCCTACACCGTCGAGAACACCGGCGGCAAAGGTGGTTCGACATCCGTCGACATCGAGCGGAACGGCAACAACGTCGGGAGCACGTCGAAGACTGTGCCACCGGGACAGACCAGAAGCGGAACGTTCAGCGTCGATATCGGCGACAGTCACATCAGCGGGAACGGTATCGACATCGAGGTGAAAACGACCGACGACTCGGTCAGCGAGACTATCGAGACCAAGGCACTCCGTATCGATGATCACGAGGTCGACGACGAGGTCCATCCGTTCCTGACCGAGTATCTTGGTAACATCACGACCACCGTGGAGAACATCGGGAGCAAACAGGCCAGTGACTCGCTCATTGCCGATGTCCGGAACAGCAACAGTCAGACCAGCAAGTCGATAACGATCAACCCCGGAGATTCCCGCGAGTTCGATATGAATCTCGAAGAGGATAATTTCGGTTCGTCTGGCTATGTCGATGCCAGACTGGGCACGTACGGTGACGAGACGCTCCATCAGTCTCCCGCCACCTTCGATGTCCGTGGTGACATCTGGGTCGAGCAGGACTACATCGACCAGCTCAATATCAATGACAATAGTGAGTGTGGGTTCTTCTGTCTCACGGTCAACGTGGACTTCACGCTCGACGTTCCGTCGTCGGGCTACATCGAGGACGGGTTCGGCAGAGCAAGCGGCCACGCGTTCCGACTCGTCGGCGACGGGTCGCTCGGCGGAGACCTCGGCCTCACCGACACTACCGCCGTCAGGACCGAACCGAACCTGGGCTCGAACATACAGTACACCCAGACTGCCAGCGAACTCATCGGCTCCAATCAGAATTATCAGCAATTCATACACTTCTTCACCGACGGGAACGGGAACGCACTGGAGTACGAGTTCCCGGAGATAACCGAGTTCTACTACAGTGACACCTCGTACTGTGGTATCAGCAAGGACATGACTGACTACGGTAACGAAGAGTACGGGACCCCGAGCGACCCCGGTAACGGTGTCGACATGGGTGATGCACACATCCTCGTCACCGACAGCCAGGGAGACAGCCAGTGTAACGACCTGTTAGAGGAGGGCGGGTTCTTCGACCCGTGACGGGTGCAGGAGCCCCGGTCTGTCAGCGGATGGTGGCGACAGTGCGAATCGCCCGGGTCTGATACACCAGTCCGGGTGTCACACCGTACCGAGAAAGTACACGCGGACGAGGCAGACTCGAACTCGGTGATTGCGGTCAGCCGCTGGCCTGCACGGGTATCGTCTCGCTGTCCTCTGCGGTTTCGCCGTCGGTGTTCTCGACAACAAGCGTCACGGTAGCGGCCCCCTCACTGTCGAATGAAAAGGTCGTCACGGGGTCACCTGTAACCGTCTCGAACTCACCGTCACCATCGAAGTCCCACCGGTACTCGGCGATGTCCCCGATGGAGAATCCACCGTCGAAGGTCACCTCCTCGCCGACAGTCGGTGGTTCCGGTTCGAATCCGAACTGCGCGGTCAGTTCGACGTCACGGTCCGGTGTGACGGAGACTCTCTCACCCACCGAGTTCGTTTGCCCGTTGGCCTCGACGACGTTGAGTACGACAGTCATCTCACCGCCGTTCTCGAAGGTGTGCGTGATAGTCGGGTCAGTGGTGGCCTCGTCGAACTCACCGTCGCCGGTGAAGTCCCACTCGTACCGCACGATATCACCGAGCGTTCCGGAGGCGTCGAACTCGACCGGTTCACCCGGTGTGGGTTCCCCCGGACTCCACTCGAACGCGGCCCGTGGTGCCGAACTGACCTCCACGGAGAAGATGGCGTCGTCGACAGTCCCGGCCACACTCTCGACCACGAGTTCGACAAACTGCTCGCCCGGTTCCTCGAACGTGTGGGTGACAGTCTCGCCCGTCTCGTCTGTCTCACCGTCGCCGTCGAAGTCCCACCGGTAGGACGCAATCGACCCTGCCGACGGCGAGCCATCGAGCGTGACCGTCTCGCCGACTCTCGGTCCAGCAGGCTCCCACTCGAAGGCCGCAATCGGCTCCGGTGCGACCTGTATCTCGCGGCTCGTCTCACCCGTGTCGCCGTCGGCGTTCTCGACGACGAGCGTGACCGTGGCGGTTCCGCTCTCCTCGAAGGTGTACGACACCGTCTCGCCGGTGTCGTCTGTCTCACCGTCAGCGGTCAGGTCCCACCGGTACGCGGCGATGTCACCGGTCGAGTCAGCCGCATCGAGCGTGACCGACTGGCCCACCTCCGGTTCCGACGGGTCGACCGAGAACGACGCCTCTGGACCTCCGGACTGTGGGTCCCCGTTTCCGGTTCCGTCTCCGTCCCCGTTTCCGGTTCCGTCTCCGTCCGCAGTCCCGTTCCCGTCTCCGCCGGGGTCCTCACCGCTATCGGTGCTGTTTCCGTCGTCGGAGCTATCATCACCGCCACCGAGACAGCCAGCGATGCCGAGTGTCCCCCCTGCAGCAATCGCGACGAGCACCTTCCGTCGGTTCATTACCTGCCGTTCGTCGCAGGCCCATATCAATCCTGTGGGGTGACACGGCGGACGAATGACTTTTTATTCCCCGACACACATACCAGTTCATGACGCTGTTGACAGCGGAGCGGGGGCAGGCGCTGCAGGTGGGTGCCGTGCTCCTGTTTGGGATTCTCGTCATCCTGTTCACGGTCTGGCAGGCCTTTGTTATCCCGGACCAGAACGAGCGGGTGGAGTTCAGCCACAATCAGGAGGTGCAAAGCGAGATGGTGGAGCTACGGGGTGCCGTCGTCTCGACGGCCGACGCCACGACGCCGGCATCGCCGTCGCTGAGACTCGGGGAGCAGTTCCCCAACAGACTGCTGTTTATCAACCCGACACCGGCGGCCGGAACCCTGCGGACCGTCTCGCTCGGGAACGAGACAATCGGCATCGGGAACGTCACCGCAATCGGGAACGGGACCGGGGAACGGCAGTACTGGAACGTCACCGAGCGGGTCTACGAGACCACCTCGCTCCAGTACGCGCCGGACTACCGGGTGTTCCAGGGTGCCCCCAACACGCTGTACGACAACACGGTGACCTACAACAACTTCGCCCGGGAGGCGAACACCTCCGCCCTGTCCGAGCAGGCCGTCATCGACGGCAACACGATAACCATCCTCCCGCTCGTCGGCGAGTACGCCGAGAGCGGTATCGGAACGGTGACCCCGGACATCGAACCGGTGAGCACCCGGTCACGGAGTGTGGCAATCCGGGACAACGCCAGCGCGGGGAACATCACGCTCAGTCTGCCGACGCGGCTGAACGTCAGCCAGTGGGAGCAGCTGCTCGAGGAGGAGGAGAACGTCCGGAATGTCAGCCAGAATCCGAGCGACGACGAGGAGACTGTCGTGATCGAACTCGAACCGGGCCAGTACGAACTCCGGATGGGACGCATCGGCATCGGAGAGGGCCTCGCCGAGACCCGTCCGGCCTACATCACCGCCGTCGACGGCACGGAGGACCGGGTCGCCGCCGACCGGAACCGGAGCATCACGGTCGAGGTGCGTGACCGGTTCAACGTGCCACAGAACCAGGTCAACATCACGGCGAGTGTGAACGACAGCAAGGGTGAGATACTGCCGGCAACCGAGACGACCAACGTCGACGGCCAGGCCACGTTCAAGTTCGTCCCCGATGCGGACAATCTCAGTGCCAACGAGACCGTCCCGATCACGTTCAACGAGACACTGAGTGGTACGTTCGTCGACGGTGACGGACAGAACCTCACGGTCAACGTGACAACAGAGGGCGCGATCGGCGAGTTCATCGAACTCCGGTGGACAGAGGTTGCAACTCCAAGCGAGTGTAGTTCGGACGAGGGACCAGGTGAACCGGAGTACTACCAGTTGTGCAACTACAGCGATCCCGGCGATGTGCAGGGGGATTACACCGTGACAGCGTTCGGAGGGAACGCCTCCGGTCTCGAGGTGCAGATCATGCACACGAACGAGACGCTCGGTGATGTCGTCGAGCGCTCCAGCCCTCCCGAGGATGGTAATGTAAAGTCCCGGTTCACACTCACAGAACAGAACGGGAACTACACGGCGAATATCTCGTTCGACACGACTTCAATTCCCCCGCCACCCCCACCCTCTTCGAATCCAGAGGTGGAGACAACACTCGTCGCGTTCGTGAACGGCGAGCGGGAGTCGCTGTTCCTCGGTTCGAACAAGTAGCTCCCGCGGGCGACACCAGAGCCTTGACGCACCCGCACCCACCGGCCTGCCGACAACCAGTCGACTCCTGGTCGGACCCGCGTTCTCGACGGAGGCGGAGGGCCAACGTGAGAGCCACAGTCGAAAGAGGTTAGAATCGCCACGAAAATAGGGCGGTGTGGGACTGTACGACAGGTATCTCGCCGTTCGGCTCGGGCGCGGGCCACAGCTCCCGGAGACAGTGGCGCTGGTCATCACGGAGCGTGACCTGCTCGCCGCCGCGGCCTACGAGACCCTCGAGGCGTTTCTGGGGTGGGTCTTCGAGTTCGACGCCGAGCGGGTCGTCGTCTACGTGAGCCTCCGCGACGAGGGGGCGACAGCGACCCTGGAGCGGGTGTTCGAGCGCCTCAACACGCCCCGGGAGATGGCGGTCCGCACACCCGGTGACCAGCGCCGCGCCGAGGCGCCGGTGCAGGTGAGTCTGGGGCTGGGGGGGAAACACGAGTTCGCCTCGGCGGTTCGCTCTATCGCGGAGGATGTCGACGCCGGTCGTCTCGGCGCGGCGGAGGTGACCGAGACACACGTCGAGGAGAGACTCGTGTTCCCCGAGGACCCGGACTTGGTCGTGAAGACCGGGGACGAGCGGCTCTCGGATTTCATGATCTGGCAGTCCGTCTACGCCGAACTCCACTTCACCGACGTCAACTGGCAGAACTTCCGCCGGCGTGACTACCTCCGGGCGCTCCGGGACTACCAGACCCGACAGCGCCGGTTCGGGGAGTGAGACTGTCAGCCGAACAGCCGTGCGGAGTTGTCCGCCAGTGGAACAGGGTGTCCGGTGTGTCCGGGCCGCTCACGGGTCGTTGCTCGCGGGTCGTCTCTCAGCCCGCGTTCGAGGGCTCTCTGCGGTCGCAATCGCTCCGCTCCCCTTCGCCGGTTGAGGCCCCCCCTTGCTTACGATTCACTCCGTTCACTGTTCGCGCATACGGTGGCCTCTCCGGTCGGCCACCCGGCCGGTGCGGCCTCGCACCGCTCGTCAAGAGACGTGCGCCCACTTCTTGCGGCCCTCTACCCGTTTGTTCTCGTTGCGGGGTTCAGGTACTTCTGTCCGTCAGTATATGATAACAGACGTTCGGTTTCCCCAAATTTGATAAGATATATAAATATTTTGCGCCCGTATTATTATTTTATCTGTTTTGATTCGCCAAGTTTATTAGGTTGGCTATTAGAATTAACAAACAGGCATGGCACACATTCACCTTGGAGAAGGCTCGTTCCCGGTGTGGGCACTGGTGTTCTGGACGCTACTTGGCGCCGGATTGCTCAGTGCAGTCGTCTACCGGGTTCGGAAGGGTGGCATCAAGACAAACCAGATTGCGCTCGCAGGCATCGGCGCAGCCGCGAGTTTTGCGATTTTCCAGCTGAACATCCCCGTGTGGGGCGGCATTCACATGAACCTCACCGGACTGGTCGGCATCCTCGCCGGTCCGCTGCTGGGTGCGCTCATCGCACTGGTGGTGAACATCTTCTCGGCGGCACTCGGGCACGGTGCGGTTGGCCTGCTCGGGGCGAATGTCCTGGTAAACGCCACAGAGGCGGTCGTCGCCTACTACCTGTTCACGACGTTGATCGGGATGGACTGGGACGTGTTCCCCGCCAGCGCGAGTGCAGCAACAGTCGGGCTCTCGGCCGGCGCAGTGCTGATGGGTGTGATTATCGTCGTCAGTGGCGTGAACGGGAGTGCGCTCCCACGTGGTGACCTGGCAGTCGCCGTCGGCGGGTTGGTCGGGCTCAACCTCGGTGTCGCGGTCATCGAGGGCATCCTGACTGGCTTTATCGTTCAGTTCCTCGCGTCCGTTCGTCCCGACCTCGTCGGAGTCGAGGAGCGAGAGACTCGCGAGGAGACGACAGGGGTGACCGCCTGATGCAGCGCTGGAAACAGTACGGCGGGCTACTCGGCCTGTTTGGAGTCTGCCTGGCGGCAGGTCTGTGGGGCTTTACCGCGACCGGCGGCGCACTTCCGTGGGCCAAGCGGTCGGCAAAAACGCTTCAACGCGGCGTGAAAGACGGCGGCGGTTCGCTCATTGACTTCGGTCGGGGTATCGTCGTTGCTGGTCCCATCCGCAAGAACGGGTTGATGCTCGAGTACGGTGTCGTCGCGGGGGTACTCGTTGTCTTTGGCATCGCCCTCTACGTCTACGTCGACCGGTATCGTACCGTGACCGAGGACGAACGCGTGACACGGTAACTGTGGCGACACTCTCGAATCACGTTCCGGACCCGCGATTGATCACGGCCTTTGCCGAACACCGTGAGGGACCACTCCACCGGATCAACCCCTGGACGAAGGTCGGAACTGTCGGTGCGCTCGTCATCGCGGTGACGGTCGTCGACACGCTCGCACTCCTCGCGGGGTTGTACGGTGCAATGTTGGTCGTGTACGGCATCGCCGGACTCCCGTACAGCCGTCTGGTGTACTGGTACACGCTCCCGCTGTTGTTCATCATCTCGGTGGCAGGACCGCTGGCCTTTCTCGAACCGGGAACGCCGATTGGTGGGGCACTACAGACACCGCTTGGCGGTCTCTCCGTGACGTGGGCCGGTGTGGCACTATTTAGCGAACTCACCTGTCGGTCGCTCACTGTCGTCACGTTCGTGCTGACGGCATCGATGACGACACGATACGCGGATGTGGTGTACCTGCTCGGGCGACTGCTGCCCCGGCCAGTCGACCAGATTGCGCTGCTGACCTACCGATTCACGTTTATTATGATCGAGACACTCGAGGACTTGGTGAAGGCTGCACTCTCTCGCGGGGCGAACTTCTCGGAGTTCTGGTCGAACAAGCGACTGTACGCGAGAATCCTCGGAATGACGATGCTGTCAGCCATCGAGCAGTCCGAACGGCTGGTTAAATCCATGGAGGCCCGTGGCTACGACGGCGACATCACGCTGTACGGCGATGTCTCTCGGCCGCCCGCTCACGAACTGGCCCTCGTCGGTGGGATGTACGTCGCGGTCGTCGGCTACAGCGCGGTCGTCGTCTACGGGGTGAGAGTGTGACCCGGGACGAGTCGCCGCGGGTCAGTCTCCAGTGTGGGGCCCACACGTACCCCGACGGAACGGTCGGGATGCACGATGTCGAGTTCGACATCTACCCCGACGAGACTGTCGCACTGATTGGGGGCAACGGGGCGGGGAAGTCGACGCTGCTCGAGCATCTGAACGCGACACTCGTTCCCGACGAGGGGGAACTGGTCGTCGACGGAACTCGAATAACGGAGGACAACAAAGCAGAGGCCCGACGCGAGGTCGGGTTTGTCTTTCAAGATGCCGACACACAACTGGTCGCGCCGACGGTACTCGACGACGTGATGTTCGGTCTCCAGAACGACGGTGTGCCCGGCGACGAGGCGCGTGAACGCGCTCGCGAGGCACTCTCGACAGTCGACGCGGAGCACCTCGAAGACCGGATTCCCCACTACCTGAGCGGCGGGGAGAAGCGACTCGTCGGTCTCGCCGGTGTCCTCGCGCTCGAACCGAGCGTGGTCGTCCTCGACGAACCGCTTGCTGGACTCGATCCCGACCGCTCGCAGCTGGTCGCGGACCGCATCAAACAGATTCACGACGACGGCATCAGCGTCGTCCTCTCGACACACGACCTCGAGTTCGCCGCCGAGATTGCCGACCGTGTCTGCGTGATGTCAGGAGGGGATATTGTTGGCCGCGGGACACCTCGCGAGGTGTTCTACGACGACGCGCTGCTGGCGCAGGCGAATCTCCATCCCCCGGCAGCAGTTCGTATCGCCAGGGACGCGGGAATCGATACAGACAGCCGACCTGTCTCCGAGACCGAACTCGTTCGGCTCCTCAATAACCGGACTGTGGCGGCCGGAACACTCGATGCGGAGTCACAGTAGTGAACACTAGGTTTTTCGAGTCTCCTCCTGCATGGAGTTGGGCCGGATAGACCTCGTGATTTTACACGGGAGCCCGTCAATATGTGCCACAGAATCGTCCCGGAGTCCGAGAGACAGAGTACCGAGGCTGTCGAGGAGGCTCGTCTGACGCTGCTGGTCGGTGGCACCACAATAAACATCCAGCGGTTCAGTATCGATCGTTCTGATTTTCAGTAGTATTTGAGAGTATTCAGCCACATTCGGTCGTACTGTCGAGGACGTACTGTGTGAGACTCCCGCTGGGCAACCGCTGCCCGGTGTGACTACCGTGATTTCTGTGCAGTTCACACGTGTCTGTCTCTCGCCGTTTCGCAGTGAGTGACGGCGAACAGTCCTGAGACAACTGGGGCTGTCGGGCCAGACGTATTCAGCCCGCCACGTGACAGTCCCGACTGGAACAGGTAGTTCGCCGAACTCGAGACAGACGGTGCTACGCCGGAAAGCGCATCTCAACTAGAGCCGACAGCGCCGGTTCGGCGAGTGAGACCGAGGGAGGCTGTCCGGCGGCCGAGACTGTCCGCGCCCGCTACGCGCCGGCGGTCAACAGGTCGTGGGCCTCAAGTCGGTCGAACGCCTCCAGCAGCCGCTCTGTCGAGTTCGCGTACGAGAGCCGCGCGTAGCCGGGTGTGCCGAACGCGCTCCCGGGAACCGTCGCGACGTGTGCCTCGCCGATGGCCGTCTCACACCACGCCTGGTCGTCCTCGGCGACGGGGAGCATCAGGTAGAACGCACCCTCCGGGGCCGGCACGTCGACGCCACGGTCGGCGAGTTCCGCGACGAGCGTGTCCCGGCGGCGCTCGAAGGCTGCGGCCATCTCCGCGACGGCCTCGTCGGTGTTGCGGAGCGCCTCGACGCCGGCGTGCTGGACGAAGTTCGTCGCACACGACACCGAGTGGCCGTGGACCTTCCCCGCCTCCGAGACGAGTTCCGCCGGCCCCGCGAAGTAGCCGAGTCGCCAGCCGGTCATCGCGTACGCCTTCGAGAACCCGTTGAGGGTGATGGTCCGGTCACCCATCCCCGACAGCGACCCCAGACTCGTCATCTCGCGGTCGTCGTGGACAATCTGCTGGTATATCTCGTCGGAGATGACCGTGATGTCGTGCTCGACAGCCAGGTCACGCACGCCCCGCAGTGCGGCGTCGGTGTAGACCATCCCGTGTGGGTTGCCGGGTGAGTTGACCACGAGCAGGTCTGTCTCGTCCGAGACAGCAGCCTGCAGGTCGTCGAGTGCACCCTCGAGGTGGAACCCGTAGGGGGTCGTGTCGACACGGGTGAGCGACCCGCCGGCGAGTTTCGTCATCGCCTCGTAGGAGACCCACGCCGGGTCGATCAGCGCCACCTCGTCGCCCTCTCCGATCAGGGTCTGGAACACCTCGTACAGCGCCTGCTTCCCGCCGGGTGTGACCATCACGTCCCCGGCGTCGTGGTCGAGGCCGTCCGCGCGGAGTTTCTCGGCGATTGCCTCCCGGAGCGCCGGGATACCCGGGGAGGGCGTGTAGCCGGTCTTGCCTGCGTCGAGGGCGTCGTGGGCGGCCCGTTTCACGTTCTCGGGCGTGTCGAAGTCCGGTTCGCCGACACTCAGGTCGACGACGTCGACACCCTGTGATTCGAGCGCGCTCGCCTCGTTGCTGATGGCGAGCGTGGCACTCGGCGATACCCGTCCGACGCGGTCGGTAAAGTCGAACGAACTCATAGCTCCTCCAGTTGTTCCGCAAGCTCGATTGCACTCTCGACGGCCGTCGCGCCGTGCTCGATGCGGGCGCGGGCCTCGTCGTGACTCATGCCCGGGCCGGTTATCCCGAGCGTGACCGGTGTGTCACGGTCGAGGCTGACGTCGGTCAGCGCCTGTGCGGCGGCGTGGCCGATCACCTCGTCGTGGTCGGTGTCGCCGGTCACGATGGCCCCGAGCACAGCTACGGCGTCGATATCGTCACGCCGTGCGAGGCGGTCGGCCGCGAGCGGCGTGTCGTACGACCCCGGCACCCTGACTGTCTCCGCGAGTGTGACGTCGTGTTCCTCGACTGTCTCGCGTGCCCGCTCGGCCATCCGCTCGGTGACCGGCGTCTCCTTGCTGAACTGTGAGACCACGAGCCCGAGCCGTGTCATACCTACTACGGGGTGACGTGTCCTCAAAGAACTACCGTTCTCTGACCGGGCTGGCGGTGACAGTCCCCGCCTCTCCCGACCCGCGGCGGTCGGTCACGCGAGGAGAGCCTGTCGACACGGACCCCGCGCGTTCGTCCGGCGTCCGGAGCCCGCCCACACATCCGCGGCTCCCGGACTCCCTCGCCGGCGGGACCAGTTCTGTCGACGCCGAGAGAGCCGAGGCGAGTTCGAGGGTCACCTCGAGTCCAGTACACGGTCGACGCTGTAGTCAGCAGTCGGTGTAGCATACTCTCCGGCGGTTCACGCCCACGTCGGGGGGTGTGCCGTCCCGGACGGTGACAGTCGGCGTGTCCTGCTGGTGGGGGCAGCCCACTCGCGGACCGGAGAACTCGACGGTCGAGGTTCGGGCACACCCCTCGGAGTCGAGGTCAGACACGTCACCGCACACCGAGAGAACGGAGGATTGCCGTTGTTCGCCATGCGCCGGCCGGGATTCGAACCCGGGCCATGAGCTTGGAAGGCTCAGGTCCTACCACTAGACCACCGGCGCGCTGTCGGCGTCACAGTGCGGGTAGACACGCGAACGTATTCGGCCTGTGATAAAGGGTGTTTCCTTTCGACCTGCCGTTCAGCCACCGGGCCGGACCTCGGCGTAGCAGTTCCCGCTGGAGACGGTCGCCGACTCGACAGCGAGTCCCGCCGCGCGCAGGTCCCGCTCGAACTCGTCGAGGGCGTAGATGTGGTAGAACCGCGGGACCGTCTCGCCGCCGGGCAGTGTCCAGTCGACCGTCGTGTCGAACCCTCCGCCGTCGGCCGGCACGTCGAACCTGTCGTGGGCCGTGCTCCAGGCGCTCACCAGCGCCCGCCCGCCGGGCGAGAGCACCCGGGCCAGTTCCGAGAGACTCCCGACCCGGCGCTCACGGTCTGGCAGGTGGTGGACGGCGGCGACGTACAGCGCGACGTCGACGACGCCCGTTGCGAGCGGCATCGCTGCCGCGTCGGCCTGGACCAGCACCACGCGCCCGTCTGCTCCAGACAGTTCCACTCTTTCCTCGTCCGACAGCCGTTCGCGTGCCTCCATCAACAGGGCGCGGCTCAGGTCGACAGCCACCACCCGCTCGGTCTCCATCGCGAGCGGACCGGCGTGGCGACCGTTGCCACAGCCGATATCGAGCCCGACCCACCCGGGTTCGTCCGCGGACACCGACCCGAGAAACGACTCCACCTCCGGCCAGGGGTACGCCCGCGTCTTCGAGAAGTGCGACGCAATCTCGTCGTAGACCTCGCGCACCCGCGCCGTCCCCCGGTGTGTGTCGAGCGACGCGTCCATCGGAGCCTCGTCCGCACCGTCCCACATCGGATCAGTCCCCGTGGCTCTCGGGGTAGGCCTCGGCGAGCAGGTCCGGCTCAGCCCGCAGTCGCTCACGCACCGGGTCGATGACCGTCGAGACAGCCTCGCCGACGGCGGGTTTGAGATCCGCCGGGTGGAGCTCCCCGCTCAGGAACGCCGCCTCCAGGGAGTCGTAGTCGTCGGCGTCGTAGACGATATCGCCGCCGTAGTCGTCGGGGCGCTCGACGACGAACTGCTCGCCGCGCTCCGCGAGTACGGGAAAGACCAGATGTTCGAGATACTCGAGCACACCGTTGCCCTCGAGTTCCCCGGCCGGACAGTACGCGTCCTGTATCTTCTCGTCGACGGTCTCCGGTGGGTCGGTGAGGTTGATTTTCGAACTCGCGTCGGAGGCGCTCATCTTGCCGCCGGAGAGCCCCGACAGCAGCGGCGCGAACAGACAGACCGGTGCCGACCAGCCGTACGCCGGGAGCAGTTCGCGGCTCAGCATGTAGATGCCGCGCTGGTCGATGCCGCCGTAGGCGATGTCGGCCTCCAGCGCGCGAACGTCGAGTGTCTGCATCAGCGGGTACAGCAACCCGCCGAGATTCGGGCTCTCACTCTCCCTGACCACCTCGCTTGCGGCCCGCTGTGAGCGTGCGAGTGTCGTCTCCGCTGTCATCCGGAGGAGGTCGAGCGTGTACTCCTCGTCGAGTTCGAAGTCGGTCCCGCGGACGAACCGTATCTGTCCGGGGTCCGCACCCGCGGCCTCGATCATCCCCTTTATAGCTGCCCGGTAGTACCGCGAGCGCGCCTCCAGCAGGTCGAAGGGGCTCTTCTCGTCGTCGAGATGCGCGTGCAGGTCCGCGATGAGGACCGTCACCTCCAGCCCTGCTCGCAGGAAGTCCGCGAGCTTGCGCATCGTGGTGAAGTGGCCGATGTGCATCTCGCCCGTCGGAGCGTAGCCGATGTAGACCGACGGTGACTCCGCTCCGAGCAGTTCCTCGAGTTCTGTCTCCGTGACGGTCTCGGCGGTATGCCGGGTGACCAGGTCGACCCGTTCGGCCCTTTCCATACGTACAGTTTCTCCCGCGGTTCGACAAAAGGTCGTCGGCCGGCGACTACACCGGGTCCCCGAGCGCGTAGACGGTGTTGTGGCCGGTCACCTCGCAGGTGACGGTGTCACCGGGTGCGAGTCCGGCGCGTTCGCCACCCGGAATCGCGACCTGCCGGTAGGCGCGGTCGTAGCCCACCACCGACTCCTCGGTGCCGTCCTCGACGACCAGCACGTCCCGCTCGGTGCCGACCATCGAGTCGTAGGCCGAACCGACCACGTCCATCTTCACGTCGGTCATCTCCGAGGAGCGGTCCTTCTTCGTCTGCCCGCCCAACCCCTTTAGCTTCGCGGCGTCGGTGCCCGGGCGCTTCGAGAACCGTGTCACGTTGATCTTCTCCGGGCCGGTCTCGCGCAACAGCTCCAGCGAGCGCCGGTGGTCGTCCGGTTCCTCTGTCGGAAACCCGACGACGAAATCCGTCGACAGCGTCCACTCCGACAGCGCGTCGTCGAACGTCTCGACCACCTCGCGGAACTCCGAGACGGTGTGCTGGCGGCGCATCTCCGCGAGCACGTCGTTGCTCCCCGACTGGACCGGGATGTGCAGGAAATTGTAGATGTCGTCGTACTCGGCGAACACCGCGGCCAGTTCCTCGCGGATACCGTGTATCCCCTTCGGGTTCGCCATCCCGACGCGGATACGAAACTCACCCTCGACCTCCTCGCAGATGCGCCGCAACAGAACGTGCAGCTTCCGTTCGCCCTCGTCCCAGCCGTAGACACCGGTGTCCTGACCGGTCAGCCTGAGTTCGGTCGCGCCGGCGTGGACGAGCGAACGCGCCTTCTGGAGGTTCTCCTCGACCGATGGCGAGTCGATCTTGCCGGTCGCCTGTTTCGTGATACAGTACGAGCAGTCACTCATGCAGCCCCGGGCGATCGGGAGGATACCGACGACACCCTCGACAATCGGGTCGGTACCCGCCGTCGTGGTCGGGCACTCGCCGTTGCGGACGTGGTCGGGTACCTCGTCCCAGTGGAGTATCTCGGCGTCGATGCCGGCCTCCTCGAACGCCTCACCCTGGGCGAGCGCCATACAGCCCGTGATGACGAGGTCCGCCGGCGTCTCGTCGTCGAGTTCCCGCGCCCGCCGGAGCATCCGGTGTTCGGTCGTCTCCACGACCGTGCAGGTGTTGAGGATGGCCACGTCGGCCTCGTCTGGTCCCGAGACCGGATGGTGGCCCCCCTCGCGGAGTGCCCGCTCTATCTCGCGGCTCTCGCCGCGGTTTGCGGTACACCCGTAGGTTTCGATGTGGTAGCGGGCCATCGTATATCGTATAGCTGCCTCCGAAACTAAAACCCGGCGCTTGCGGCGTGTCGAGGCCGAGACGTGTAGGAACTGTCGGACCTCTCGGGTGACTGTCGGTCGGGTTGTGTCACCGCTACAGGTCACTGGTCGGACGACCGTGCCGCGAGACAGCCTCTCTCCGGTCCACAGGTCGTCGACGGGGAGTCTGTCTCGGGTCACGCGCCGCTCGTCACGTCCGGTCCCACGGCGTGACCACCGGTGACAGCGAACGTGGCACTCACACGTGACGACAGCCGGTATTGTAGCACAGACGCAAACTCATATCTGCCTGTAGCTCGAAGCTATAACTGTATGGACAACGAGTATACACGGCAGCTGCGAGAACAGCGCCGGAAGCGCGAGGAGTACTTCGCCGAGCACTCACGCTCGCCGGTGCCGGCAGAGCAGTTCGCCGGACTGGAGTTCTACCCGGTCGACCGGGCCTATCGGTTCGAACTCGAACTACGGGCCCACGAGGACGTGGAGACGCTAACAGTCGAGACAACCGCGGGTGGGAAACAGGAGTACCTCCGCTGGGCCGAGTTCGAGTTCGAACTCGGTGGCGAACAACGGACCATCCAGGCCTACCGGGCCGACGCCGACGACGACCGGTTGTGGGTGCCGTTCCGTGACGACACGAACGACGAGGAGACCTACGGTGCCGGCCGGTATCTCGATCTCGAACCGGACAGCCACCAGGTGGCCGACGGCAGGTGGGTGCTCGATTTCAACGAGGCGTACAACCCGACGTGTGCGTACAACGAGGCATACGAGTGCCCGCTGATACCGATGGAGAACTGGCTGGATGTCCGTGTCGAGGCCGGTGAGAGGGCATATCCCGGCGAGGCTGTCGAACCGGACCACCGGCACTGAGCGCGAGGTCACGGCCCGACTGGGTCAGCCGGTGTGCTCGTCGACCCAGGACTCGAGCTCCGCCCCGGGGACGAACCCGTCAGCCAGTCGCGCGACCGGCGTTCCATCGATAAAGAGCACGAACAGCGGGACGCTACGGACGTCGAACCGCTCGACCAGCGGTGGGTCGTCGCGGGGGTTGAGCTGTGCGACGGCGGTATCGAACTGGCGCGCGAGGCTCCCCAGAACGGGCTCCATACTGCTGCAGATGCCACAGCCGTCGGTGTAAAACTCCACGAGCACGCGGTCGGTGTCGGCACAGAGCGCGTCGAGCGCCGCTTCGCTCGACAGCTGAATCGGACGGTTACTGTCGTCCGTCGCCGGTGTGGGGTGGTCGGTCACGGTGTCAGATACGGGTCGACAGCGCTTAACCATTCTCCACAGCGGGTGGTCTGAGCCGTCAGTCGCCGTGACCCGTGGTCGCTGCGAGTTCCGTCGAGTCGTCCCGGACAGCCACCGCGCCGTGGTAGAGGATGATGGTGGTGACGGATATCGCGGAGCCGACGAGCAACACGAAACTCACCGTGTCCAGAACCGGGGTCCCGAGTCGGGTGGCGAGTTCACCCACGGCGACGGCGAGACTGGCCAGCAACAGCATGACCCCAAAATAGATTGTGACATCGTCCTCGTCGACGTAGGCTGTCGAGGCCGACCCGATGCGAGCGCCCAGCGCACTCCCGACAAGGAGTGCTGTCACGACACCGAGGTCGATCACGCCCGAGAGTCCGTACGTGAACGCACCGACACCACCGGAGATGAGCGCGCCGAGGAGGCTCGTTCCGACCGCCGCACCGAGTGGCACACCGACGAGATAGTAGATTGCGGGCATCCGGACGAACCCGCCCCCGACACCCAGAAAGCCCGAGACGACGCCGACGCCACCGCCGACACCCGAGACCGTCCACAGCGACGCCTCGCTCCCGTCGGCCAGGGTCACCATCGGGGGGATCCGGTAGGAGTTGAGCCGCTCTGCCACCTCGGGGATGTCGTCGTCCGCCGGTGTGTCCCCGGAGTTGTCCTCACCGTTCATGCCACTCCGGGTGAACAGCAGGCCGATTGCCGCGAGCAACACCACGTACGCCGTCCCGACGACGGCCTCGGCCTGGCCGAGCTCGTCGAGCACGAACACGGCCCGCCGCCCGACCTCGATTCCGACAGCGATACCGACGAACATCAGGGCGCCGAGTCTGTGGTCGACCTGCCCGACATCGTGGTGCTTGAGCGTCGCAATCACCGCCGTCCCAAAGACAAAGGCCATGCTGGAACCGATTGCGACCGACGCATCGTAGCCCAGAACGAGGAGTGCCGGCGTGACGAGAAACGACCCGCCCATCCCGAAGAAGCCGAAGAACACTCCGATCATGAACCCGAAACCGACGAACAGTACGAGCATGACGAGGCTCAGCCCGAGTGGGTCCATCTGTTAGATGTCCTGTATCGTCTCGAGCAGCTTCGGTGCAAACTGAGCCTCCAGGTAGCCGTAGCCGACGTAGAGCAGCATCGCCTCGACGAGAACGACGGCGACAACCAGGAGCGCCTGTACTCCTGCCGGGACGGGTGCTACCATGGTCTGTTACTCCGGTCGTTCCGTCTCATGTGTACTGATACGATGGGCTGTTTGTTAACGGTTTTGGGACTGCTACACAATATTATTGCAGGGAATTACACCGATATCCAACGGAGATATCTACAGAGAAAGCAGGCAGAGTGCCTCGGGGTCGTACGGAAATCGAAGATTTCC
>CAZFMN010000010.1:37921-43787 GCA_964520075.1 uncultured Halobacteriales archaeon | reverse complement strand
ACTCGGAGTTTCTGACCGAACCCCTGGAGGAGATGCTCGCGGACAAGGGGCTGTTCGGGCTGGTCGTGCTGGACAGGCGGGAGGCGAACGTCGGCTGGCTCCGCGGAAAGCGCGTCGACCCGGTCAAGTCGGCCACCTCGCTGGTGCCCGGCAAACAGCGGAAGGGCGGTCAGTCCGCACAGCGGTTCGCCCGCCTCCGTCTCGAGGCAATCGACAACTTCTATCAGGAGGTCGCGGGCATGGCGAACGACCTGTTCGTGCCGAAGCGTCACGAGCTCGACGGTATCCTGGTCGGCGGCCCCTCGCCGACGAAAGACGAGTTCCTCGACGGAGACTACCTCCACCACGAGCTCCGGGACCAGGTGCTCGGCAAGTTCGACGTCGCCTACACCGACGAGTCGGGCCTGCACGACCTCGTCGACTCGGCAACCGAGGTGCTCGCGGAACACGAGATTCTCCAGGACAAGCAGGTGATGGAGGAGTTCTTCGAGGAACTCCACGACGGGGAGCGTGCCACCTACGGGTTCGACCAGACCCGGGAGAATCTGATGATGGGGGCCGTCGACCGCCTGCTCATCTCCGAGGACCTCCGCAAGGACGTCGTCGTCTACGACTGCCCCGACGGTCGTACCGAGTACGCGTTCGTCGATGCCGGCGCCGAGAAACCCGCCCACGAGTGCTCCGACGGGACGACAATCGAGGGTGAGCGCGAGGACGCAATCGAGCACCTGATGGAGCTTGCCGGACAGCGCGGCACCGAGACAATCTTTGTCTCCACCGACTTCGAGAAGGGCGAGCAGTTGCTCAACGCCTTCGGCGGTGTCGCGGGTATCCTGCGGTACTCGACCGGTATCTGAGCCGACCGCTCCGGGAGTGCTGCCGGCGGCTACGCGTTCTCGACGGTGACCTCGGCCTGTCCCTCGTTTATCCAGACGGTGTAGTCGTTGTCCTCCACAATCTCGATGGTGTCGGTCACCTCCTCGCCGGCGTCGAGCCCCCACCCCCACCAGTTGACTCCCTCGTCTATCCCGTTCAGGTGGGTCGCGCTGACACCAGTGTTCGCGCCGTTCTCACCGGCCGAGATTGCGACGCGCAGTTCGTCACCCTCGCTCGCCTCGAACGAGGGGTACGTGCTCTCGCCCGCCTCGACAGTTCTGTCGAACAGTGCGCCGTCACCCCCGCCGAGACACCCGGCCAGGAGGACTGCACCCCCGAGTGCGGTGAACGTCCGTCGTTTCATGTCGGGAGATTCGATTGTATTTAAGTAAACATTGCGAAAGAGGAGGTGCTCAGCTGGCAGAAGCGAGTGACTTTTGACTGTGCCATTGCTCCGAGACTGTATGCACCTGCTGGTGACGGGTGGCGCGGGATTCATCGGCGGCCACCTCGCGGAGGCGTTCGTCGCCGACGGTCACGACGTGGTCGTGCTCGACTCGCTGGACCCGTTCTACGACGTCCGCATAAAGAAACACACCGTCGAGCAGTGCCGGTCGGTCGCGGCAGACGGTGACGGCAGTTACCGGTTCATCGAGGGGGATATCCGCGACCCGGCGGATGTCGAGGCGGGTATCGACGGGGCGGAGATGGTCTTCCACCAGGCCGCACAGGCGGGTGTCCGGCGGAGCGTCGAGGAGCCGCGTCGCTACAACGAGGTCAACGTCGACGGCACGCTGAACGTGCTCGATGCGGCCCGCGAACACGACATCGAGCGGGTGGTCTGTGCCTCCTCGTCGTCGGTGTACGGCAAGCCCCGGTCGCTGCCGTACGACGAGGAGCACCCCACGACACCGGTCAGCCCCTACGGGGCGTCGAAACTCGCGAGCGAGCGCTACGCCTGCGCCTACAGCGAGGTGTACGACCTCTCGGCGGTCGCGCTGCGGTATTTCACCGTCTACGGCCCGCGGATGCGCCCGAACATGGCAATCTCGAATTTCGTCTCGCGGTGTCTGAACGGTGACCCGCCGGTTGTCTACGGCGACGGCAGACAGACCCGGGATTTCACCTACATCGAGGATATCGTCGCGGCGAACCGGGCACTGCTCTCGACGGCCGCCGCCGACGGCCAGGCGCTCAACATCGGCAGCACCGACAACATCGAGATACGGGAACTCGCCGCCGAGATACGGGATATGCTCGCACCGGAGCTCGACCTGGTCTACGACGAGCGCCACGCCGCCGACGCCGAACACACCCACGCCGACACGAGCAGGGCGGCCGACCTGCTGGGCTACGAGCCGACCTACACCATCCGCGAAGGGGTCGCCGCGTTCGTCGAGTGGTACCGCGAGAACCGTGACTGGTACGAACCGCTCGTGCGTGCCTCCTGACTCTCGACACGAACCACGCGCCACTCTGCACGTACCACGCGACTCTCGACCCGGGGCTACTGCCGACCCGCGACTGTGACGGTCTGGGTTGCATCGACCCGAGAACCCCCCCCCCCGATTCGCAACTCTGGCCCCGTCACATCTGCTGGTTTCACTTTCACTCCGGGGTCGCTCAGTACGGAGTCGAGTCGTCGCTGCCACTGCTGTCATCGTCGTCGCTGCCATCGCCACCAGCCAGAGCCGTGTCGAGAGCGTTGGCGACGGCGTCGACGACATCCTCGATGGTCCGGGCACCGCCGGGGTCGACCAGTCGGCCGTCGACGACGAACGAGGGTGTGCCCTCGACACCGAGTTCCTCACCGCGGGTGAAATCCCGGTCGACGACGGACTGGTGTGACCGCTCCTGGCCGGCGGTGGCGACGGCGTCGGCGTCGAACCCGAGATTCCCCGCGAGCTCCTCGAACAGGTCGGGAGGGTTCTGTCCGAGACGGCCCTGGTTCGCGAACACGGCGGAGACAAACTCCCAGAACGCGTCGTTGCCGTGCCGTGCGAGCACCTCGCGGGCGGCGCTGGCGGCCTGTTCGGCCGCGGGGCCGGTCACCGGGAAATCCCGGTGTTCGTACCTGATCCGCCCCTCGTCGATGTAGCTCGCCTCGAGTTCGGGTAGCCCGTTCTGGACGTAGCTCCGGCAGGCCGGACAGCCGAGGTCCTCGTACACCTCGAGTGTCACGGCCGCCTCCGGGTCGCCGCGGACCGGCACACTCGCCGCGGTCGTCTCACCGCTGTCGCCGTCACCGACATCATCGTCGCCGTTGTCGGAGTCGCCGTCATCTGTGCCGGTCTCGCCTGTCTCGTTCGTGTCGGTGCTGTTCGTCGTGTTCTCGTCGGGCGCGCCGGCGTCGTCACCGCTATCTCCGTTATCAGTGTCGGTACCCCCGTCTCCGTCACCGGAGTCACCGATACAGCCGGCGAGCAGAGCCGTTCCGGCGGCCGCGGCGGCGAGTAGCTGGCGTCTCGTCGGGCGGTCTGTCTCCGGATTCATGTCCGGGATATGGAATCCACGAAACATAACAGGTTCGAACGACGCCCGACAGTCGAGTGAACGCTTTTAGTGTCGGGCGCGTCAAGATGCTGTATGAGTCTCGACGACCACGCCGAGGAGCTCGCCTCTGACCTCGGCGTCGACAAACAGGAGGTTACACAGAAACTCGAGAAGATGGCGGAGTACAACGTCCCGATGGCGGAGGCGAAACAGAGCGTCCGCCGTGACTACGGCGACGACAGCCGCGACACCGGGATCCCAACGAAGGAGATCGACGAGATATCGACCGACGACAGCAACGTCAGCATGACCGCCCGGGTGCTCTCGGTGGGGAAGCGCTCGATAAAGTACAGCGGCGAGCGTCACGTCATCTTCGAGGGGGAGCTGGCCGACCAGACGGGGAGGATACCCTACACGGCCTGGGAGGATTTCGGCCTCGAGGCCGGTGAGACCGTCAGGGTTGGCAACGCCGGGCTCCGGGACTGGGAGGGTGAGCCCGAACTGAACCTCGGGGAGTCGACCGATATCGAGCGCGTCGAGGAGTCGCTGGCGGTCCCCTACGACGTCGGCGGCGAGGCGGTGCTCGCCGACCTGGAGCCGGGCGACCGGGGTGTGACCCTCGACGTGCAGGTCATCGAGTCCGAGCGAAAGACAATCGACGGACGGGACGGCGAGACGGAGATTCTCAGCGGTGTCCTCGCGGACGAGACGGCACGGTTGCCGTTCACCGACTGGGACCCACACCCCCAGATGGACGAGGGGACCGGGGTCCACATCGAGAACGGGTTCGTCCGGGAGTTCCGGGACGCGCCGTCGGTGCACGTCTCCGAGTTCTCGACGGTCACGCGGCTGGACCGGCCGGTACAGGTCGCGGACGCCGCGCCGCGCTACGCGGTCGGCGAGGCTGTCGACGCGGGCGGGCTGTTCGATGTCGAACTCGTCGGGAACGTGGTGGCGGTCAGAGACGGGTCGGGGCTGATCGAGCGCTGTCCCGAGTGCGGTCGGGTGGTCCAGAGCGGCCAGTGTCGCGCCCACGGCACCGTCGAGGCCGAGGACGACCTCCGCGTGAAAGCCATCCTCGACGACGGCACCGGCTCGGTGACGGTCATCCTCGACAGGGAGCGCACCGCCGAACTGTACGGCGGCGGCATCGAGGCTGCCCGTGAACACGCCCGCGACGCGATGGACCGCGAGGTGATCGCCGACTCCATCCGGGAGGAGCTCGTCGGCCGGGCGTTCCGGGTGCGGGGGTCGCTGTCGATCGACGAGTACGGCGCCAACCTCAACGCCAGACAGTTCGAACCCGCACAGGAAGAGCCCGTCGAGCGGGCGATGCAGCTCCTCTCGGAGGTGACCACATGAGCAGCGACGGGCCTGGCCAGCGAGAGGTGGCCTATCGCCTGTTCGCGGCCGAGTACGACGACGCGGACTACTCGTATTCGGAGAGTGACGAGGAGCGGGCCCCGAACTACGTGGTCACGCCGACGGGTGCGCGGGTCAACCGTCTGTTCGCCGTCGGTGTGCTCACCGAGGTCGAGCGGGTCAACGACGAGATGCTGAAAGGTCGGGTGGTCGACCCGACCGGTGCGTTCGTCCTCTACGCCGGCCAGTACGAACCCGACGAGCAGGCCGCCCTCGAACGGACGGACCCGCCGGCGTTCGTCGCCGTCACCGGAAAGGCGAACACGTTCGAACCGGAGGACGGCGACACGGTCTACACCTCCATCCGGCCGGAGAGTATCAACACCGTCGACGCCGAGACACGGGACCGCTGGACCGTCCAGGCGGCCGAACAGACCGTCGCCCGGGTCGGACACGCGGCGGCGGCGCTCTCGACCGGACTCGCCGGCGAGGACCTGCGCGACCGTCTCGACGAGCGTGGTGTCGACCCCGCGCTCGCCGACGGCATCACACGTGCGCTCGCTCACTACGGGACCACCCCGGCGTATCTCGATGCGGTCCGGCGTCTGGCGCTGGATGCCGCCCGGGTGGTCGCCGGCCAGCGCGACGAGGCCCAGGAGCTGACGCTCGCCCCCGACGACAGCGGTGACGTCACCGCGGCCGACCTGCTCGTCTCGACACCGGACACCGACTCCGTCGGCACCGCGACCGACCGGGAACCGACCCGGGAGACCACCGACGCCGGTGTGACGGCCGGAGCGGGAGGCGGACAGGACGGACAAACGGAGGGTGAACCGGCCGGCAGTCGGTCTTCGGCCGGCGGGAGCGCAGACCCCGCCGATTCCGTGCCCTCCGACACCACAGCCATCGGGGACACAGATACCACCACAGGCGAGACCGACTCCACGGCGACCGGCGTGTCCGATACTGTCACAGACAGCGCCGCGGCAGACGACGAGACAGACAGTGTCGACGCCACCGGAACGGAGCTGCCCGACAGCACGACCACCGACAGGGTCGACAGCACACCCGGGGAACTGCCCGACAGCGCGGTCACAGACGACGCCGGCGAGTCGGACTCGACGACCGACCGTGA
>CAZFMN010000010.1:4521-37821 GCA_964520075.1 uncultured Halobacteriales archaeon | reverse complement strand
GACGTCCCCGACGACCGACCGTGAGACGTCCCCGACGACCGACCGTGAGACGTCCCCGACGACCGACCGTGAGACGTCCACGGGTGAGGACCCCGGTGAGTTCGGTGAGGATGAGGACACAGGCGGGTTCGGTGAGAGTGACAACCCTGGTGGGTTCGATGGGAGTGACGACCCTGGCGGGTTCGGTGAGAGTGGGGACCCCGGTGAGTTCGGTGAAGGTGAAGACACAGGCGGGTTCGGTGGGAGTGAGGACCCCGGTGAGTTCGGTGAGAGTGACGACCTCGGTGAACTCGGTGGGAGTGAGGACCCCGGTGAGTTCGAGGGAGGTGATTTCGAACTCCCGGACGAGGTCCGCGAGGAGGTCGACGAGGCTGGGGAGAAGTTCGACACGGGGTTCCAGAGCGGAACAGAGGTCGACGACCCGGGCGAGGCCGGTATCCCGACGCCGGAGACCGAGACCGACCCGGTCGCCGACCCGGTCGACTCATCCACCGACACCGTGTCGACGGGCGACTCGGACGACACCGTGTCGACAGGCGACCTGGACGACACCGTGTCGACGGGCGACCTGGACGACACCGTGTCGACGGGCGACGGGTCCGAGGAGACAGAGACAGAGACCGGCGGGTCCGAGAGTGTCGGGGTCGCGGAGGCTGGGGCGGGTGAGGCGGAGACAGACGAGACAGCGGGTGGTATCGACGACCCACAGGAGGCGGTGCTCGCGGTGATGACAGACCTCGACGACGGTAGCGGGGCCGACCGCGAGGCACTCGTCGCCGAGACCCACGAGCGCCACGGACTCGACGCGGAGGCGGTCGCAGACGCCATCGAGAGCGCGCTGATGGATGGCAAGTGTTACGAACCCGACGAGCACTCGCTGAAACCGATCTGAGGAATGGGATGGGTGTCGAACCAGTTCCGGACACGCCGGCGGCGGTGGCTGACATCGGGGACGAGCGCGCACTGGTAGTGGCCGACTACCACGCCGGTATCGAGCAGACCCTCCGGCGCGACGGTGTCGAACTCGACGACAGGGCCGACGGACGGCGACGGCGCCTGCTCGGACTGCTCGCGGAGACCAGCCCCGACAGACTCGTCGTGCTCGGGGACCTCCTCTCCAGCATCGGTGAGCCACAGGGTCCCGAGCGGGCGGAACTCGCGGCGCTTCTGGAGGCGGTGTCGGTGCCGACGACACTCGTGAAGGGCAACCACGACGGTGATATCGACCGCGCGCTGGCCGACCTCGGACTCGAGGACGAGGTCACGGTGACAGACAGTTCGGGCACCCGACTCGGACCGGTCGGGTTCGCACACGGTCACACCTGGCCCGACGCGGACGTGCTCGGGGCGGATACCGTCTGCATCGGCCACGAGCACCCCCTCGTGCGCCTGACCGACGAGGTTGGCGGCGGACGACTCGAGCGGGCGTGGCTGCGGGGGTCGCTCGACCCGACACCGTTCGCGGAGCACGAACCCAGAGGCGAGTCCGCCGCCGACCTCGTCGTGTTCCCGGCGTTCAACAACCGCTCGGGCGGCACCCGTGTCAACGACCCCGACCGGGGGTTTCTCTCACCGTTCCTGCCCACTGGACTGTCGGGGGGACAGGCCTACCTGCTCGATGGCACCCGTCTCGGACCGTACGAGCAGGTCTAGTGGTCCCGTCTGTGGTCTCTGCGAGGCGGAAGTCAGGAGCAAATCCGAGCGCCGGGGTTGCGGTCAGTTCCCGGTGTCGGTACCGTCGGTCGATTCCACCGGGAGGGTGACGTCCGCGGGCAGGTCGACCTCGTCGAGGTCGTATGTCAGGTCACGCCGCGAGTCGACGGCGGCGACACCACTCTCGGCAGGTGGGAGCCACCGCTCGGTGTTTCGCTCTGCTGTGGTGAACGTCTCGGACCGGACGCACACGACCGGCGCCTGGTCCGTCGACTCGGCCTCCCCGGCCGCGAGACGGGGACCGTCACCAGAGGGGTCGACAGACCGCCGGACAGGGTCGTCGTCGGGCTGTCTGCGGTCGTCGTCCCCCGACTCGGTCTCCTCGGACTCCGACTCCTTGGTCGACTCACCGGACCCCGGGAGTCCGCCGCCGTCGGTGTCCGCGAGGCCGAGCGGGACAGACCCCGACTCCGGGTCGTCGTCGGACTCCCCCGAGCGGGTGACCGAGTCCGTGCGGAGAGTCTCGATTGTCCGTCGCACCTCGGTCAACTTCGACCTGATGTCGTCGGCGTCGTCGTAGCCGAACTCGTCGGCGAGTTCGTGGGCGCGTTCGAGATGCGTGACCGCCTCCTCGAACCGCTCGATTGCCCCGGTCGTGTCACCCTGGTCCCGGTTCCGGACACCCTCGCGCCAGCGCTCGCCCGCAACATCGGTGTGTGTCTCGACGAGCCCCACGACCGCCTGGTCACGCTCGGCGCGGACGTCGCTGATCTCCTCGGCGACCTCCTGTGCCTCGCGCCACCAGTCGAGGTCGAGGATGTCGTCGTACCGGCGGACGGCGGTCTCCCAGTACTCCACGGCGGTGTCGGGGTCGTCGGTCTCGGCCGCCATCACAGTCGCCTCGTTTGCCTGACGAACCGGCTCCGCCGCGACCGTCTTCAGCTCCCACTCGAACCGTTCGAGGTCCTCCGTGAGCTCGCGCTGCCGGCCGAAGGCGAACGCGTCGGCCCGCTTGACCGCGTCGCTCTGCCCCTCCGCCCGCAGGTGTAGCTGTCGTGCCCGCTCCAGCACGTCCGCCGCGCGGTCGTAGTCCTCGTGTTCGACGAGATACCGCCCGAGCTCTAGCTGTGAACTCGCCCGCTCGATGTACAGCCGGACGTTCGCCTCCTCCAGCGTCCGCTCGATATCTGTGAGCTCCGGGGCCAGCGTGTCGTTTGCCATCGGTGTCGTTATCTGCACCGCCGAGATGAGGTTGTCCAGGCTCCGGCGGACATCCTGGTAGCTCTCCTGTGCGGCGTCCCAGTCCATGCTGTCGGCGTGGTCGCGGATCTCGTCTGCCGCCTCCTCGACCCGTGTCTCGAGCGTGAGCACCCGACCCCGGACGAAGTCGACCCACCTGAGATGCCGGGCCACCGCGTCGAGCACCTCCGGGTCCGTGTTCGACAGTGTACAGTGCCACTCGACCCCATCACGGGTCCTCACCGCGACGCGGTTGCGCGCCCCGCGCTCGACGCTCACGTCCGCTATCTCGCTGTAGTACACCGACCGCTCTCTCAGGTTCAGCTCCCGACTCCTGTCCGGGACAACGAACATCACACGGGCGTTCGTCACCACCACCACCGCCGGTGAGCCCAGGTTCTCCTGTCCGTTCTCCTCCCGAACCGCCCCGTCCGCGCTGATGAGTGCCGCGCGCGGGTGCTCCTGCTCCTCGGAAACCCGCTCGATAAACGTCGAGACGAGCGACTCGAAGTCGTTTACACCGCTCGGCCCGCGTGACTGTTGTCGGTCCTCGCCAGAGATAGTTTATCCCGAACATATATTGTACGAGCGGGCGGATAAATTTCTCGGAGGGTGATACCAGCGTGACAGCTCTGTCACCCGGTTTCGGCTCCACAACTGTTAACCCGGGGCCGGGCAGTGTAGGGGATGCAATGGATTTCGGACTCGACGACAGGACGGCACTGGTCACGGGCGGTGGCGGCCGCATCGGGAGCGAGGACTGTCGTGTCCTGGCCGAGGAGGGCGCCGAGGTAATCGCGCTGGACATCAGCCTCGACGCCGCCGAGCGTGTCAGCGAGGATATAAACGATGGCAACTACCCCGGGACTGCCAGCGCCATCCAGTGTGACCTCACCGACCGCGCGGACGTGGCGAGTACCGTCGAGGCACTCGAGGCCGAAACCGGCGGTATCGACATTCTGGTGAACAACGCCGGGATGGTCGACGCCCGCGACAGGGTCGAGGAGTTCGACGACGACATCTGGGACCGGGACCTGTCGGTCAACATCACCGGGGCGTACAACGTCACCCGGCAGGTGTACCCCCAGATGAAAGAGCGCGGCTGGGGTCGCATCGTCAGCATGTCCTCGATGGCCGGCTGGTACGGCGGGTTCGGACAGCTCTCCTACGCCGCGACGAAGGCCGCGCTGATCGGGTTCGGAAAGACCCTCGCGCTGGAGGGTGCCCAGCACGGTGTCACCTCGAACGTCATCGCGCCGAGCATCGTCGTCGGACAGCTCGCGGACCTGCCGGTCGACCAGCTCGAACAGGTCGACGAGCACTTTGCCCGCATCGCGCGGGCCACCCCGATGCGTGAACTCGGGCGCGAGGAAGATGTCGCCAACATGGTCGCGTACCTCTGCTCGAAACAGGCGAGCTACGTGACCGGCCAGGTGGTCGGTGTCACCGGCGGTATCGACCTGTTCACGTTCTGATTCGGGTCGTCCACCCGAAGATTGATTCCTCCGCGCGGGCCAACAGAGAGCATGAACACGGCGGAGACGGTCCGACGGACGCGGGCAGCGGAGACCCGTGAGGAGTTCAGCCGGCGGGTGACCGCCCAGGCCGAGCGGTTCCGCGAGGCGCTGGCCGACGGCCGGTTCGAGGGTGGGCTGAAACTCGGGCTCGAACTCGAGGGGGTCGCGACCGACGGCGACGGTCGGCCGACCCGCGTTCCCGCATCCGCGTTCGGCGCCGTCTGCGAGCGCGAACTCGGCAGACACAACGCCGAGTTGCACACGCCGGCGACGACGTTCGACCCGGAGGGCGTGGACGACCAGGTCGACACGCTCGCCGGTCGGGTCGACGGCGTGCACGAGCGGTTCGACGACGCCGGCTGCCGGTTCGTCACCGACGGGCTGTGGGCCGTCCCGCCGCCCGGTGGGACTCTCCCCTATCTGACCGCCACACACGAGACAGACGGGCTGGCGGTCCCGACGAACATCTCCCCGGCGGCCCGCTACTACGCCCTCGACGCCGATATAAACGCGAACGGGGGGGTCGAACTCGACGTGCCTGGCTGTCGGCGGCGCTTCCCGAATATCCTCGTCGAGTCGTTCGCCACGTCGATGCAGGTCCACCTCCAGACACCACCGGGGGAGTTCGCCCGCTATTTCAACGTGGCCCTGCGGGTCGCCGGTCCGGTGCTCGCGCTGGCCGTGAACGCGCCGCTCCTTCCGCCGGACCTCTACAGTGCCGACATCGACCCCGAGGTTGTCCTGGATGGTCCTGCCGAGTTGCGGCTGTCGGTGTTCGAGTCGATGAACGTCGAGACCCCCGGCAAGGTGCGGCTCCCGTCCGACATCGGGAGCACAGCGGCGATACTCGACAGGCTGGTCGCCGACCGGCAGTGTGCGCCGTACCTGCGCGAGTGGGACACCGACGGTCCCCGCGAGGGGTTCACCGACGAGTACTGGGAGCTGTTGCACAAGCAGAGCACCTGCTGGCGGTGGGTGCGGCCGGTGCTCGGGCCGGAGGGCCCCCGCATCGAGTTCCGTCCGCTGCCCGCCCAGCCCTGTGTCGCGGACGTGGCCGCCTTCCAGGCGCTTGTCGTCGGGGCCATCCACGGTGTCGTCGTCTCGGAGCACCCGCTCGCCGAGCTCCCCTGGCGCGCCGCACGGGAGTCGCTGTCCGCCGCCGCCCGTGACGGGCTCGACGCCGACATGTCGTGGCTCACCCGCACCGGCGACCGCACGACCGCGGCCGACCGGCTCTACCCGGAGCTTCTCGACCTCGCGGCGCGTGGCCTGCGCGACCGGGGGCTCGCCGACGACCGCATCGACCGGCTGCTCGAACCGGTTCGACGCCGGTGGGAGACCGGAACCACGCCGGCCGCGTGGAAGCGAAACCGGGTCCGTAACCGGCTCGACGCCGGTACGGGGTTCCAGACCGCGGTCACCGAGATGCAACGCGAGTACCGCCGGCTGGCGACAGCCCACGAGCGGTTCGTCGACTGGCCCGCGTAGTCAGTCGAATCCGAGCGCGTCGGCAGTGCTGTCGACCCAGCCGCGGTGTCGCTCGACGACAGAGTCGGGGGCACCCCGGATGGTCGCCATCCCCCGGCGACACCACGCTCCGGCCTGTTCGTCGTCACCCGCTGCACGGCAGGTCTCGACGAGCGCTTCGAGCGTCCGCAGTTCGTCCTCTGGGGTGTCGACCCGCTCGAGCGTGTCGAGCGCCCGCCGCCAGTGGCGTCGGCCCGCTGCCGTGTCGCCGCGGTCGACCGCGACAGCCCCGAGGAGCCGCTGACACCGACCGAGCCAGTGGTCCGCCTCGAGGGTCGTGAGGATGTCACGCGCGAGACCAGCACAGTGCTCGGCGCGGTCGAGTTCCCCCCGAGCGAGTGCCAGTCGCCCCTGTTCGACCCGGACCGCCCCGACACCCGACCGGTTGTCTATCGCCTCGTGTCCGGAGAGCGCCTCGCGCCGGCGCGCCACCGCACCGAGCCCCCGGTGACTGTCCGCCACCCACCGCGAGAGAGCCGACTCCCGCCCGAGTTCGAGCGCCTCCCTGTAGCGTTCGGTCGCCGTGTCGAGGTTACGGGCCACCCGCTCGCAGTCACCGAGTCGGACCAGATTCGCGACCTCCGCCCGCTGGCACCTGAAAGAGAGTTTATATTTCTTTCAGACCGTCCACACACCTCGGAGGTTCCGCGGGTTCCATTGGCGAGACAGCCAGCCAACCGGGGTACCAGAACACATCGGTCGGAGACGGTAGGCGCGTTGTTCCGAGCCGGTGACGCCGTCGGTTGCTGTCGACACGTGAGCCGACGGTACGGCTCTGGAGATGCTCGACGACCCGGTAGCGACAGGAGTGAAACCCCGTCGACACGCAGATTCTCTCGTCGCCGCTCAGTCTGTCGCGTACGACGCCGGGGTGAACGGGGTGGCCGTCTCCCTGTACCGGTCTACGGTGTCTGCCACCCACCGCCGGACAGCCGACCGTTCTGTCTCGACTGCCGCCTGGACGAGTCCGTCGTCGTCGCGGAGCAGGAACGTGACCGCCCCGTCGCTGACTGTCGCGGCCAGCGGCACGTCACCACTCCGGACCCACAGCCGTGCGGCGTCACTGGCGGCGAGGTCGGTCAGCGCGGCCCACGACTCCTCGTCGGTCGCCAGCGTCTCGAGCGCCGTCTCCGCGAACACCCCCTCGAAGCTCTGTTCGCCGGCCGTGACCCGGTCCGTGATGACGGCCAGGCTCCGCTCGTTGAGCGTGTGTGAGACCGCTCTGAGCGTCTCGGCACCCCGCATCCGTTCGAGCACGCGCTGCAGCGGGGCAGTCGGCCTGGTCTGGGTCGGTACCGTGACCGTCGCGTCGGCGAACTGTGTGAGTTCGAACCCCGGCGCGGCGGTCGGCAGGTACGGGACGATACCGCGGAGCTTCTGCTCGGTCTCGACCGTCTCGAGGAGGTCTGTCAGCCCCTCGGCGAGTAACTGCCCGGTTCCGGTTGCGACGTACTCGTCAGCCTCCCGACGCACCCACGACCGCGCCCGGAAATCGTCGAGAATCCGCCCGAGCGTCGCCTGTGATGCACCTGTCGCCTCGCCCAGCTCACCGCGCGTCCGGGCGTCAGTCGCGAGCAACTGCAACACCCTCACTCTGTTCTCCGACCGGGCGAGAAACTCGAGTTCCGACAGTGCACTCTCCATACTGTCACGACGGCCGCGTGCGGTATACACCCTTCGTACCGTGCAAGGATTTCACACCCTGTATGTCACACACCGGGCGCTGGCGTTCGCCGTCGTGCAAGTTTTTATAAACTTCCTTATCCGTGTCCGGCCCCTCTATCCTAGTATGATATTCCAACCACACAGGACCACGAGTGACCACCAGTATCGCTGGAGGGGTCGATAGCGTGGGTGTCACGCGGACGCTCGTGCTGTTCGTGACCGCCGCCGTGCTGTTCGGTGGGACCTTCGTCGCGACGAAAGCCGGACTCGCCTATCTGCCCCCGCTGTTGTTCGTCGCGCTCCGGTTCGACATTGGCGCGGTCGTGCTCGTGTCGTACGCCGTCGTGTCGATGTCCCGGGACGACCTGAGACCCCGCACAGCCGGTGACCTGGTCGGCATCGCCGCAACGGGCCTGCTCGTCATCGGGTTGACGAACGTGTTCCTGTTCGTCGGGCAGCAGTACACCACGAGCGGCGTGGCCGCAATCGTGTTCAGTCTGAATCCGATTCTGACACCGGTGTTCGCCGCCGTGCTCCTGACAGACGAGCGGCTCTCGGTCCGGGCCGGTGTCGGGATGGCGCTCGGCCTCGCCGGTGTGGTTCTGGTCGCGAACCCGGCCTCCGGCGGGACCGTCAGCGCGACCGGCATCGCCATCCTCGCCGCCGGGGCGGTCACGAGTGCGCTCGGTGCCGTCGTTATCAGGCGGGCCGACACGAGGCTGTCGAGCACGGCCCGAACGGTCTGGGGTGTCCCACTCGCTGCCGTTCTCTCGCACCTGCTGAGTCTGGGGGCGGGCCAGTCGGTCTCCGGTCTCTCTGTCACGCCGACGGCGGTCGTCGCACTCCTCTACGTCGGTGTGTTCTCGGGTGCTGTTGCCTATCTCGCGTACTTTGCGTTGATCGACACGGCCGGCGCGACCCGTGCGAATCTGGTGTTCTACCTCATCCCGGTCGTGTCGGCAGTCGGCGGGTGGCTGTTGCTCGGGGAGACCATCTCGGCGCTGACGCTGGTCGGATTCGCCGTCGTGCTGGGTGGATTTCTCCTCATCGGGAGTGAGACCATCCTCGCGACGGTCCGCGAACAGATCCGCGACGGGCGGCCAGACTCCGACGAGTCGACCCCCCCGGCACCGCCCGACCGCTCGCGAGACCCCGGTGACTGATACTGTCGGGCAGACGCACGTGGAGAGTTGCTCCGACGAACTGGACAGAGCCGGGAAAAACCGGACTGCAGTCCGGTGATGAGCGGTGCGAGGCCGGAGGCCTCGATTGCGAACGGGGAGGAACGACCCGTGAGCGGCGGGTGGCCGACCGGAGAGAGGCCACCGGATGCGCGAACGGGGAGGAACGACCCGTGAGCGGCGGGTGGCCGACCGGAGGAGACCTCGACAGGCGAGCGGGGAGCGGTGCGAGGTCGACCGGAGGAGACCTCGACAAGCGACCCGCGAGCAGCGACCCGTGAGCCGCCCGGACACACCGGACAGAAGGGTCTACTGGCGGCGAACATCCGCACGGATTTTCATCCGGCAGTATCAGGCTAGTCGGACCCGAACCGGGTCAGTCGAGCTCCTCGGGTTCTGTCTGCGTCTCCTCGCTGTCCACGTTTCCCGTGTTGCGCGTCTCAGCCGGTTCGAACAGGAGAATCTCCGCCTCGCTGTCGGCAACCGGGCGGTGTTCGACACCCCGGGGGACGACCACGAACTCCCCCTCCCGGAGCACGATATCGGACTCCTCGCGAAGCTCGATCTCGAGTTCACCCGAGACGACCAGAAAGAGTTCGTCGGCGTTCTCGTGGTGGTGCCAGACGAACTCGCCCTCGACCGTGGCCAGTTTGACCACCTGTCCGTTCAGTTCACCCGCGAGCCGCGGGGACCACTGCTCGTCGAACGACGCAAACGCGTCCGCGAGATTCACCTTCTCCACGCCTCTCTCTCGTCTCGGTGGCAGATATCCCTTTCCTCCTCCGAAGTAATCGCCCGTCCGGGAGCTGATACTGTCGGACAGACCACGTGAACACGAGGACTGGCAGGTACCTGGGTCAGAGGGCCACGAGAACCCAGACGGCGGCGGGTGTACAGTGACACAGCGAGCGGTCGTCGGTTCGCCGGTGGCACGCTCGAGTCGCGACGCGCCGTGTCCGCGCCGCCGTCGGACAGTGTGACCGTGCTCACAGTTCCCCCGTGACACGGGTCCCATCCGGGTCAGGTGCTCCCGCCCCGGGCGTCCGGATGTGTCTCCGTACCGCGGAAGTTTATAGAACGTTCGGCCCCAAACAGTAATATGATACGGGCAGGTGAGGACACCCGATGAGACGGCTGCTTGGCGTGGACCGGCAGGTGCTGGCGCTGGCGCTCGCCCGGATGGCGGAGTCGGTCGGTAACTCGTTTCTGATCGTCGTACTACCACTGTTCATCAGGAGCGAGTTCGTCTCCGGTGCGACGTTCGGACTGACCGAGGTCGCTATCACCGGAATCGTGCTCGCGCTGTTCGGGCTGGTCAACAGTCCGCTCCAGCCGTTCACCGGTCGGCTCTCCGACCGGGTCGGTCGACGGAAGATATTCGTGCTGGCGGGGCTGGTGCTGATCGCCACCGCCGGCGTCGCGTACGCCTTCGCGACGAAGTACTGGCACCTCGTCGGGTTGCGGGTGCTCCAGGGAATCGCCGGCGCTCTCATCATCCCGACGACAGTCGCGCTGGTGAACGACCTCGCGTCCGACGACAACCGCGGCGGCAACATGGGCACGTACAACACGTTCCGGCTGGTCGGGTTCGGTGTCGGTCCCATCGCCGGGGGTGCCGTCGTCGGGGCCGGCCCGTACTCGTTCGAACTGGGCGGACTCGCCGTCTCGCTCACGGGGTTCGACGCGGCCTTCTACTTTGCCGCCTCGACGGCTATCGTGAGCTTCCTGCTGGTCCTGTTCACCATCCGCGACCCCGACATCGAACCGACGGAACCGGACCGCAGTTCCTCGGGCATCCAGGTGCTCGACCGCGACGGTGACAGTCTGCTCGACCCCGTGTTCGCGCTCGGTGTGGTCTCGTTTTTCATGGCGCTCGGTATCGCGGTGTTCGCGACGCTGGGCGGACCGGTCAACGAGCGCCTCGGCCAGGGTGAGCTGATGTTCGGGCTCCAGTTCGCGGCGTTCGTGCTGGCACAGATTCTCCTGCAGGCCCCGATCGGCCGGGCGACGGACTTCTACGGCCGCCGCCGGTTCATCCTCCTCGGGACGGTGTTGCTCGTCCCGACCACGCTCGCACAGGGGTTCGTGCTCGACTCGTGGCTGATGGTGTTCGCGCGGTTCGCCCAGGGTGTCGCCGGTGCGATGGTGTTCGCACCCGCGCTCGCACTCGCCGGTGACCTCGCCTCGCCCGACGAGTCCGGGTCGACGCTGTCGGTCCTGACGATGGCGTTTGGCTTCGGCGTCGCCGCCGGCCCCCTGCTCTCGGGCTTTCTGGTCGCCTACGGGTTCGCCACCCCGTTCATATTCGCGGCCGCACTTGCGGGTCTCGCCGCCCTCATCGTGGTGACACAGGTCGAGGAGGTGCTCGACCTCGACGGTCCCGACGAATCCGGCGACGGCGACGCCGACATCGAACGGGGGAGTCTCGGCGGGGAGACCCCCGTCGACGCCGGGGAACGGGGACTCGACGCGGATGCCGACGCCCGGACCGACGGTGTCGACGACTGACCGCTGTCAGGCGGACAGACCGGAGCCCTGTCTCTCCTGCCGAACAGTCGCGGCCGGGACCCGACAACACTACCGGTCACGAGCGAACCGACGACCGCGCTGTCTCCCTGTCTCCCGCGGGCACAGAAAGCATATAAACGCGTGTGTGCTACGAGTTACCATACAGGAGACCCACTCAGATGACAGACCAGACATCCGACACCGACGAGGAAACGGCAGACAGGTACGCGGCGCTCGAGATGGGGGACGGGGACGTCGTCATCTACGACCGCGAGGAGCCGAGCGCGTGGCTCCAGTCCGACCACACCGTCGAACTCGCGGTCTGACCGGTCTTTCCACCAGCAACGTTTACTCGCCGCCGGTCGACCACGGAGACATGGGCGAGGACTACCGCACCGAGGAGGACAGTCTCGGCGAGATGCGCGTACCGGCAGACGCCTACTGGGGGGCACAGACACAGCGTGCGCTCGCGAACTTCCCGGTCAGTTCACTCACGTTCGGCCGGCGGTTCGTCCGGGCGCTGGGCGTGGTGAAGAAGGCTGCCGCGCGGGCGAACCACGACCTGGGACTGCTCGAGGCCGATACCGCCGCCCACATCGTCACGGCCGCAGACGAGGTCATCGCCGGCGAACACGACGACCAGTTCCCCGTCGACGTGTTCCAGACCGGGTCGGGCACGTCGACGAACATGAACGCGAACGAGGTTATCGCGAACCGTGCGACCGAACTCGCCGGCGGTGAGGTTGGCAGCCGCGAGATCCACCCGAACGACCACGTCAACTACGGCCAGTCCAGTAACGACGTCATCCCGACAGCGATGCACGTCGCGGCGCTGTCGGCTGTCGAGTCCGACCTGCTCCCCGCGCTGGAGACGCTGTGCGAGGAACTCGCCGCCGCCGAGGAGGCGTTCGCCGACGTCGTGAAGACCGGACGGACACACCTGCAGGACGCGACACCGGTGATGCTCGGCCAGGAGTTCGGCGGCTACCGGACACAGGTCGAGAAGGGTATCGAGCGGGTCACGGCGACCACGGACAGCCTCTCGGAGCTCGCACTCGGCGGGACGGCGACCGGGACGGGGCTGAACACACACCCCGAGTTCCCACAGCGCGCGGCGGCGTACATCTCCGAGGAGACCGGACTCGGCTTTAGCGAGGCCGACAACCACTTCGAGGCACAGGCCGCCCACGACGCGATGAGCGAGGCCCACGGGGCGCTCCGGACGGTCGCGGGCAGTCTCGACAAGATAGCAAACGACCTCCGTCTGCTCGCCTCCGGCCCACGCAACGGGCTCGGAGAGCTCGAACAGCCCGAGAACCAGCCCGGTTCCTCGATCATGCCGGGCAAGGTCAACCCCGTCGTCGCGGAGTCGGTCAACCAGGTCCACACACAGGTCGTCGGCAACGACGCCGCCGTCGCCGCCGGCGCGTCCGGGGGGCAACTCGACCTCAACCTGTACAAGCCCGTCATCGCGCACAACTTCCTGCAGTCCGCGGCGCTGATAGCGAACGTCAGCGAGGTGTTCGCCGAGCGGTTCGTGGCGAACCTGGAGGCAAACGAGGCCCACTGTGCCGAGCGGGTCGAGCAGTCGATGGCACTGGCGACGGCACTCAACCCCGCCATCGGCTACGACAGGGCGAGCGAGGTTGCGAAGGCGGCACTGAAAGAGGAGAAGAGCGTCCGGGAGGTGGCAGTCGAGCGGGGCTACCTGACCGAGGCGGAGGCCGACGAGGTGCTCGACCCGGCGACGATGACCGAGCGCGGGATTCTGGGTGAGGAGTGAGCGTCGGCAACGACACGTGACAAAGCGCCCGATGCTCACGGTGTCGCCGGTGTTCCGTCGCCGGTGGTGTCGGCGAGCGGTGTGACCACGAGGTCCACGTAGGGGAACACGGGTTTTTTTGCGCGGCCGTCCTCGTCGAACCGGATGACACCTAGCGCCTCAAGTGTCGTTAGTTCCTCGTGGACGTTCTTCTTGTCTCGGTCGACCAGTCGGGCGGTCTCGCGGATGCTCGCCGGTTCCTCGTCCCGGATGATGCGCAGGAGTGTGTACGTGCGCTCGTTGAACACGTCGGTCAGTTGTGACTCGTTCGGGAACCGGACGACCGCGGGTCCCTCGGTTGTCTTGCCCTCTTTGAGTTGCTGAATCGCTTCGAGCCCCTCCGCGTAGGGGCGTGGCTCGCTGTCGACCGTGATTACCAGTACGTTCGTGTTACTCATGTGTATGGTCTGGGTTGCTCGATGGACCGAACTGCGATTTCGGAATCTCGTTCCAGAACCGCTCGTTGGTTGTGTAGCTAATGATAAGTAGCTGGTGGGTCGCCCGCAGACGGAGGTCGATGGAGCAAACGGTCAATCCTCGACAGTCACGGTTCGGCGCGCAGACGGTCGTGCCAGCGTGGACCGGTCCGGCGGGCGAGCACGACACCGACGGCCGCGCCGACGACTGCGAGCGCGACAGAGAGACCGGCGGCGGCGACCGGCCACTCGTCGAACGCGAGCGCGGCGATCAGAAGCGGGACGGCGACGAGCATGAGCCCCAGCGAGTAGAGCGCGAACAGCGGCGTGTTGAACAGCAGTTCGTTCGGTGAGAGCCCGGTCAGGTAGGCGGTCAGCCCGAACACGTACACCGCGAGCAGGGGGAACACGGCCACACCGAGTAACAGTTCCAGACCGGGAAAGAGCACGCCTGCGAGTGCGAGATACACCAGTCCGGTCGGGAGCGCGAGCAGGAAGAAGGCGCGTCGCTTGCCGGCAAAGACCGCACGCATCCGTTCGGGATAGCGCAGGTACTCCCGGTCGCTGTCGTTCTGTGTCACCCAGTTGTACGTGGTGAACGTGCCGAGACCGAGCAGGGTGCCGAAGGCGATGCCCGCGGAGGGCTCGATACCCATCGCGACGGTGATGCGGTCGAGCAGGAGTGCGGTCACGCCGAACAGCACACCGAGCGAGAACACGACCTTCCAGACAGAGCCGCTGGAGCGGGTCACCTCGACGAGCGGGCGGGCGGTCAGCGCGTCACCGAAGCGCTGGAACTGCCGGTAGCGGTCGTCACCGACCCGCTGGACGCGGTCGCGTGTCGGCGGTTCGAACAGCAGTGGACCGGCCACCACGGCGAGAACTGTCAGGACCGACCCCGAGAGCAGTGTCTCCACACCCGGGTCCGCGTACAGGGCGTAGGGCGACAGCGAGAGCATCAGGTCGGGTTCCAGCGCCACCGCGGCGGCGATGACGGCGACGACACCAGCCGCCAGGGCGGTGCTCCGCGAGGCGATTCCGGCGAGTGCGAGACTCGTTCCGACACCGAGCGCGAACGTGTCCGCGATGGTCAGCCACAGCAACCCCACCTCGGCGAGTGTGAACCCGCCGTCGACCACGACCGGGAGGAACCCGACGACGACGGGTGTCAGGAACAGCACCACGTAGTACAGCAGGTCCTTGAACAGGAACACGAACAGCAGTCGCCGGCGCGAGACCGGGAGGGTGCGCGCCGAGAACACGAGCAGTGTCATCTCGCCGATTACATCGCGTATCGCGTCGCGACCGACGAGACCAATCGTGCCGACCTGGAAGCCGGCGAACAGCACGAGCACGAACAGACCGCCGACGATGAGTTCGAGCGACGTGTCGGTGGTGGAGAGCAGCCAGACGCCGGCACCGACCACCGCCGCGACGAACAGCGGGAAGGCGGCGAACCGGCGCGGGCCGAACAGATGCGAGTGCATCCGGAACTCCTCGGTGAGCATCCGGCGGACCAGCGACACCGGCGAGCGACCGCGCGTCACGGCGCACGCACCCCGGCGGTCGGGTCCTCCTCGGGCTCTGTCTCCCCGACTTTCGTTGCGAACGTGTCCAGCAGGTCCTCCTCGGCGGCCCGCGGGTCGCGCTCGGCGACGAGGTCACCCTCCGCGAGGATACCCACCCGCGTGCAGAGCTCCTCGGCCACCTCCATGAAGTGTGTCGAGAGAAAGAGCGTGTTCCCGGCCTCACAGTACTCCCGGAGCTGGGTCTTTACCTGTGCCTGCATCAGCGGGTCCAGGTTCACGAGCGGTTCGTCAATAAATACCAGGTCGGGTTCGTGGATGAACACCTGTGCGAGCATCACGCGCTGGCGCTCCCCCTCCGAGAGGTCAGTCGAGAGTGTGTCGAGCACACCCTGAAACTCGAAACGGCTCGCCCAGCGCTCGATGCGTTCCTGGACAGAGCTGATATCTCGCATCTCGCTGACGAACTCCAGATACTCCCGGGGTGTGAGGAAACTCGGCGGGTCCTCGCGCTCGGGGAGGATCCCTATCGAACGACGGACCTCGACCGGTTCCGCAACCGGGTCGACCCCGAGCACCTGGGCGTCCCCGCTCGTCGGTGTGCGCTGGCCGGTCAGAATCTCGATTGTCGTGGTCTTTCCCGACCCGTTCGGGCCGAGCAGGGCGTAGAGTTCACCCGTCTCGACCGACAGGTCGAGCCCGCCGAGCGCCACCACGTCCCCGTACTCCTTCGTCAGACTCGTCGTCTCGACTGCTGGCATTGCCTGTCCGTACGGCCCCTGTGAACTTATGTCGTGTGACCACCGTCGACGGTGGCTGTACCGGTCACGACAACGGCTGTCACAGTAGACGGGCAGGGCGACGCGGACGGTCATCCGGTCCAGCGGGGCTATCTCCCCGGCGTCTCGCTCAGTCGGCCAGTTCTCGTGTCCGCTCGATGTTCCAGGCAAAATCCTTTCCATCCTCCTCGGGTGTCTCGAGCACGAGCGGCACGTCCCGGATCGCCTCGTGGTTGAGGAACGCACGCATCCCGTCGACACCGATCTCGCCCTCGCCGACGTGGGCGTGTTCGTCCTTGTTGGTGCCACAGGCGTGTTTGGAGTCGTTGAGGTGGACGTACGCGAGGTTCTCGACGCCGACCACGTCGTCGAACGTCGCGAGCGTCGCGTCGACGGCCTCGGGTGTCGAGAGGTCGTAGCCGGCGGCGAACACGTGGGCGGTGTCGAGACAGACCTCGAGCTCCTGCGCGGAGCGGTCGAGCACCGCCGCGAGGTGGTCGAACTCGTCGCCGAGTTTGGTGCCGCTCCCGGCGTCGGACTCGACCAGCACCGTGACACCGTCGGGTACGTCGAGGTCGTCCAGCACGCTCGCGGCGTTGTCTAACCCCTGCTGGACACCCGCGCCGGTGTGAGCACCCAGGTGGACGTTGACGTACTCGATCCCGAGACGGTCGGCGGCGTCGAGTTCTGCCTGCATACTCGCGACCGACCTCTCCCGGAGGTCCGCCTTCGGTGTCGCCAGGTTCACCAGGTACGAGGCGTGGATGACCCAGGGGCCGACACCGGCCTCGCGGGAGGCGGTCCTGAACTGCTCGGCCTCGTCGTCCTCCAGACCCGGGTCCCGCCAGACCTGCGGGGAGGTCGTGAATATCTGTCCGCAGTTCCCGCCGACATCGAGTTCACGGTCGACGGCCTTCTCGACACCGCCGGCGACCGACACGTGTGCTCCGACCTGCATGTGTGAGCGGAGTCGCTACGCTCGTATATCGGCTTCGAACACACCGCGGGGTCCGGTTTCAGTTCCAGTTTCACTCCGGGGCCGTGGCTCGGGTTGATACTCCCGGAGGCCCAACGACAACACGTGCTCGACGAACTCACACCCACCTGCGGGGCCGACGGCTGTGACCGGGAGTTGCGCGAACGCGACCGGATGCTCGTCTACCGGACAGAGCGCGGGGAGCGACGCGCCTACGAGTGTGTCTGTGGCGCGGTCACCATCACGGTTCACCGGTGAGACCGACAGCGTTTTTCGCCTGCCAGCCGTGTCGGACGACGTGAACATCCGCGGACCCGTCGTCGAGGTCGGCGACGAACGCACAGTCGACACGCAGTACGGCGAGTCGGAGCTGCTGGAGGTGACCCTTCGGCCCGACCGCGGGGCCGCCCCGCCGGTGACGGTCACACTCTGGGGGAAGTGGACCGAGACCGGCGAGTATCTCGAACCGGGGATGGAACTGGCGGTGTACGACGCCGAGACCAGCGAGTACCGCGGCGAGACACAGTACTCGACGACCGGTGACTCGATGGTGGTGGTCGAACCGGGCTTTATCGTCGACGTGACGAGCGTGCGCTCGTGGGTGCAGTGTCCCCGGATGTACTACCTCGACAAGCTCGGCGGGACACCGCTCGCCGAACCCGTGCTGAAGGGGACAGTCGTCCACGAGGTGTTCGGTGACCTGCTCCGGGGTCGTGACGTCGAACCCGCGGTCGAGGAGCGAATCGAGGGGGCGGGACTCGACATCGGGTTGCTCGGTGCCGACCCCGATGGGTTGCGCGAGACGGTCCACGAGCACGCGAGCGCAATCGAGGGCTGGCTGGCACAGGGGACCCTGACAGAGCGCGACGAGTGGCGCTCAGAGCAGCTGCTGGTCAGCGAGCGCTACGGGCTGAAAGGCCGTGCCGACGCCGTTCGCCGCGGGATGCCCGTCGAACTGAAGACGGGGAAGAACACCGACAGCGACCCCCGGTTCCAGGACAAGGTGCAGGCGACCTGTTACGCGCTGTTGCTCGGTGAACAGCGCGGGGAGCCGCCCGATACGGGCACGCTCCTGTACACGAAAAACGCCGCCGTCGACCGCACCGAGGAGTCCGGTGACCTCTCGCCGGCAAAGGAGTTTTCCATCGGACCGGGTCTGCTGAAGTTCGTCCTGCGGGCGCGAAACGAGCTCGCGGCGATGGAACACGACAGTGACGTTCCGACGGGCTACGAGGCCGACGCAATCTGTGAGTACTGTTTCGAACAGGACACGTGCATGGTGGTCTCGGGCCGACTCGACCAGGAGTCGAAGGCCGGTCAGGTTGGCTCTGCGGTGCCCGAGGCCGAACAGGCGTACTTCGAGCGGTTCTACCGGGCCATCGAGGAGGAGCGTGCCGAGGTCCACCGGGAGTACACCAAACTCTGGGAGCAGACCGCCGACGAGCGGGCCGACGACGACCGGGCGCTGGTCGGTCTCGACCCGGCGGGGGCGCGGGAACTTGACGACGGCCGGTGGGAACTCCGGGCAGAGGGGACCGGTGCGGTCTCGAAGATACAGGTCGGGGACCTGGTGCTCGCGAGCGACGGCGACCCGGTCGGCGGGAGCGCGGAACTCGCCAGGGTCGAGACACTCGGCGAGACAGTCGTGGTGACCGCAGACGAGCGTGTCGACCTGCGCCGACTCGACGTCTACCCGTCGACGCTGACCACGGACCGACTGCTGACCGCGCTACACGACGCCGTGCTCACGCAACCCGCCGACTGGAAGGACCCCCTGTTCGGCCGGCGCGACCCCGAGTTCTCCGACGTGGCGGGGACGTTCGTCGACAACAACGCCGCCCAGAACGAGGCCGTCCGGCGGGCCGTCGGTGCCGAGGAGTTCGCGCTCGTCCACGGCCCGCCGGGGACCGGGAAGACGTTCACACTCGCGCGCACCGTCAGGGCGCTCGTGGAGCGCGGCGAGCGGGTGCTGGTCTCGGCGTTCACCAACCGGGCCGTGGACAACGCGCTCGAGGAACTGGAGTCACAGGGGTACACCGGGATGGTCCGCTACGGCACCGAGAGCGGTGTCCGCGCGGACATGCAGGAGTACAGACTCCAGCGGAGCGGCGACTGCGCGGACGAGTTGCAGGACGCGCCGGTCGTGGCGGCGACGACAGCCTCCTGCGGGTCGCGTGCGATGCAGACACAGTCGTTCGACGTGGCCGTTGTCGACGAGGCCGGCCAGTTGACCGAACCGGGGACGCTGGCGGCGCTGACCCTGGCCGACCGGTTCGTGCTCGTCGGCGACGACGAGCAGTTGCCGCCGGTGGTCCAGGCCGAGAACGACCTGCAGGAGTCGCTGTTCGAGCGACTGCACGAGGAGTACCCCGGCGCGTCGACGCTGCTGGAACGTCAGTACCGGATGGCCCAGCGCATCCAGTCGTTCCCCTCCCGGGCGTTCTACGACGACCAGTTGCGCCCGGCGACCGGCGAGGTGGCGGCCCGCTCTGTCGGTGACCTGCCGGCTGTCTCGCCTGCCCTGCTCCCGGCACATCTGCGAGACCGCGTCGCGTTCGTCGACCCCGATGGCCACGCGGACGGCAACACCAACCCCCGGGAGGCCGACGAGGTGGCGGAGATTGTGGCCTCGTATCTCGACACCGGGGTCGCCCCCGGGGATGTCGGTGTCATCGCGCCCTACCGGGCACAGGTTGCCACCATCCGGGCCCGCGTTCCCGACGACATCACCGTCGACACTGTCGACCGGTTCCAGGGCTCCAGCAAGGAGGTCATCGTCGTGTCGTTCGTCGCGACCGGGAGCCTCGACAGCCCAATCTTCGAGGACTACCGCCGCGTGAACGTCGCGCTCACCCGGGCGAAGCGCGCGCTCGTGCTCGTCGGCGACGCCGCGGCGCTCGCCACCGACGACACCTACAGCCGGATGGTCGAGTGGGCCCGGTAGCGACCACCCCCTGCCGAGTCACCCCGACAGCTGACCCAGGTGTCCCGTTCCCTGCCTGTCGACCAGTCCGCGTGCCGTTACCCGTGTCTGCGGGGTGACGGCGTCTGTGCAGCCCGGTCGCGCGTGACTCACCCACAATGACAAGATAAATATAGGTGGGCACCACATCTGGCCGTGTGCACGGGGGTCGAACAGCGGCGGTAGCAGACAGAGAGCACGCAGATCTGCCGGGGTGGCGGACCCCACCTGTGACAGGTCCGACCGTGGTGCGAACAGACGTCGGAGTGGTCGGGTCGTGACCTGGCGCCGCGTCGCGCGGGCGGATATCCGGGCGGGGGTTCGCTCGCGGGGTCTCTGGGTGGTGGTGGCGCTGTTCGTCGTGCTGATGGTCGTGTTCGGGCGGTTCGTCGCCCGCGGGACCCTCCCCTCTGCGTTGCTGGACACGAACGCCCGGACGTTCGCGTTCCTGCTCACGTTCCTGTTCGTCCCGATTGCGGGACTGCTGGTCGGGCACGGGGCGGTCGTGCGTGCCCACGAGCGCGCTATCGAGAACGTCCCGACGGGAACAGACGATACGACCGGGTCAGACGACGGAGCGACCGGGGACACCTCGACGGGAACAGGCGACACAGAGACAGAGACGGGCGGTAACGAGGACCCAGCAGAGAGTGGAGAGACAGAGAGAGCGGACAGCGGGGTGGAGTCCCGGGCCCTGTTCGTTGGGACAGTCGTCGGTCGGGCAGTCGTGCTGACGGTGGCCGTCCTCGGGGGGTTCCTGCCGACGTTCGTGGTCTGGGTGACACAGTCGGGGGCAGTCGCGCTGTACGAGATACTGGTGGCGTTTCTGGTCGCGGTGGCGTTCGGACTGCTGTTCGTCGCGGTCGGCATCGCCATCTCGACGCTGACAGCGAGACGCGGGCCGGCGGTCGCCGGCGGGGTCGGTGCGTTCGTCGGACTGTACGCGTGGCCGTTTCTCCCGGGACTGGTCGGTGTCGAGGTTCCGTTCGCGCTGCTGGAGCGGTTCTGGCCCGTGTTCGTCGTCGGTGACGTCTCGACCACGCTGTTCTCGCTCCGGCAGGGCGAGGTCACGTCGTCGGTGCTGGGGGTACTCGTGCTGGGTGTGTT
This sequence comes from uncultured Halobacteriales archaeon, assembly GCA_964520075.1. GTDB lineage: Archaea > Halobacteriota > Halobacteria > Halobacteriales > Haloarculaceae > Halovenus. The sequence continues at coordinate 16,943 of CAZFMN010000010.1, read as the reverse complement.
CGTGGCCGCGCCGCTCGCGTTCGGCTACCTCCGGGTCGAGCGGACCGGGGTCCCCGACCGATAGAACGGGCCGCGGTCCCGCCCGAACCCCTCCTCGCGGGACCCACACTCGCCGTTCGTGTGACGGAACGACCCCGGCACCGACAGGTGGCGTCGTGTTGTTCCTGCAGTGACTGCACCGACACCCGAACTCTGTCCCCGGCAGATGTGACCAGCGCTCTCACCGGAACAGACTGTCACGACAGGTCCGTGTGCTCCGGTTCCGGCGGGTCGAAGCCCCCGCCGAGGTGGGTCGCGATTCGGCGGGCACTGTCCCGGAGGAGTCCGGTATCGTCGGTGAACACCTCGATTGCGACGGTGCCGTCGAACCCGGCAAACTCCTCGGCGACTGTGTCGAACTCGATTTCGCCCGCCCCGACCGGGATGTGGGTGTCGCCGCGTCTGCGAACATCGTGGACGTGGAGATGCGAGACCCGGTCGCCGTGAGCGCCCGCGAACCGCTCCAGTCCCTCCATCCCCTCCTCCATGTAGGCGTGTCCGAGGTCGAAACAGACCGGCGCATCCACCTCGGCGGTGAGGTCACCCAGCACGGACAGCTGGAGGCCGGACCGCTGGTGGCCGACGTTCTCGACGACCACCTCCACGCCGTGCTCCCGGCCGACGTCGACGATACGGTCGAACTGTGCGGCGACAACGTCACGCTGGTCGGTGTCGTAGGGGTCACGGACGGTGCCGTGCAGGACCGCCTTCCGTGCGCCGTGGGCACCCGCCCACTCCAGGAGTCGCCCGTTGTGTGCCACGAGCGCGTCGTTGAACTCGTCTACCGGTGTCGCCACCACCTGCTCGAACGGCAGGTGGACGTCGAGCGCGAGGTCGAGCCTGTCGAGCGTCTCGACGAGCGCGTCGCTGTCTATCGACGCCGGGACGTCGGCCGCCTCCGCGAGCCCGAACTCGACGAAGTCGAACCCCGCCGCTGTCGCCTCGATACGGTCGATAGAGCTCCCGACTGTCAGTCCGATCTCCATACGCCCAGCGTGGGAGCGCAGGCGCAAAAACGGGTGGGCCGAACCGCCGGGTTCGACCCAACTGCACCGCCAGGACGGTGACAGCGGGTGGTCGCGTCCGGTGGAGTCTTCTCCGAGGACACACAACAATCGTCAGGAGATGCCAGCAGACGGGGGTCACAGCGGCGATACCGACAGCAGTGAGTCACCGATAGACGGGCCGGAGGGGGACGACCCCACGGCGGATTCGGAGGGAGGCCGGACCGGGAGCAACGGAAACCGGTGGCTCCCCGAAACGGGAACTGGCAGCGGCCGAACGCGTCGCGCGTCCGGCGTTCGGGGGGGTCGTGACAGCCGGTCGGTCGACCCGCTCGGTGCCGGGTGGGTCGGTGACCGCGGCCCGGTCGGTCGGCGTTTGTTCGTGCTGGTGCTGGTGGTCGCCCTGTTCGCGCTGGCGTTCGGTGTCGGCTGGGCCGTTGTTCGTCTGGCAGAGCTGACTGTCGGGGTGGGCGAACCGGGCACGGTCTCGCGGTTGCTCGCGGGTGTGGCCGGGTTGCAGGTCGCGGGGTTCGGTATCGGTCTGGCGCTGGTGGCTGCCGACCGCGCGGAGCCGCTGTCGTATCTCCGGGTCGGCGGGTTCGACCAGTGGACCGCCCTCTACGGGACCGCCGTCGGAATGACGCTGATGCTGGTGGCCTCGGCCACGACGGTGGCGTTCCGGGTGCTCGGCGTCAAACCCGCCGAGTCAGCGACCGGCGCGGCAACAGACCCACTGTTCTACCTGGTGCTGTTCGTCGTCTCGACGGCTGTCGCGGCGCCGATGGAGGAGCTGTTCTTCAGGGGTATCGTTCAGCGCTCGCTGGAGACTGTCTGGCATCCCGCGGTCGCAATCGGGGTCACGAGCCTGCTGTTCGTGACCGTCCACACGAGCGTGACCGTGGGGACGGGTGGTGAGGCGCTCGTGTTTGCGATGTTCTTTACGTTCGGGGTCGTGCTCGGGGTCGGCTACTATCTGACCGAGAATCTGCTGGTGCCGGTCGTCGGTCACATCGTGTTCAACGGTGCGCAGACGCTCACACAGGCCGTCGAGGTCGCGGTGTCGTGACACCCGACAAAAGAGCCAAACCCGCCGGGTGCGAAGAGGACACGTGGCTGGACCAATCCGCCTGCGCCACTCGACGGAGCGCTGGAACGAGGGGCGTGTCAGAAACGCGCTCCACGGGCCGCTCGACGGGAAATTCGGTGCAGATATCGTTTCCCCCCGGTTCTCACCGCCGCCGGGCTACACCGCCCGTCGTCTCTCGATGCACAACGGCGACCTCGCCCTGTTCACCTGGGACGATTCGGGTGCATACTGGCTGGGTAACACCGAGACGCCGGAGCCGCTGTGGCAGACCGAGAAGTACACTTTCGCCGAGTCACCCTACCCGGTGGCGCGGTGGGCACAGCGTGAGTTGCTCGCGGACCTCGCGGAGAGCGAGCCGTGGCTCGCCGACTTCGAGTACGTCGCGTGGTTCTTCCTGCCGGTGCTGTTCTCGAAGGACGGCCGCGAGACGACCCGGCGGTTCTTCCGCGACCACGCCTCCGGGTTCCCCGACGCGAGCCGCGAGGCCGGGCTCGGGTTCTACGACTCGCTGCTCTCCCGGGGTGCACTCGACGAGTACCGCTACACGATGGCGGCCAAACTCGGCACGAGCGCACAGCTCGACCCCGTGCGGATGCGGGCCTCGATGGCCGAGCTCAACACGTCGAAGCTCCTGTTCGACGCCGGCCACGAGTTCGTCCCGGAGGTGGAGCTCGGCTCGGGTCACGCGCTCGATTTCCGCGTCGACGGCGAGACGCTCGTCGAGGTGACCCGACCGGAACCCCCGGGGCGACGCCGGGCTGGCACCCCGGCGGCGGCGCTTCGGGACACCGTCGGCAACAAGACCACCACCCAGCTCGACGCCCACGAGGGCGCTGTGCTGTTCGTCGACTGCAGCTCGTTCCGGGACGACGAGTGGGCCGGGCTGCGCGCCGAACGACCCGGTGTCGGCTACAATCCGGCCGTCGTCTACCGGATGCGCCCCGACGGCTCCACCGGCGGCTACACCCACGGGAACGTTCCGCTCGATGTCGAGGCCGTTCTCCGGTGAGGACCCGTTCGACCGCGACACGCCACAGGGGGTGACACACCGCCGACCCCGTGCCGACTCCTCGCGCGATGCGTGACAGGTGATACAGCACCCGGGATGGTGGCGGGGAACGCGACGTGCCGGACAGCGACGGCGGACAAGCACAACGCTTTCCACCCGGCAGTGTCTCGGCAGAGACGATGAGAGTCGACCGGGTCGTGGCCGGTGTCGCCGTTGTCTGTATCCTCGGTCTGACGCTCGCGACGGGACCGGCCGGTCCGCTCGAGATCGGGACAGAGGACGGGTTCGAGGACCCTGGCAGCGGCACGGCGACCGTCGAGGTGGTCTCCGAACCCGGCACGGTCGCGCTCGAGCGGTCGGCGAGCGGTCAGGACACCCTGCACCTCTCGGTGCCCACGACGACCGTCGCGGTCTCGAACGTCACCGGGAACCCGCTCCTCTCGTACAAGCTCGCTCTCGACGAGATAGGGTTCGCGACAGACAAGATCACCCGGCTCGGTCAGAGCGGTGAGGGGGAGTTCGAACTCGAGATCGACCGCCGGACGTTCCGGTCACAGGAGGTCGCGAACGTCACCGAGGCGGCGCTCACGCTGACGCTGCGCGCCGACGGGCGGGTGACACTGTTCGAGCGGGTCGTCCCCGTCGAGCGACCGTGACCCGAATCGTCTGTCCCGACGCGCGTCCCGCTCGTCCACCCGAAACAGTCGCTGTCGAGGAGCCACGACGAGGGCTGCCTACTCCGGACCCGGGGCTCCCCCGGAGGGACAACCGGCATACACAAGCCGGACCGGGCCGAACAGCGCACAGATGACAGAGCGCCGCGAGCCAGTCCTCCCCGGGGAGAGCGACCGCGAGGCGATGCGGGACGCGCTCCGCTCGTGGTACCGCGAGGACCACCGGGAGTTCCCCTGGCGGGAGACGACAGACCCCTACGAGATACTCGTCTCGGAGGTGATGAGCCAGCAGACACAGCTCGGTCGGGTCGTCGAGGCCTGGGCGGAGTTCGTCGACCGGTGGCCGACGGTCGCGGACCTGGCCGACGACGACCGCGCCGCGGTGGTCGCGTTCTGGACCGACCACCGGCTCGGCTACAACAACCGCGCCCGCTACCTCCACGAGGCTGCCGAACAGGTCCAGACCGAGTTCGACGGGGAGTTCCCCCGCGACCCGGACGAGCTGGAGACGCTGATGGGGGTCGGTCCGTACACCGCGAACGCGGTGGCGAGTTTCGCGTTCGACAACGGCCGGGCTGTCGTCGACACCAACGTCAAGCGCGTGCTCTACCGCGCCGTCGAGGGCATCCGCGAGGCCGGCGAGGGCGACGGTGACCCACCCTACGAGATGGTCGCGAACGCGCTCATGCCCGAGGGCGAATCCCGGCTCTGGAACAACGCGATAATGGAACTGGGTGGGACCGTCTGCGAGAAGCGACCCCGGTGTGACGAGCAGGGCTGTCCCTGGCGCGGGTGGTGTCACGCCTACGCCACCGGGGACTTCACCGCCCCCGACGTGCCAACACAGCCCGCGTTCGAGGGAAGTCGCCGGCAGTTCCGCGGCCGCATCGTCCGGACACTCGGTGAACACGGCGCACTCGCGCTCGACGACCTCGGCCCGCGGGTGCGGGTCGACTACGCACCCGACGGCACGCACGGCCGCGAGTGGCTCCGCGGACTCCTCTCCGACCTCGCCGACGATGGTCTGGTCGAACTCGACGGAACCGACGACGAACCCGTCGCCAGACTCCGCGAGTGACTCCGAGATACCGGGTTCGGCCGTCGATACCCCGTACCCGGCGGCTGGCTACCGGCGTCACACGCCTGGTGAGACCGGTGACACACCCCGGAGCGGCCGGCTCTCGTCGACGACCGACAGGTACATGTACTCCGGAGCCCGAAGAAGTAAGTGAGAAATAATTTCAATCTAAATCGTAAATATTTTCCGTCAGCAACCGCTGAACTCAGACGCATGGACCCGCGAGAGGAGGTTCGACTCGAACCCGACCCGGTATGGACAGACAGGTACGAGCGCGAGCGTGAGCGAATCGAGGCGGCCTCGGGGGACGGGTTGCTCGGCGTCTTCCACGTCGGCAGCACCGCGATCCCAGACGTGCCGGGCAAGCCCGAACTCGACGTGCTCGCCGTCTACGAGGCGTACGAGCCGATGCGGGCCGCCGCGGAGACGATAGCGGGGGACAGCTTCGAACTGTCCACGGACGACGGGGAGTGTATCGTGCTGTCGCGGTGGACAGACGGGCGTGCGGTGTTTCTCAAACTCCACGTGCAGGGTGACGAGCGCGTCGAGAACCAGCTGCTGTTCCGGGAGTATCTCCGGGAGAACGCCGACGCGCGCCGCGAGTACGAGGCGACGAAGCGGGAGGCGGCAGCGACCCACCGCGAGGACCCGGCGGCCTACATCGGCGCGAAGACCGACACCGTCGCGTCCCTGCTGGCGGATGCCCGGGAGGCGGGGTACACCGAGCGACTGCCGTCGTTCGCGTGAGTGCCGGTCGCCACGCGGTAGTCCAGGCTGCCTGACCGTCGAAGACCCGGTGTGGAAGTTTCTCTCGCGTGCGTGCTGAGGAATGTCGGCCTCGTCGTCGGCCCCCTGCCCGAGGACATCACGCACGTGGACAGCAGAGACATGGCCCCGGGAGATACGTCGCCGCCTTCGGGTCGGTGCTCTCGTCGAGGAGAAACTGCCGGGCCGATATCTCGCACTGACGGACGAACATTCAGGTACTCTCTCCGACAGTATCAGTACGAATTTACAGTCGGTTCAAGACGAATGCCACGGGGTCGTACGGAAATCGGAGATTTCCGTGACGACGAAACGTTTCGCGTTTCGAACCACTCGACCCCGAGGTACTTTAGTGTCGCGAACAGCAAAGCGAACATATGGACGGAGAGAGACAGCGCGCCCTGGCGATCTGGGTGATGTTCGTCGTCGCGTTCGTGCTGCTCGCGGGACTTCTGTCCACCCGCGGTGAACTCACACTCGGGTTCGTCGGCATATACTGGCTCGGCCCGGTGATTTCCACCGCCATCGGCGTCCTCCCGCCACCGTGGGCGGCACTCCCCTCCTGAGTGCCGGCACCGGGGTTCGTTGCCGACACCGTGGATGTTGTCTCTCGGCACCGGTCGTACCGTGTCGGCACGGCCGTTGCAGAGTCGCCGACCGGGTGTCCGCAACCCCTAAGCGCCGCTCACCCCAAGTCGGGGCGATGACCGACTGGACAGAGAGGTACCGGCCATCGACGCTCTCGGAACTGCGGGGCAACAACACGGCCCGCGACGAGTTGCGCGAGTGGGCGGACACCTGGGAGGACCACCGTGAGGCGGTCGTGTTGCACGGGCCACCGGGGGTGGGCAAGACCTCGGCGGCCCACGCCCTGGCGGCCGACAGGGGCTGGCCGGCGATCGAGTTCAACGCCTCGGACTCGCGCACGAAGGACGTCATCGAACAGGTCGCGGGCGAGGCCGCAAAGAGTGGCACACTGTCCGCCGGCGGGTCGGGCCGGCGACTCCTCGTGATGGACGAGGCCGACAACATCCACGGCAACGCGGACCGCGGCGGCGCCCGGGCGACGACGGACCTCGTGAAAGACGCCGGCCAGCCGGTTGTGCTCGTGGCAAACGAGTTCTACGACATGTCGAAGGGGCTACGGAACGCCTGCCAGGATATCGAGTTCCGCCCAGTCTCGAAGCGCTCGATTCTGCCGGTGTTGCGCGATATCTGCCGGAAAGAGGAGGTCGAGTACGACACCGAGGCGCTGGAGGCAATCGCCGAGCAGAACAGCGGCGACCTCCGGGGTGCGATAAACGACCTGCAGGCGCTCGCGGAGGGGCGAGACCGTCTGACCGCCGAGGATGTCGTCACCAGCGAGCGCGACCAGACCGAGGGCATCTTCGATTTCCTCGACGCGGTGCTGAAAGAGGCCGGTCCCGAGGAGGCGCTCCGGGCCAGCTACGATGTCGACGAGACACCCGACGACCTGATAAACTGGATCGAGGACAACATGCCGAAAGACTACGAGGGGGCGGAGCTCGCGTCGGCGTACGGCTTCCTCTCGAACGCGGACCGCTGGCTCGGGCGCGTGCGGACGACACAGAACTACAGCTACTGGCGGTACGCCGGGGACAACATGACCGCCGGTGTCGCGGCGGCCCGTGGCGGACAGAAGGGCGGCTGGACGCGGTACGGCCCGCCGACGTACTGGTCGAAGCTCGGTCGCTCGCGCGGCGCCCGCGAGACCCGCGACTACGTCGCACGACAGATTGCCAAGACCAACGGCGTCAGCACGAGCACCGCACGCCGGGAGATACTCCCGTATCTCGCCGAGATGACCCACCACTGCAAGAACCGTGAACTGACCGTGGCGATGACCGCCCGGTACGACCTCGAGGAGAAACACGTCTCCTTCGTCACCGGGAGCGGCGAGACGACGAACAAGGTCCAGTCTATCGTCGAGGACGCCGCGGAACTGCGCGACCAGCAGGCCGCCGACGCCTCACAGGGGGCCTTCGAGGACACCGCCCCGTCGTCCGGGGAGGACCCGGCCGACTCACAGGCAGACGACTCCGGTGACCTGTCCGGGTCCGGAACCGGTGACTCCTCCGGAGGGTCGACAGACACCGCGGGTGAACAGACCGGTGACGGGGGGGCGAGCCCCGACGGTGCCGACGCGGAGACGGACAGTCGGGAGAGCGAGGACCAGCAGGCCGGACTCTCGGATTTCATGTAGCGATTGCCGCGACCCGGGAGCGGTTGTCGGTTCCGCCGGGGTTCGCTCGGAGTGCCGTGACCGGGATTCGACGCCTCCACTCCGACCGACTCACGGGGCGCTCGACCCGAGACCGCGGGGGCGTGACCGCCGCTCTCAGGCCCGGGGTGGGACCTCGAGTTCGTCCGGGTCGACGGTTTCGCGGAGGAGCGCCTCCTTCTGGTCGGCGACGCTGCGCTCCTCGCGCATGATCTGCTTGTACGCGGACTGCTGGGAGAGGTCACCGATGAGGACACCGCCGACGAGTCTGCCGTTCTCGAAGGCGAGTCGGCGCCACTCCTGCTCACCGTACCTGCGCTCGGCCGCCTCGTCACCGCGGGTGGGGTGACCGAAGGAGAGAAACGGGAACTCGAAGTGGGTGATAGAGTACGAGGAGACCCAGCGGAACTCCGCCTCGGGGGCGTCGGCGACCATGTTCCTCGCGGCGACCGCACCCTGTTCCTTTGCCGACCCCCAGGCCCCGTTCTGTGCGCGCGCACCGACGAGGGTGTCGTAGTACCGCGTGATGTCGCCCGCGGCGTAGATATCCTCGACGTCGGTCCGCATGTGCTCGTCGACAAAGACACCGTCGTCACACTCGACACCGGTGCCGTCGAGCCACGCCGTGTTGTAATCCAGCCCGATCGCGACGCCACAGAACTCCCCCTCGAAGCGCTCGCCGTTCGGGTCGACGGCCGCCTCGACACGGCCGCTGTCGTCGACCTCGAAGCGGTCGACACCGGAGTCGAACACCGTCTTGACCCCTTTCTCCTCGAGGGCGTCGTGGATGATCTCCGCTCCCTCAAGCGAGAGCGCATACCGCCACCAGCGGTTGCCACGCATCAGGTAGTGCGCGTCGAGTTCCTGTGCGGCACACACCGCCGCGAGGTCGATACCCAGTAGCCCTGCCCCGACGATGATGCCGGTGTCACACCGGTCGGCGTGTTCGCGGATGGCACGCGCATCCTGGAACGTCCAGAAGTGGTGGACACCGTCGGCGTCGCTGTTCGCGACGGGCAGTTGCGTGGGCGTGCCTCCCGTGGCGACCAGCAGCTTGTCGTACTCGTAGGTGTCCCCAGTGTGGGTGTGGAGCTCGTGGGCGTCGGCGTTCACCTCAGTGACGCGCGTGTTCAACTGGAGGTCGATGTCCCGCTCGGCGTACCACTCCGGCTCGTGGATGGAGATGGGAGCCTCCGGGAGCTTTCCCTTTGCGAACTCCTTTATCAGGATACGGTTGTAGAGTGCCTCGCCCTCGTCGGTGATGACCGTAATGTCCGCGTCGGGGTCGGCCTCCCTGAGGGTCTCGGCGGCGGAACTGCCCGCGATTCCGTCGCCGACGATAACGTGGGACGTACTCATACATGCACTGTTGTGTCGCCGCATTAATGTGGATTGCTATTGTGAGCTCCCGAAATCGGCGGCGGTGAAAGCCCGTTCGTGGCGGTCACAGTCGAGTTCCGGACGGGTCATCGTCCGGCGACGGGAGCCGGCTCGTGGCGGTCACGGTCCGGTTCCCGGTGGGACCCACTCGTGACGGTCACGGCCGGTGACCGGAATCCACAACGCCGATTACCGCGCTCCGAGTAGCAGGAACCGATGACACTCCCGGAGGAGGCACGCGAGCGGCTAATCGATATCGTCGAGCTGCAGCCGACGAAAAACGCCACACTGCAGGAGCGGTGGGGGCTCGACAGCGGCAGCGAGGTCCACCAGTACCTCGAATCGGAGCTGGGGGCGTACTACTACCGCAACGCGAACAGTCTCATCTGTGCGACCCCGGAGGGCGAGGCACTCGTCGGTGAGGGCGACGGGGAGGGCACCCGCACCGTGAGCGGAACGGAGCTCGACAGGCAGGTGCTCGCGGCACTGCCCGGGCCCGACGAGGAGCCACAGAGTGTCGTCGCCACCCTCCACGGTGTCCGGGAGGCCGGTGGTGACCCGGAGGTCGACGCGGTGCGGTCGTCACTGCACGCGCTCGTCGACCGGGGGCTCGTCGACCGGGTCCGGCGTGTCGTCCCGACGTTCCGGCTCGCGCTCGACCGCGACCGGGTCGCCGTCGAGACCGACGAGGGGTGACAGTCACACGCCCGGAACCACCGCGTGACACACTCGACTGGCACGCCAGCCGGTCGACCGGTCCTCGACAGACCGGAACGGACAGCCTCGACAGGCCGACACGACTAACTATCGGTCGGTCGTACGTGGAGGTATGAGCAACACAGACCAGGCACAGGCGGGGACGCCGGAGGGACAGGGTCCCGTCGAGATCGACGAGGAGCTCGCCCGGCACCTCGAGAACAAGCGCGAGGAGTTGTTCGAGAAGTTCGAGATACCCTACGAGTTCCCGCCGGAGGTACTCGAGGAGGCACAACAGCGCACCGAGGGGGTCACGGCGGAGATACAGGCCGAACTCGACAGCCGGACCGACCTGCGCGACCTGACCACCTGGACGACGGACCCAATCGACGCACAGGACTTCGACGACGCGCTGTCCGTCGAGGAGCGCGCAGACGAGTACGTCCTGTGGGTCCACATCGCGGACGTGAGCCACTACGTCCACCCCGACACGGCGATGTGGTCGGAGGCCCGGGACCGGGGCAACACGGTCTACCTGCCCGGTCACACCGTCCACATGCTCCCGCCGATTCTGGCCGAGACGGTCTGCTCGCTCGTCCCCCACGAGGACCGGCTGGCCCACACCGTCGAGATGCACCTCGACAAGGAGGACCTGGGCTACGACGAGATAGAGATCTACAAGTCGGTCATCCGGAGCGACGCCCGCCTGACCTACACCGAGTGCGAGGATATCCTCGACGACCCCGGGGCCGCCGCCGAGTTCCTCGAGGACCCGGGGCTGCTCGAGGAGGTCGACCTCGGTGGCAAGAACCGGCTGGTCTGGGAGCTCGCCGAGGAGATGCACGAACAGCGAAAGGCCGACGGCTCGCTCGTGCTCAACCCGCGCCGCGACCGCGCCCACACCATCATCGAGGAGTGTATGCTGAAGGCGAACAAGGCCGTCACCCACGAACTGATGTGGAGTCGGCGGACCGAGGCGATGTACCGGGTGCACCCACAGCCCTCGCCCGACGAGTGGAGCGAGGCCCTGCGGGAGATACAGAATCTCGACGGCGTCTCCGTTCCGGGTGACAAGTGGAGCGAGCCACGGAAGGCGGTCAACGCCACGCTGGAGGAGGCCCCCGAGCGCCAGCTCGACCAGATTCAGTGGGCCGTTATGAAGGTGATGCCCCGGGCGAAGTACATGCACGACCCCTTCGGCGGCCACCACGCGCTGAACTTCGAGATCTACGGCCACTTCACCTCGCCCATCCGCCGTCTCTCGGATCTCGTGAACCACTGGATCGTCGCCACGAACGAGATGTTCGACGACCTGGTCGCGCTGTGTGACCACGCCTCCGAGCGCCAGCAGGACGCCGAGTCCTGCGAACGCGAGTACAAGAAGTTCCTCGAGGAGGTCGGACTCGACGCCGCGGCCATCAACAACCGCGGTATCGAGGTCGTCGAGGAGTGATCGGCCGCCGAGCGGTCAGTTCTCCGACTCGCCGGACGTGAACGTCCCCGAGATGACGACGCGGTCGCCCTCGAACTCGAAGGAGGTGTCGTCGGCCCCGGTTCCGAACGTCGACCGAATCGTCTCGCGCGGGTCGCTCTCGAGTTCCGACTCGAAGACGAGCCCCATGTCGATGTCGACCGTGTCACCCCCGTCTCGCTCGCGTGCCATCCCGCTCAGACCCAGCGGCGTCACGTCCAGTTCCTCGAGGACGCCCATCGTCTCGTTGTCCAGTCCCGAGCCCGGACCTGGGCCGACGGTCCCGACATCCTCGCCCTGACTGCTGTTCCCGACGCTGTCCAGTGCGTCCTCGATGGTCCCCTCGGGGGCGTGGACGGTCAGTCCGGCCTCCCCGTCGCCGGCAGTCTCCAGGAGCCACTCGAGGCTGTCGAACTCGGACACCGCGCTCTCGGCCCCGTCGTCGGTGAGCCGGTCGATGCTGTCTGCATCACCCAGGAGGATTTCGTCCGAACCGACGGCGAGCACTGATGTCTGGTCCATCTCGACGTCGATATCGACATCGAAATCGGCGTCGCCGCCCTCGCCGTTCCCGACAGCCGGTGGCTCGGACTCGTACCGGGTGTACCCGCTCTGTTCGCCGGTCCGGGTGTAGCCGAGGAGGGTGTCGTCGTCCGCGGAGCCCTGGAGCAACCCGTCGACCTCCTCCGTGTCGATATCGCCGCGTATCTGGAGGGCGGTGCCGCCGGTGCCGACCGTGAGCAGCAGCGCCGATATCTCGGTCTCGAACGACTCCGGGTCCGGGGACTCCTCACCCCCGTCCCCGGTCCCGCCGGGGCCGAGGAAACCGCCGAGAGGGCTGTCGACACCCAGAAGCGGGGCGAGCGGCGTGACCCCGACTCCGAACCCGGCCGCGAACCCGACCAGGAACGGCGAGAGCACGGGCGCCAGGAGCGGGTCCCGCGGAGCCGCCTCGCCGTCTCCGCCGCCGATGGTGC
>CAZFMN010000010.1:0-4421 GCA_964520075.1 uncultured Halobacteriales archaeon | reverse complement strand
CTTCCGGTCCCGTCGTCACCGGTCAGACTGTCCGGCTCCCAGACGGTGTAGGACGCGAAGACCACACCGTCCTCCGAGACGAGGGCGTCGGCGTACGGGGACGAACTGCTGTCGCCTCCGTCGCCGGGTCCACCGAGACAACCGGCCGTGGCGAGGGCCATACCGGCGCCACAGAGCTCCAGGAACCGCCGTCTGTCGGTCTCCTTCGACTCCATACCGGGACGGACGAGCCCCTCTGATTAAAAAGTTGATATCCGAGAGACAGGATCGACAGGAGGCGGTCGGTACGGAGCCGACAGCGTTATGTCGGTCATCGTGCAATAGCGAACAACAGGGGACGGGTGGTATGAGCGAGCACACACAGGACGACAGGCGGACAGCTCTCAGACGGCGGGACGTGCTGCGCGGGATGGGTGCCGCCGGGGCCGGGACCGCGGGTCTGTCGGCCGCGAGTGACGACGCCGCGGCCGGTGCGCTGACCGGCGGCTGTCTCGTCGACTGGCCCGACCCAATCGAGGCGAGTGTCTACATCGACGGCGAGACACCCGACGAGGAGGGGCCGGTCCCGGAGGGTGGTGACCTGGTCGTCTACGTCCACGGGCTCTTCGGCGAGGACATAGTCGACGGGATAGACGAGTTCAACGGGCTGAACCAGGCGACGGCACTCGACACGGCGCTGGCCGAGCAGGCTGTCGACGTGCCGCTCGTCGCGGCGATGTGGGACTCGACGACCGGCTGGTGGACGGCGAAGGGGCGTGCCGACGAGGCCGGACAGGTGCTCGCGGACTGGCTCGAGACGAACCGCGAGAGCTACGACTCGCTGGTCGTGGTCGGACACTCGCTGGGCGGGCGGGTGACACTCGTCGCGCTGGAACAGCTCGCGCCGACCGACACCACGGTCACCTCCGCGGCCCTGCTGGGCGGCGGGGTCGACCCCGACACGGTCTGTGAGGAGTACGCCACCGGTATCGAGGAGAGTGTCGAGGCGGGTGTCTACAGCTACCACTCGGAGGGTGACAGCGTCGTCTGCTGGGTGTACGCCGTCGCGGAGTGGACCCCGGCGCTCGGCTGTGCGGGGTCGGACTGTGAGCCACTGCCCGAGGGGTTCACCGACGTGGACCTGACCGGCACCGTCACGGGCCACTGTAACTACATCAAGCCAGCCTCGCTGATCGATATCGGCGGGAACGCGGTGTCGGAGCTCGTCGACAACCAGTTCGGGTTCGCGACCCCGCCGGAGACGGGCACGCTCGCCGGCACTGTCACCGGCGACGACGACCCGCTCGCGGGCGTGGCGGTCGAGCTCCACAACCCCGGGGCGGGCGACACCGTCGCCACCGCGACCACGAACAACGGGGGCGACTACGCGGTCGATGTCGTGGCCGGGAGCTACGAGGTTGTCCTCGCGGAGCCCGGGTTCGAGCCGTACGAGACCACGGCAACAATCGCGGGCGGGGAGACCACGCCGCTGGATATCGACCTCGTGACCGCTGAGCAGCCACCCGAGACGGGGACCGTCGCCGGGACGGTCACCGACGCGAGCGGGCCGGTCGCCGGCGCGGCCGTCGAACTGCTCGACCCCGACACCGGGGCGACCGTCGTGGGCGCGGTCACCGGCGCCGAGGGTGGGTACGAGTTCACACTCACGGTCGGGGAGTCGAGCACCTACGAACTGCACGTCGACACGGCGACTCACCAGTCCGTCGTCGAGTCCCTGACCGTCGAGAGCGGTGAGACGGTCGTCCACGACGTCACACTCGACCCGGAACCGGGGCTCCTGACCGGACAGGTGACAGCCGGTGGTGACCCGGTCGCGGGCGCGACCGTCCACGTTCAGGACATCACCGCGGCCGAGCGGGTCGGGACCGCGACCACCGACGGGAACGGGGGCTACACGGTCGCGGTGTCACCGGGTGCCTACGAGGTGCAGGCCGACGCCGCGGGCCACCACCCCGAGAGCGACACCGGGACCGTCACCGCGGCCGCCACCACCACACTCGATATTGCGTTAGCGGTGCCCGAGGTGCCGCCGGTCGCCGGCGAGAACCCGCCGCGTGACCTCGACGGCGACGGCCTCTACCGGGACGTGCTGGGCGACGGCCGGCTCGATATCTTCGACGTGCAGGCGCTGTTCGACAACCTCGACAGCGCCGTCGTGCAGGAAAACGCCGCCGAGTTCGACTTCAGCGGAACCGGCGGGTCCGTCACCGTCTTCGACGTGCAGGCGCTGTTCGAGGAACTGGAAGCCGACTGAGCCACAGAGCGGCGCTCCGACAGCGGTCAGGACCGTGCGGCGCCTGCCTGCTCGGCCAGCCACGCCAGCAGCGCCTTCTGTGCGTGCATCCGGTTCTCGGCCTGGTCCCAGGCGAGGTGGTCGCCCTCCATCACCTCGTCTGTCACCTCCTCCCCCCGGTGTGCGGGCAGACAGTGCATCAGTTGCCGGTCGCCGAGCAGGTCCGTTGTCACCTGGAACCCCTCGAACGCCTGTAACTTCTCCTCGCGTGCGCCCTCCTCGCCCATGCTGACCCAGACGTCCGTGTAGACCACGTCGGCGTCGGCGACGGCCGCCTCGGGGTCTGTCGTCTCCGCGGGTGGACTGTCCAGTCCGACCGCGCGCCTGTGGACACCGTCGTCGATACCGTAGCCCGGGGGAGTCGCAACCGTCAGGTCCAGGTCGGTCATCGCCGCGCCCAGCGCGAGCGACTGGCAGACGTTGTTGCCGTCACCGACCCAGGCGACCGAGACATCGAGGGTGCCGAACTCGTCACGGATGGTCAGCAGGTCACCGAGCGTCTGGCAGGGGTGAGCGGCGTCACTCAGGCCGTTTATGACCGGTACGGTGGCGAACTCGGCGAGTTCGACAACATCGGCGTGGTCGAACACCCGGGCCATCACGAAGTCGGCGTACCGCGAGAGCACGCGGGCGGTGTCCCGGAGCGGTTCGCCCTGGCCGAGGTGGATGTCGTCCGGGCCGAGGAAGATCGCGTGCCCGCCGAGCTGTGTCATACCCGTCTCGAAGGAGACACGCGTCCGTGTGGACGGTTTCTCGAAGAGCATCGCGAGTGTCCGGTCCGGGAGCGGCGTCGGTTGTTCGCCGGCCTCGTGGGCCGCCCGCAGTCGGTCGGCCTCGTCGAGCACGGCGTGCAGTTCCGCTGTCGTCAAGTCGTCGATGTCGACGAGCTGCATCACAGGAGTCGCTCCGTAACCTCGACAAGAACCCCCACTGACTTATCATATTCGGGGAGCGGCAGGCGCTCGTCGGGGGCGTGGTCGAAGTTCGAGTCGCCGGGGCCGTAACTGACCGTCGGCACCCCCCAGGCGTTCGCGAAGACGTTCATGTCGCTGGTGCCGGTCTTGCGAAGCATCCGCGGGTCGCCGCCGTTTGTCCGGATAGCCGCACGGAACGCCCGGGCGACCGGGGTTCGCGGGCTCTCCATCACCGGGTCGACCATGTCGTGCCAGTTTACTGTGCCGCCCTCCAGACAGCCGTCGGCGATCTCCCGGACGGTGTCGGTCGTGTACGACGGCGGCACCCGCAGTTTCACCTCCATCGTCGCCTCGACGGTGAGTCCGTCACCCGAGAGACCGCCGTCGAAGCCGACGGGCTTGCACGTGACCCGCTCGAACACCGGGACGTACTCGTCGTGCTCGAACTCGGATTCGACGCGACGCCACCAGTCCATCGCGTCCTGGACCGCGTTGTTCTCGGGCCGCGAGGAGTGCCCCGACTCCGAGGCACCGACGTAGGTCCCCCCGAGGATACCCCGGTAGCCAAGCGTGAGCGCGTCCCACCCCGAGGGTTCGCCGTTTATTACCGCGTCGGGGACCGTCTCGCGGGTGTCGACGACGTGACGGCTCCCCCGCGAGTCGACCTCCTCGCCGACGACACCGACGAAACTCGCACCCGTCCGGACCGCGGCGGTCGCCATCGCCGCCAGCGACCCCTTCGCGTCGACGCTCCCGCGCCCCCAGAGCACGTCCCGGCCCTCGCTGGTCTCGACACGAACGGGGATGTCACCGGGGACGGTGTCGACGTGTGAGGTCAGCATGACACCGTCGTCGGCCGGCGCGCGGACGTTGCCGACCTCGTCGAGGAACACCTCGCGGTCGTGACGCTCGAAAAACGACGCCAGTTGCCGGGCACAGGGCTCCTCACTGCCCGATACCGACGGTATCCGGACGAGTTTCACCAGCAACTCGCGAGCCTCGGTGGTCTGGACGCTCATCGCTCACCCGGGACCGCGGACGTGACCGCCCGGCGGGGGTCGCTGTCTGTCCTGAACCTGCTCATACACTGCCCCGGTCGGTTCCCCGAAATATAGCTCTGTCTGTCGCGGCGTGTCGGTGCGACCGCTCTCCCGGCACTCGCCGCGTGACATCCTCGCCGGGTCCTCGAACTCGTCCAGTTCGCCCCGCCGGGC
>CAZFMN010000009.1:0-47422 GCA_964520075.1 uncultured Halobacteriales archaeon | reverse complement strand
CTCGCGGTTACACCGCGAGAGCCAGAGACGTTCATGCGAGCGTCTCTATGTTCTGACGGCTACGCCGTCAGAGTCCGAACGACTCGTTACGCGAGTCGTTCGATATTCTCCACGACGGCCGCGGCGAACTCGCTGGTGGCGAGTTTCTCGCCGCCCTGAATCTGGCGGTGGAGGTCGTAGGTGACACGTTTCGAGGAGATGGTCGTCTCGACGGCCTCCCGGGCGAGGTGTGCGGCGTCGGTCCAGCCCATGTACTCGAACATGAGCACGCCGGAGAGGATAATCGCGGTGGGGTTGACCTTGTCCTGGCCGGCGTACTTCGGGGCGGAGCCGTGGACAGGTTCCGCGAGACAGAGCGCGTCCCCGAAGTTCGCGCCGGGTGCGATACCGAGTCCGCCGATCTGGGCACCGCAGGCGTCGGAGATGTAGTCGCCGTTGAGGTTCATCGTTGCGAGCACATCGTAGCTCTCGGTGCGGGTGAGCACCTGCTGGAGCATGTTGTCGGCGATGCGGTCGTTCACCACCACCGCGTCGTCGGGTTGCTGGCCGCCCCGCTCCTCCCAGAGGGTGTTCTCGGTGATGACCTCGTCGCCGTACTCCTGTTCGGCGACCTCGTACCCCCAGTCGCGGAACTGGCCCTCGGTGAACTTCATTATGTTGCCCTTGTGGACGAGCGTCACCGTGTCGCGGCCGCGTTCGAGCGCGTAGTCGATTGCCTTCCGGACGAGCCGCTTGGTGCCGAACTCGGTGATCGGTTTGATACCGATGCCGACCGGGCCGTCGTGGATTGTCTCGTCGAACCCCATCTCGTCCTCGACGAACTCACGGACCCGCTCGACATCCTCGTCCTCGTGGTCCCACTCGATACCGGCGTAGACATCCTCGGTGTTCTCGCGGAAGGTGACCATGTCCATCTTCTCCGGGTGCGAGACCGGCGAGGGGACACCGTCGAGGTGGTAGGTCGGTCGCACGTTCGCGTAGGTGTCGAGTCGCTGGCGGAGCGCGACGTTGAGCGAGCGGTAGCCGGCACCGACGGGTGTGGTCAGCGGGCCCTTTATTCCGATGCGGAACTCGCGGATGGCGTCGACGGTGTCGTCGGGCAGGTTCTTGCCGTACCGCTCGCGGGCACTCTCGCCGGCGTAGATGCGGAGCCAGGCGATGTCCCGTCCGGTCGCCTGGGCCGCCGCCTCGAGCACCGACTGCGCCGCCGGACCCACGTCGGTGCCGATGCCGTCCCCGTGCAGAATCGGGATGATGGGCGTCTCCGGCACGTCGAACTCGTCGGCGGCCGCGTCGCGTACCGTCACGGGTTCACCCTCCGAAGGAATATCCAGCCTGTCGTATGTCATAAACCGTAGTTATCGACCGAGCTCTAAATTAATGGCGCTTTCGGCGAGATTGCGTCGTGTCGGTCAGACAGCCACAGGACAGTGTCGTACGGTACCGTACAGTACAGAACAGTGGAGTACACCGGGACCGACAGGCCAGACCGGACCCGGCGGAGACGGGGACCGTGGTCTCGGCGTGTTGGGCCAGACCGGGTCTTTGTTCTGGGGTCCGGAGTCGTGGTCCCGTACCGGTCCTCACGCGGCCGAGCAGACCAGATCCGTTGGCCAGCATCACCGAGTTTCAGTTCCGGTCCAGTCGCACAACCCATTTAGTGGTCGCTCGCGTACGCGCAGAACATGACACAGCTGTTGCACACGGGCGACACCCACCTGGGTTACCGGCAGTACCACTCGCCGGTCCGGCGGGAGGATTTTCTGGCGGCGTTCGAGCGGGTCGTCGCGGACGCCGTCGAGGCGGAGGTGGACGCGGTGGTCCACGCGGGCGACCTGTTCCAGGACCGCCAACCGGCGCTGACCGACGTGATGGGTGCGCTGTCGGTGCTGCGACGACTCGACGACGCGGGTATCCCGTTCTACGGTGTCGTCGGCAACCACGAGTCGAAGCGCGACAGCCAGTGGCTCGACCTGTTCGAGCGGCTGGGGGTGGCGACCCGACTGGGTGCCGAGCCCGTGGTGGTCGGTGACGTCGCGCTGTACGGGCTGGATTTCGTGCCCCGGTCCCGGCGCGAGGCGCTCGACTACGAGTTCGACCCGGCTCCGCCGGCGGCGGCCCACACCACGCTGGTGAGTCACGGCCTGTTCGAGCCGTTCGAACACGGCGACTGGGACACGCGACGGCTCCTCGACGAGTCGCCGGTGGCGTTCGACGCGCTGTTGCTCGGTGACGACCACACCCCGCGGACGAGGCGGTTCGAGGCGTTCGACACCTGGCTGACCTACCCCGGGTCGACCGAGCGCGCCAGCGCGAGCGAGCGCGACGACCGTGGCTACAATCTCGTGCAGTTCGACGACGGCCTCGATATCCGCCGGCGCGGTCTGGACACCCGGCGGTTCGTCTACGTCGACGTCGAACTCGAACCGGGTGAGGGAACCGGACGGGTGCTCGAACGGCTCCGGCAGTACAGCTTCGAGGACGCGGTGGTGATCGTCACACTGACCGGTGACGGCGAGCGGGTGACACCGGCGGAGGTTGAGGCCGACGCGACCGAGCGGGGCGCGCTCGTCGCGCGGGTCAACGACCGGCGCGACCACGACGAGGAGTCGGCCGAGACCGACGTCTCCTTCGCCAACCCCGACCGGGCGGTCGAGCGACGGGTGCGGGACCTCGGGCTGAGCACCGCCGCCCGTGAACTCGACGAACTGGTCCGGACCGGCCGGGTCGCCGACGCCAACGTCGCCGACGCTGCCGAGGAGCGTGTCCGCGAGTTCGCCGAGGACGCCGAACCCGACCTGTTCGAACCCGCCGACACCAGCGACGGGACAGACACCGACGACGGGTCGACCGAGGATACCGGGCCGGTCGGAGGGGTCACCGACGACGGGTCTGCCGAGGATACCGGGTCGGTCGGAGGGGTCACCGACGACGGGTCTGCCGGGGATGCCGAATCCGCCGACAGGACAGTCACCGACGGCGAGGTGGCCGCGGGCGGCGGGCCAGGACGCGAAGCCAACGCCAGGTCAGACAGGCCCGAGAGAGACACCGACGACGACGACGGACAGATACAGCTGGGTGATTACTCGTGAGATTCGACCGGGTACGGCTCCGGAACTTCAAGTGCTACGGCGAGGTGGACCTGGGTCTGGGTTCGGGCGTGACGGTCATCCACGGGCCGAACGGCAGCGGGAAATCGACACTGCTGGAGGCGTGTTTCTTCGCGCTCTACGGGGCCTCCGCGCTGTCGAGCACGCTCGACGGGGTGGTGACGGCAGGTGAGGACGAGACCGAGGTCGAGCTCTGGTTCACACACGCAGGCGAGGGCTTCCACATCGAGCGGGAGGTCCGCCGGCGGGGCGAGCGCGCACGAACGAGCACGTGTGTACTGGAGACGCCGGACGGGACCGTCGAGGGGGCCGTCGACGTCCGCGAGCGGGTGACAGAGCTGTTGCGGATGGACACCGAGGCGTTCGTCAACTGCGCGTACGTCCGGCAGGGCGAGGTGAACAAGCTGATAAACGCCTCGCCGGGCGACCGCCAGGATATGCTCGACGAACTGCTCCAGCTCGGCCGGCTCGAGGAGTACCGCGAGCGGGCGAACGACGCCCGTCTCGGGGTCGAGCGCGTACTCGACGACAAACAGGGGGCGCTCGGCGAACTCGATACACAGATCGAGCAAAAAGAGGAGAAAGGGCTCCACGAGCAGCGCAACGAGTACCGGTCTGCCCTCGCCGAGGTGGCGAGCGAGCGCGAGCGCTTCGAGGAGAACCGCGAGAACGCCCGCGAGACACTCGACCGCGCCGAGGAGATTCTCGCCGAACAGGAGCAACGGCAGGACCAGCTCGCGGAGCTCGAGGCCGACATCGAGGAACTGCGCGAGCGCATCCGGGAGACCGAGCGCGAGCGCGAGCGCCTCGCCGACCAGATCGAGGACTGCACGGAGGCGCTGACGGCGGCCCGCGAGCGGCGTGACAGGCTCCTCGATGCGGTCGGTCCGGTTGCGGAGGACGGCTGCTCGCGGGCGGAGCGCCGCGAGGCGGCGCGTGCGGAGCTGGAGACGGTCCGCGAGGAGATAGAGGCGCTGACAGACCGGATACGGGAGCTGAGTGTCGAGAAACAGGAACACGACGGCGAGCGCGAGCGGCTGCTCGAACGGGCCGAGGAGCTGGAGAGCGAGGCCACACAGCACCGCGAGGAGGCGGACCAGCTCGAGTCCGAACTTGGCGAGGAGCGGGCAGAGCTAGCAGAGCGACGCGAGAAGCTCGCGGCGATGGACGAGCGGGTCACGGAGCGACGCGAGCAGTTCGCGGACGCGCCGGTCGCGTTCGGCGAGGCGGCGGCCCACCGGGAGGAGCTCGCGGAGACACTCACAGAGTGCCGGGAGCAGCGCGGCGAGCGGGAGGCCGAGCTGTCGAACGCACGCGAGCGGGTCGCCGAGGCCGAGCGGCTCCGCGAGGCGGGGAACTGCCCGGAGTGTGGCCAGCCCGTCGAGGGGTCGCCACACGTCGCGGCCCTCGCGGAGCGGCGTGAACAGGTCGCCGAGCTCGAGGCCGGACTCGAACAGCTCGACGAGGAGATCGCGGCGCTGGAGACGAGACACGACCGGGCAGAGCAGCTTCTCGAACACGAGGAGACCGTCGAACGACTCGAGCGCGAGCGCGAGAACATGGCCCAGCTGCTCGACGAGCGCGAGCGCACCCTCGAACAGCGGGCCGAGCGTGTCGAGGGTCTCCGCGAGGAGGCCGACGAGCGTGCCGCGGCGGCGGCGGACAGGCGCGAGGCGGCAGAGGAGGCGGGTGCACAGGCCGAGGCGTGTCGCGAGAAGATAGCCGACTGTAACCGCCAGAAAGGGGAGCTCACCGGGCGGCGCGAGGACTTGGAGGCGTTGCTGGAGACGCTGGAGGAGTGCGCCGAGCGAATCGAGCGCCGCGACCGGCTGCGCGAGCGCCGCCAGGAGAGAGCGGAGCGAAACGACGAGCGCCGCGAGCGGGTCGCGGAGAAACGCGAGCGCCGCGAGGAGCTCCGCGAGGCCGTCGACGAGGACCGCATCGAGCAGGCCCGCGAGAAACGCGCGGAGGCGAGCGAGTATCTGGAGGAGGTCGGGGCGAAGCTGGACGAGCTCGAGGCAAAACGGGACTCGTTGCAGGCGAGTCTCGGCGCCGTCGAGCAGGAGATAGAGACACTCGAGTCGCTGCGCGAGCGCCGGGCGGAGCTCGCGACGCGAGTCGACCGGCTGGCGTCGCTCCACGACGAGACCGAACAGCTCGAGCGGATGTACGCCGACCTGCGCGCGGAGCTGCGCCAGCAGAACGTCGAGACACTCGAGCGGATGCTCAACGAAACCTTCGATTTGGTGTACCGGAACGACACGTACGCACGGCTCGAACTCGACGGCGAGTACCGGTTGCGTGTCGTCCAGAAGGACGACCGGGAGCTCGACCCGCAGCAGCTCTCGGGCGGCGAGCGGGCGCTTTTCAACCTGAGTCTGCGGTGTGCCATCTACCGGCTGCTGGCGGAGGGCATCGAGGGGACCGCCCCGATGCCGCCGCTCATCCTCGACGAGCCGACGGTGTTTCTGGACGCCGGACACGTCTCGCAGCTGCTCGAACTGGTCGAGGCGATGTACGACCTGGGTGTCGACCAGATTCTCGTCGTCAGCCACGACGAGTCGCTGATCGGCGCGGCCGACGACCTGGTGACTGTCAGCACCGACAGCACGACGAACCGCTCGACTGTCGAGCGTGGCGAGGACCCGGCACTGGTTGCCGACGACTGAGCGTGTGAGACCGCCCACGGCGCCCCCTCTCAGCGGTGCTCGTCGATGGCACCGAGCAACTCGGACAGTTCGGGGCGGTCCCAGGTGGAGGAGCCCTCGTGGGTGTAGACGACGGCAGGCTCGTCACGGCAGTCGAGCAACACCGCCATCGGCATCCGGCCGAGAAAGTCACTGAGCGCGCCGAGCACGCCGAACCGGACCGGCTGGCCGTAGTCCTCGCTGACCCGCTTGTCCGGGTCGGCACACAGCGGATAGGGGAGGTCGTACTCGGCCTGCCAGTCCTGGAGTCGCTCGGCGGGTTCGGGGACGATGGAGACAACCTCGGTGTTCCGGTCGACGAACTCCTCGTAGTCGGCGGCCATCGCCTGGACCTGACTGCGGCAGTTCGTGCAGTGGTAGTCACGCTGGAACAGCAACAGGACGAACTCGTGTTCCGCCGCGAGGTCCGCAAACGAGAGCGGGTCCGGTCCCGCGCCGACGTTCGGTAGCTGGAAGGTGGCTGTCTTGCTCATATGTTCTGTTGGGTCGGAAGCCACAAAACACCAGCGTGGCTGTGCGGCGTGACAGTCCAGCGGGTGTGACTCACGGGTCAGTTGGAACCGGGCGCGAGTGGTTCCTCGATGTCGAGGATGTCGGCGCTCCGTTCCCAGAGTCGCCGCGTGCTCTCGGGGTCACGGGCCGGCTGTGCCGGGCGAATCTCCCGGCGGCGGGCGAAGTACGAGCCCGTGGTGTCGGCGACCCCCGGGGCGGCGGCGAGGTAGACGAGTATCGCCGCGCCGTCGGCCGTTGTCTCGGCGACCGGGGCGACCGAGAACAGGTCGAACAGCCCCGACACCGGACCGGAGAGGGCGCGACCGAAGTCGCTGTCGGGGATGATACCCGGATGGAAGGCGTTCGACGTCACATCGCGGTCGGTCCGGCGGAGTCGTCGCGCGAGTTCGCACGCGAACTGGACGTTCGCGAGTTTCGAGCGACAGTACGCCCGGACCGGCGAGAGCCCGGCGATGTCGAGCAGGCTGTCGAGTTCGAGCGCTCCGAGACGGTGGGCGACAGAGGCGGTCGTGACGACCCGGCCACCCGCGGGGATGGTATCGAGGAGGGCGGCGGTCAACTGGAAGTGTGCGAGGTGGTTGACGTGGAACGCCCGGTCGACACCCAGCGTCGTCCGTTCGCGATCTCTGAAGAAACCCCCGGCGTTGTTACACAGTACGTCGAGACTCCCGACGGCATCGCGGACAGCCGCCGCGAACTCGGAGACCGCCCCGGGGTCCGCGAGGTCGGCCCGGAGAAAGCGGGCGTCGCCGGCCGTCCGTTCGATCTCGGAGACGGCGCTCTGTCCGGCCGACCGGTCGCGCCCGTGGACGAGCACCGTCGCGCCGAGGCGGCCGAGCGCGAGCGCCGCCGCCCGCCCGATACCGTTCGTGGACCCGGTCACCAGCGCCGTTTTCTCGGAGAGGTCGACCGCGGACAGACCCGCCTGCTGCTCCGGTGGTTCCGAATCGGTCATGTGCGGATGTTCCCGGGGAGTGGTATCGGGCTGTCGGTCTCGGCCGGAGCCCCCTTCGGAAGATAGAAAACCCCCGAGCGGCAACCCAGATGTATGAATACACCGACGGATGTCAGTTCCTACGTCCGGGTGCTCAAACTCGCGAGCACACCCTCGTGGGAGGAGTTCAGCCAGGTTGCCAAGATCGCCGGCATCGGCATCCTCCTGGTCGGATTCATCGGCTTTTTGATGTTCGTGCTCATGTCGTTTGTCCCGGGCGGCCCGGGCATCTCCGACCGGACTGCGACGCTGCTGGTGAGGTGACGACGGTGGGTATCTACGCCGTGAAGACGACCGCGAGCCAGGAACAGACCGTCGCGGACATGATAATGACCCGCGAGGAACAGTCGGTCCACGCGGCGCTCGCACCTGACTCGGTGACCTCGTACGTCATGGTCGAGGCCGAGGACAGCGCCGTGTTCGACCGCATCCTCGACGAGATTCCCCACGCCCGCGGTGTCGTCGAGGGGCAGACCTCGATGTCCGAGGTCGAACACTTCCTCTCGCCGACCCCCGACGTCGAGGGGATCGCCGAGAGTGATATCGTCGAACTCATTGCCGGCCCGTTCAAGGGAGAGAAGGCACAGGTCCAGCGCATCGACGAGGGCAAAGACCAGGTGACCGTCGAACTGTACGAGGCGACGGTCCCGATCCCCGTGACGGTGCGCGGTGACCAGATCCGCGTCCTCGACTCCGACGAACGGTAGTTCCCGCCCTGTTCTCGCTACCTGCTGCCCGCTGACCCGAGACACCGGCAGGGCCGTTCGTCGCATCGGATTCTGTATCGCGGTATACGGTTTATCGGACGACCCGTACACGCCGACCGGATGGTGAGAGAGCGACGAGCGTTCCGACACCTGTCGTGTTGCGTGGACTCCTGCCGTACCGTGGCCGAACCGGGTGACCAGCCGGGTCGTTTGATACGACATGTCGGAGACCGCTACGGAACCGGTGAGATGCCGGCCCCCGACAGACACCGGGCGGTGCCGACATCAACTCCGACGGGGCCCGCGTGACCGGGCCACTGTGGCGAGGGGAGAGAGTGTTGCCGGTACGCTGCCGGTTCCTGTCGAGGGTCGGAACGGTCTGTCCGGCAGGCCGGTCATCCGGTGGTCGGATGTCACCCGGCCCGTGGCGGGGGCCACTCAGGACGAGTCCGCTGTCCTGTCGGTGTCGTCGTCCGGCCCGGTGTCCGCTGTCCTGTCGGTGTCGTCGTCCGGGTCGGTGTCCCTGGTCGGTTCGTCGTCTGATTCGTCGTCATCGACCTCCTCGTCGAGACTGTCCGACACGATGGTCATGAACAGCGCAATCGACAGGAAAAACAGCACGACGACGGCCGCGAGGACGCGGAGCAACGAGAACAGTCGACGGGAGCCGCTCGATGCCATACCGTGATGTGTGACGCGAACAGAGTTAAAGCTTGGAGTGACCGATTCGCCGGGGATCGAACCCCACGTGCGGAGCCGTAAACTGTATGTTGCTATATCGAATCGCGGTGTCTCCGTCGGTATCGAGACCAGTTCCGTTCGGAAGTCCTCGCCCGGGTGTCCACTCCGGGACGGGCAGGTTCCGCCGGTGTCGCCGAGACCGGCGACCGGTCACCACCAGGAGGAGAGGAACACCCGATGTGTGAGACAGCGGAATCCCGGGTCGTCATCGTGATGTTTCACAGAGAAGGCGGATGCCAGGGGGGTTGCCCCCGACTGTCGATGCGGATAGTTCGTACTGCCGGGCAAAATCCGTGTGATTTCTGTCCAACAGTCTCAGGAGGTGTCGAGAAACCGTTCGCCGAGGTACGCGCCGAGCAGTGCGGCGAGCAGTCCGGCCAGCCCGTAGGCTACCGCCAGCGGGATACCGACGACGAGCACCGTCAGGAGGAGGTTGTCGAGGACGAACCCGACGACCACGATGAGAAACGCCGCAACCGCCGGTTCGACGAGGGTGTTCCCGGGACTCCCCCACGCGGTGAGGAGACCGACGAGGAAGTACGCCGGCAGTCCGGTGAAGATACTGACCTCGATGACCCACCCGACTGCCTGCAGTGTCACTCCGACCGCGAGTGCAACGAGCACCCACTCGACGCTGAACCCAGACTCACTGCCTGTTGTTGCCATGGTCTGGTTCCGCGTACACGCCGGAGGGTTATCAACTACTTGCCAGACCGGCGGAGTCGGGGCTGCTCCCGACAGACGTGGACCCGCGGATACCGGTGTCCGGGCGGCAGGCCGGTGCACGGGCGGTAGGCCGGTGTCCGGGCGGCAGGCCGGTGCACGGGCGGTAGGCCGGTGTCCGGGCGGCAGGCCGGTGCACGGACCCCGTCGCGCGGGGAGCACGGGCAGACGTCGCAGGTGTTTTTATCTGCGGGCACCGACAGTAGAGAACATGGGACAGTCCGAACTGGGACAGTACACCGAGGGGCGGCCGGTGACCGCGGAGGCGCAGGCAGTGGCCGGCACGGGTGAGCGCGAGTCCGTCACCGGCGAGCGGTTCCCGGCCGTCGAGGAGACTGTCGACGTCGCCGTGATGCAGGTCGACTACACCGTCGAGGGCCGCGGTGACGACGAGTACCCCGTGGTGCACGTCTTCGGCCGGACCGCCGACGGCGACCCGGTCCACGCGCGCGTTCTGGAGTTCAGACCGTACTTCTACGCCCCGGTCGAGGAGGCGACCGAACAGCGACTCCGACAGTACGACCGCATCACCGGCTGGGAGCAGACCGACGAGAGCGGTGACCCCTACGAGTCCATCCGGGGTGAACGTCTGGTGAAGATCTTCGGTCAGACACCCCGTGATGTCGGGCAACTCCGCGACGAGTTCGACCACTTCGAGGCCGATATCCTGTTTCCCAACCGGTTGCTCATCGACAAGGACATCACCAGCGGCGTCCGCCTGCCCGTTCGCACCGTCGACACCGACACGGACCGACAGACCCTGCGTGTCCACCACGATGAACTCGATCCGGTCGCGGTGGACGCGACCCCGCGGGTCAACACGTTCGACATCGAGGTCGACGACCGCTCGGGGTTCCCCGAGAACGGCGAGGAACCGATCATCTGTCTCGCCAGTCACGACTCCGTCCGCGACGAGTACGTGCTCTGGCTGTACGACCCCCCGGAGGGAGTCAACCCGCCGGGGGAACTCACCGACTACACCCCGATACAGGCCCGGGAGGACACGACGAACAGCACCGACAGGGCCGATGTCGACCTGGACACCGACATCCGGGTGTTCGACACCGAGGAGGCGATGCTCGACGCGTTCGTCGGCTACATCGAGGCGACCGACCCGGACGTCGCCACCGGCTGGAACTTCACCGACTTCGACGCGCCGTATCTGCTGGACCGACTGGAGGAACTGAACCCCGGCACCGACCACAGCCTCGGTATCGACCGCCTCTCGCGTGTCGACGAGGTCTGGCGGAGCGACTGGCAGGGACCGAACGTCAAAGGGCGGGTGATGTTCGACCTGCTGTACGCCTACCAGCGCACGAAGTTCACCGAACTGGACTCGTACCGACTGGAGGATGTCGGCCAGCGCGAACTCGGCATCGGAAAGGAGCGCTACGCCGGCGACATCGGCGACCTCTGGGAGGAAAACCCCGAACGACTACTCGAGTACAACCTCCGGGACGTCGAACTCTGTGTCGAACTCGACGAGGAACAGAGTATCATCCCCTTCTGGAACGAGGTCCGCCAGTTCGTCGGCTGTAAGCTCGAGGACGCGACCACCCCGGGCGACGCTGTCGACATGTACGTCCTCCACAAGCTACACGACGAGTTCGCGCTCCCCTCGAAAGGTCGACAGGCCAGCGAGGAGTACGAGGGCGGTGCCGTCTTCGACCCTATCACCGGTGTGCGCGAGAATGTCAGCGTTTTAGATCTTAAATCTCTCTATCCCATGTGCATGGTGACAATCAACGCCTCCCCGGAAACGAAGGTCGACCCCGAGACCTACGACGGTGAGACGTACACGGCCCCGAACGGGACCCAGTTTCGAAAGGAGCCAGACGGCGCGATACGGGAGATGGTCGACGAGCTGTTGACCGAGCGCGAGGAGAAAAAGTCCCTCCGCAGTGACCACGACCCGGACAGCCCGGAGTACGAGCAGTACGACCGCCAGCAGCAGGCTGTCAAGGTGATAATGAACTGTTTCACGTCGGACACCGAGGTGCTGACACCCAACGGGGTCAGGAATATCCGTGACCTGGAGGTGGGGGATACTGTCTACTCGCTGGACCCGGACACGATGGAGATGGAGCGCAAACCCGTTGTCGAGACGCAGGCCTATCCCGGGTACAGCGGCGAACTGGTGGATATCCAGACGAGCGAGATGGACTTCCGTGTGACACCCAACCACCGGATGCTCGTCCGGAACGCGGACACGAGCGGTATCAGCGAGGACGAATGGGAGTTCGTGGAGGCCGGAGCGCTGGAGGACGCCTGTCACTACGAGATGCCCCACGACTGGGGGTTCGAGCACGGTGACCCCGTCGAACAGGTCGACCTCACGCGACTGCTCGATCGTGAGTACGAGGTGTGGGTTCGGCCCTCTGTGCACGGACACACGTTCACGGCGGAGTTGGGGTGGGAACCACCGACGAGACGTGGAGACGACCCCGGAGTCGAGGGGTACGTGTTCACACCCGAGCAGTTCGAGAGACACCGGGCGTACATCGAGTCGGTGTGTGAGCAGAGTTACGTCCACAGCGAGGCGAACCGCACGTGGATTCCACGGACCTACGACGGCGACGACTTCGGTGAACTGCTGGCCTGGTACATCACCGAAGGGAACGTGTACACCTCGGAGTCGAAGCAGGTCGGAGCGGACGTCCGCGGGCCGGCGACCACTGTCGAGATTGCCCAGGGGGCCGCGGTACCTGACGGCGGCAGAGGTGAGTCCACCCGCATCGGTCACCTGCTCGACCGGATGGGGTTCGATTACCGCGTGAACGACCGGAGCTATCAGGTCACCTCGCGACTGCTCGGCGAGTACCTCCGCGATGCCTGTGGCGGGACGAGCCACGAGAGGCGGATTCCGGAGTTCGTCTTCGACGCGAGCGAGGAGCAGAAACAGGCGTTTCTCGACACACTCCTCGCCGGAGACGGCGACCGCCAGGCGGAGTCGTGGCGGTTCACCACGTCGAGCAAACGTCTGCGCGACGACGTGTTGCGCCTCTGTACCCATCTCGGTCTGACCGCGAACTACAGCCGCGACAGCGGGTGCTGGCGAATCTACTGCGCAGAGACCGGGACGAACTCGTTCCGGATGCACCGGAGCGGTTCACGGAGTACAGCCGACGACGGTGTCTACTGCGTGACAGTCGAGGACAACCACACACTGGTCGCCGGCCGCAACGGCAGGTTCCAGGCGGTCGGTCAGTCTCTCTACGGCGTTCTCGGGTGGGACCGGTTCCGCCTCTACGACCGGCAGATGGGGGGAGCAGTAACCGCCACCGGCAGGGAGGTGATAGAGTTTACCGAGGATATCACGAACGAACTTGGCAAAAATGTTATATATGGAGACAGTGTAACCGGAGAGCGTCCAGTCGTCGTCCGCGACCCCGATGGGATGGTCCGGATCTGCCCGATAGAGGCACTGTACCGGCGTGCGACACAGTCTCCGGCCCAGGACACCGTAATCACCGTCGACGGCAGGCCTGTCACCGGTGTCGAACCGTCGAAGGAGTACGCAACACTAGATGGTTGGGATGCGTTATCCGTGGACGATGACGGGCAGTCCGAGTGGAGTCCGATTGAGCAGGTTGTCCGCCACGAAACCGACAAACCAGTTGTCAAGCTACAGCACAAGTTCGGCGAGTCGGTCACGACACGGGACCACTCCTACGTCGTCGAGAGCGAGGGTGAACTGGTCGAGACACCCCCGGACGAGGTCGAGTCACCGCTTCGTGTTCCAGGTCTGCCGGAAACCGACGAGATAGAGACAATCGACGTGTACGAGGTGTTGGACGGGTACACACGCACGTACGAGGACGGTCGGGGCTCCGGCGGAGTCACGAGGAAAACCAAACGCGTCTGCGCGGACGACGAGGCTGTCTGGTTCGGTCACGAGCACCACCGCGGACTGGACAAGACCGTCGAGATCCAGCGGTACATCGACCTCGACAGCGAGGACGGCGAAGCGTTGCTTCGTCTCCTGGGTGCGTACGTCCCCGAGGGGAGTGCTTCGACCATCGAGACGACCGACAGCCGATTCGGCGCGAGTATCGCCGAGTCGAGGCGGAGCTGGCTCGAACAGCTCCAGGACGATTACCACCGGTTGTTCGATAATACGACCGTGAGTATCGTGGCGAGTGACACGCGCGACGAGCGAACCATCGAGCATCCGGCAGACGACAGCGGGACTGCTCTCACCTACGACGACCGGACGCTCAAGCTCCAGATGATGAACGAACTCGCCGCGGTGTTTTTCAGGGAGTTCGCCGGACAGGGCTCCCGTGGAAAGAGAATCCCCTCGTTCGTGTTCCATCTGCCGGCAGAGAAACAGGAGCTGTTCGTCCAGATGCTCGTCGAGGGAGACGGGTCGCGGGAGTTCCCGCGATACTCGGCGGAGTATGCCGAGCGAAACTTCGACTTCGAGACGACGAGCCGAGAGCTGGCGGGTGGGCTCTCGGTACTGCTCACACAGCGTGGAACGAAACACTCGCTAAAGTATCGACAGGAGAAAGAGTCCTACACGGTCCGGACCTGTGATTACTACCGCTCGGGCCGTGACCCTGTCCTCACGGAGGTGGCACACGATGGCTACGTCTACGACCTGAGCGTTCGAGAGAACGAGAACTTCGTGGACGCAGTCGGTGGAATCGTCCTCCACAACACCGATTCTGTCATGGTAAGTATGGGTTCGGACGTCGAGAAGGCGGAGTCGATAGAGCGTTCGTTCGAGATAGAGGAGCGGATAAACGAGGCCTACGACGAGTTCGCCGCCGAGGAGTTGAACGCGGCGGAGCACCGCTTCCAGATCGAGTTCGAGAAGCTCTACCGGCGGTTCTTCCAGGCGGGCAAGAAGAAACGCTACGCCGGCCACATCGTGTGGAAGGAGGGGAAAGACGTCGACAACATCGACATCACGGGGTTCGAGTACCAGCGCTCGGATATCGCGCCGGTCACGAAGGAGGTACAGCTCGAGGTAATCGAGCGCATCGTCACCGGCGCGGACGTACAGGAGATAAAGGAGTACGTCACGGAGGTCATCGAGGGGTTCCAGACGGGCGAGAACGACCCGGAGGAGATCGGCATCCCGGGCGGTATCGGCAAGCGGCTGGACAACTACGACACGGACACCGCACAGGTCCGGGGCGCGAAGTACGCGAACCGGGTGCTGGGGACGAACTTCCAGCGCGGGTCGAAACCGAAGCGGCTGTACATCGACCGCGTCCACGCGGGCTTTTTCCGCCGTGTCGAGTCGGAGAACCCGGAGCTGCGAGACGACCCCGTCTACCGGGAGTTCAAGCGCGACCCGGACGTCATCTGCTTCGAGTACGCCGACCAGCTCCCCGAGGAGTTCGAGATAGACTGGGAGAAGATGCTGGACAAGACGCTGAAAGGGCCCATCGAGCGTATCCTGGAGGCGCTGGATATCTCCTGGGAGGAGGTGAAATCCGGCCAGGAACAGACCGGTCTCGGCGAGTTCATGTGACCGGTACCGGAGGGCACCGAAACGAACACGGGTGCCCGGACAGGAGACAGGGGCACCGACACGGACACGCGTGCCCGGACAGGAGACAGGGGCACCGAAACGAACACAACCGCCCCGGACGAGAGAGGCGGTATGGACGTTGCAGTGATCGGCGCGTCGATGACGGCGTTCGGTGAGCACGACGCCTGGATACGCGGGTTGCTCGCGTCGGCCGCCACGGCCTGTCTCGAGGACGCGGGGGTGGCGCCGTCGGGGCTCGACCACCTCTACGTCTCGAACATGGCGAGCGGCGAGTTCGAGGGCCAGACCGGCGTGATGAACGCGCTGGCGAGCGATATCGCGGCGGAGCCGGCCTACACACAGCGGGTCGGTCAGACCTCGGCGGCGGGCGGGGCGGGGCTCCTGGCGGCCTGGCAGTCGGTGGCATCGGGCGCGAGTGAGGCGACACTGCTCGTGGGTGGCGAGAAGATGACCGGCCGCTCGACCCGCGAGGCCGCCGACATAATCGCCTCGCTGACCCACCCCGTCGAGTACAGACACGGCGTGACACTGCCGGCGTTCGCGGGGCTGGCCGCGCGGGCCTACCTCGACCGGACCGACGCCACCCGCGAGAGTCTCGCCGCCGTCGCGGTCAAGAACCACCGGAACGCCCTCGACAACCCCGACGCGCAGTTCCAGACGACGGTCGATATCGAGACGGTCCTGTCCAGCCCGGTCGTCGCGGACCCGCTCCGGCTGTACGACTACTGTCCGGTCACGGACGGTGCCGCGGCGCTGCTGTTCTGTCCGGTCGAGCGCGCACGGGACCACCACGAGCAGGTCGTCCGGGTCGCGGGTGTCGGCGGGGCGACCGACACACACGTCGTCCACGAGCGGCCGGACCCGACCTGGATGGAGGCTGTCGAGGAGAGCGGCGAGCGGGCCTTCGAGCAGGCAGGCTGGGACGAGCGGGCGGTCGATATCGCCGAGCTACACGACATGGTGACGCTGCTGGAGCCGCTGCAACTGGAGGCGCTGGGGCTGGCCGACCGCGGCGAGGGCTGGCGGGCGGCTGTCGAGGGACGGACCGCCCGCGACGGGTCGCTGCCGGTGAACACCTCCGGCGGGCTGAAGGCCCGCGGCCACCCGCTGGGCGGAACGGGGGTCGCACAGGCCGTCGAAATCTACCGGCAACTGCGAGGCGAGGCCGGCCCCCGGCAGGTCGCGGCCGAGCGCGGGCTGACCTGCAACGTCGGCGGGTTCGGCAACTGTGTCACCACCACGTTGCTGGAGGTGGCCGAATGAGCGACTACGGCGGGTCCGACGAGGACACCACCGGCGAGAGCGACGACACCACGGAGCCGTTTCTCGCGGGTCGGTGTGACTGCGGTCACGTCACGTACCCGCCACACCCGGTCTGTCCGGCCTGCGGGGAGCCACAGGACGGGCGGGTCGACCTCTCGGAGCGGGTGGGGGAGGTGCTGACGTGGACGCGCGCGACGACGACACCACCGGGGGTGCGCGAACCGAACACGCTCGCCATCGTCGGCTTCGAGGTGGACGGCCAGCAGGTCCGGGCGCTGGCCGGCACGACCGGCGCGGTCGAAATCGGCGACCGTGTGCGACCCGTCGACGCCGGGCAGTTGCGCGACCCCGAGGCGTGCGTGCGCGAGGCCGAGAGCCAGCGGTTCGACGGGGTCCGGTTCGACCCTGTCGAGTGAGTCGTCGCGAGCAACCGGGTGCCGGTCCGGCGGCCGAGACGAGGAGAGTAGAGTCAGTCGCTGGCCCGCCGGTCGGCGCGGGAGGGAGGCGGGACACGCTCCTCGGCGGCGGGGGCCTCGGGGAGGAGACACCGGTCGGGTTCGGTATCGACGTGGGCGTACTCGCCGGGTGTGTTGGCGAGCGGGTGGGCGGGGTTGTGGTCGCTGGGGATGCGTGCGGCCCGTGCCTCGCCGAAGTCACGGAGGCGCGTGACGATGCCACGCCAGTGGAGTCTGGTCGTCCGGGGAACCGACACCCGGTGGTGGGAATCGAAGCGCCCCTCGCGGGCAGCGAGCACCGACGCGTTGACGTTCGCCGCGAGGTCGTCGTGGTCGATGAGGACACCGACACGCGCGCCGGGCGGCGAGCGGTTCGCGAGCACGTCCAGTCCCAGGTGCAGCGCCCGGTACTCGGCGGTGTTGTTGTCGGGTGAGTCGTTCGGAACAGACAGGCGAGCGACCCGCTCCCCGTCGCGTGTCTCGATAACTGCACCGAGTCCGCCACCGGAGTCCCTGAACGACCCGTCTGTCGCCAGGTAGAAATCGCGGTGATGTGTCCGCGGGGGGTGGGCGATGTGCGGTGTCGGTGCCTCGTCGAACAGGTCTCGGAGTGACGGCCGGCCGTAAGCGGCCATACAACTCGTTCGTCCCGGGGTGTCTTAAATCGACCGACAGTGACAACACCCGACGCGGGCGGTGTTACTGCGCGAGGGGGGCTTTTGCCTCGGCGAGCAGTTCCTCGAGCGTCGCGTCGGTCGGTTCGTCGTGCAACAGCACGTCGACCGGGAGCGTCGGGGCACCGTCGACGAGCCGTTCGAGCAACACGAGCCGTTTGCGGGCGCGTGACATCCCGACGTAGAACACGCGGCGCTCGTTGTCGGTCATCGTGGGGACCGGACTCGTCCGCTTGGTGAACTCCTCATCGCCCGGCACCGGTTTCCCCATCTGCTCGACGGTGGCGGCCATCTGTTCGACCACCTTCTCCGTGAGGTCGGTCGCCACGAACACGTGGTCGGCTTCGCGACCCTTCGCGGAGTGGATGGTGCCGACGCGGACCCGGTTACACGCCATCCCACGGTAGGGGCTCGCGAAGTACGCCCGGATCGACCGCTCCTGGAAACTGGTGACGTTCCGGAGCATATCGGCGGCGTCGGCGGGGGCCGGGTGGTGCGGGACGTGCTCGCGCACCAGTTCGGGGTCGATTGTCAGTTCGGGCAGGTCCTCGATACCGGTTTCCTCCTTTCTCTCCTCCAGCGCGGCGAACAGGTCGTCCCGGTCGCTCGTGCCGAACGCCCACTCGTCGAGCATCTTCGCCAGACGGTGAACCTGGAGTCCGGTCAGCGGGTCGTCCTCGTCGAGTGCCTCCACCGCGCTGACGTAGTCCGCGAGACGGTCGGTCCACATCCGCTGGTCGGTCAGACAGCTGAACGGGATGCCCTGGTCGATGAACTCCTCGATGAACTGGAACATCTGGTAGCGCGCGCGGAACAGCACCATCACGGTCTCGTCGGTCTCCTCGACGGTCCGGCGCACCTCGCGGGTCACGTCGAGCATCGACCGGTTCCGTATCGCCTCGACACTGCCACCCTCGGTCCGCGGTTCGAGGTCCTTCTCCTGGCGTCTGTCGATCTGTGTTATCTCCTGGTTGACGACGTTGAGGATGCGCGAGGGGAGTCGGTAGGAGTTCGGGAGCACGTTGTCGTCGTCGACGGGTTCGTCGAGCAGCAGATCCGGGTCCGCGCCCTGCCAGGCGTAGACGACCTGGTCGTCGTCGCCGGCGATGAGCACCCGCGTCATGTAGGGGCGCCACTCCTCGTAGACCGAGTACTGGAGGGTGGTGATGTCCTGAAACTCGTCGATGACGAGGTACTCGACACTGGGGAGCAACGAGCGCTGTTCGACCCGTTCGAGCATGTCGGCGAACCCGACCATGTCGTTCGTGCCCTTCCAGGAGCGCCAGGCCCGGATGGCCTCGGGGATGTCGAGACGGTCGTCGTCGCTGGACCAGGTCGGCGTGTACTTGTTGCCGGTCTGTGCGCGGTCGTCTATCTCCGGCGGGAGACGGACCCGCTCCTCGTCCCACTGGAAGGGGACGTCGTACCAGTCTGCCACCTCGCGGTCGGTGCGCTGGAGCCACTGGCTGGTGGAGATTATCTTGTTGCCGAGCGCCGTCGAGCGCGCCGAGCGCCGCCGTGACCCCTCGTACTCACCCTCGAACTCGATCCCGAAGTCGTCACAGAACTCCTCCTTCTCTGACTCACCCACGACGTCACCCCGGGAGAGGTTCAGGAGGTCGTAGGCCTTCGCGTGCATCGTGCAGACGTTGCCCTTCAGCTTGTGCGGATTTATCCCCAGTCGGTCGGCCAGTCGCTCGCGGATCTCCCCCGCTGCCGCGCGTGTGTACGAGACCACCAGCACGTCACGCACGTCGACATCCTCGTCGGTGAGCAACTGCTCGACCCGGTCGAGGAGCGCGGTCGTCTTCCCGCTCCCCGGACCACCGAACAGCCGTGTCACCTGTGTGGAGTCGCTCATTGACACTTCTATCGAGTCCCGGGTTCATAAACACCGCGGATTTGTGCGGATACCTCACGACAGCTACCGGTACAGCGAGAGATAGAACATGGTGAACCCGATTATGAACGGCACCGTCTCGACGGTGCGAAACAGCACCAGCGTCGTCTCCCCGGCGTCGCTGCCGAGCTGGCCGACGATGGTGGTGAACGCGACACCCATACTGATGAACGCGAACCCGAGAAACGCGAACTGGAGCCGCTCTGTCGGCTGTTCGCGGTATGACCGGAAACTGATGAGCGTCAGCCCGAGTGCCATCCCGAACACGACCAGTCGCATCAGCAACAACACCCCGTTCGCAAACAGGTCGACGCTGGCCATCGAGCAGAGATACACAAACACGTCTTATAAACGTGACTACTCCCCAGGAACCGGTCGACCGGCCGACAGAGCCGTTCTTCTCGTGGCGGTGATACGGCGTCTACGGTTCGACGACCGGCAGGCGGTGTGGACGGAGTGTGGCAGAACCGTTCAGATGCGGTCGCGCTGGAGCTCCCGGTCGATGCTGTCGTACTCGCTGTCGTCTATCTGGCGCTCGAGTCGGCGCTCGAACTCCTCCTCGGATATCTCACCGTTGAGGTACTGCTCTTGGAGGTCGCTGTCCGTGGTGGTCTCGGCCTCCGTCGAACCGCTGCCCGTGCCGATATCGGGGATGGAGAGCCCGTCGGTCGTCTCCCGACTCGCGGTTCCGGAGTCCGTGCTGCCGGAGACCCCGGAGACGAGGCTGTATATCTTGTAGCCGGCGTAGCCGAGTCCACCGAGCACCCCGAGGATGGCGAGGGCCTTTAGCGCGAACAGCGCGAGCGAGACGATAGCGAGCACTGTCTTGACCACGAAGCCGATTACCACGAGTGCCAGCAGACCGGCGACGGCGTACAGTACGAGTTTTCCGGTCTTCATACACCACTGTTGGTGATAGAGCGATAAAAACCTGTGCCACCGGTCGCCGAGAGAGCACCCGGTCGGCAGGTCGAATGGGGGGTGAGTGGCCACCGGCCGCGGCTTTGATTACCCGTCCGCTCCAATCTCGGGGTATGCCGCGCACACTCGAGGTCGTCTGCACCGACGAGGACTGCGAACTCGACATGTTCGAGATGCACTACACGTACGACATGTCCCCGGACGTCGGGCTAGCGGACTTTACATGTCCGTACTGCGGCGGGACGGAGCCGCTGGAGGAGGTGACACTGTGATCCGCGACGTCGGCGAGGCGGTCGGCGAGCGGGCGGTCGAGGCCGTCGGCCGCGCGATGGGCCGCGCACAGGAGAGCCGGGAGCTCCCGGTCGACCTGCTCGCGAGCGAGGACGCGTACCTCGCGGTGTTCGACGCGCCGGGGGCGGAGGGCGAGGACGTGCAGGCCCGCTACGAGGACGGGGCGATTCTCGTCCGGGTCGACCGGTTCCGCGAGCACCGCGAGGGGTTCGAGATGCGGTTCCCCGGCCGGGGTCTCGCGCTCGACGGCCGGGTCGAACTGCCAGCCGATACCGACCTCGACCCGGAGGGGGCCACCGCCACGCTCCGGAAGAACGGGACGCTGTACGTCCGGGTGCCGAAGGCCGAAACGCCGGAGACCTCGACAGAGGGCTGACCGCTCCGGTCACCCCACCGACGCGGCGTCGACACCCACCTCGAGCGGTGTCACCCGGGCGGAGCGACCGACAGCGAGCGCGTAGCGCCCGGGGTCGAGCACCCAGTCGCCGGCCGCCTCGTCGTACCGCGTGAACGCCCGGTCGTCCAGAGAGACCGCGACGGTGCGCCGCTCGCCGGTGTTCCTGACCGTCACCGCTCCCCGTCGAGGCTGCACGAGCGCCGTGATGGCTCGCCCGACAGCACAAGCTATACGACCGGTCGTGGCGTCTCTCCGGCGTGAGCCTCGCCACGGAGCGCATCGAGCGACTGCACGAACTCGCCCGTGAGGCGGCAACCGAGGGCCGCGAGGAGCGCGCCCGCCGGTACGTCCGCCGGGCACGGCGGGTCGCCGAGCGCAACCGCATCGAACTCCCGCGCGGGTTCGTGCGGTTCACCTGTGACCGCTGTGATACGTACCTGCGCCCCGGCCGGAACGCCCGCGTCCGGTTGCAGTCGGGCCACGTCGTTCTCACGTGTGACTGTGGCGAACACGACCGGTACCCGTACGAGTGAGCGGCTCCCCGGCCCGAGCGGGGGCTCTCCTCGACTCGGTCTCTCGGGCGGCCCGTGGGCCGGTCTCCCGGCGACCCCGACTAGTAGACGTTATATTCCGGCAGGTGTTACCGGGGAGTGTATGAGTGACGCGAGTCGCCGCGGTCGGATACACGAACTGGACGTGACGCTGTGGGTCGGCAAGCACGGTATCGAACCGGTCGTCGACGAGCTCGACAGCCAACTCGAGAGCCGTGACCTGGTGAAGGCGAAGTTCCACCGCTCGGCGCGTGCCGGGACGGACACGGAGAGCCTCGCCGGAGAGCTGGCCGAGCGCGCCTCCGCGTCGGTCGTCGAGACGCGTGGACACACGGCAGTGATACAGCGATGAGACCGCCCTGGGTCGTGCTACAGAACGGGACCGCCGGCCCAATCGAGGGTGAACTCGACGGCCTCGTCCCGTTCCCGGGTGCGATAGTGGACGCCGCGGTCTTTGTCCTCGCGCTGACGGGCGTCTACCTTCTGGGGAGACTCGTCGTCGGCCCCGTCTTCTCCCGTGTCGCCGACGCGCGCGGCCTCGATGCACACGCCCGGAAGCCGCTGCGGAAACTCGTCAACTTTCTCGTTATTTTCGCCGCCGTCACGGTCGCCTTTGGCGCGGCGGGGCTGGGCAACTTCCTGCAGGCGCTCGCGACAATCGGCGCGGCCGCGACACTCGCAATCGGGTTCGCCCTGCAGGACGTCATAAAGAACTTCGTCGCGGGCGTGTTCATCTTCACAGACAGGCCGTTCCGTATCGGTGACTGGATCGAGTGGGACGACAACGCCGGCGTCGTCGAGGATATCAGCCTGCGCGTGACCCGCGTGCGCACCTTCGACAACGAGCTGTTGACGGTGCCGAACGCGCAGCTGGCGAACGACGTGCTGAAGAACCCGGTCGACGCGGACGAACTGCGGCTGAAGTTCGTCTTCGGCATCGGCTACGGCGACGACATCGAACAGGCGACCGAGATCATACTCGAGGAGGCCGACCGCCACGAGGGGATACTCGATGACCCGGAGCCGTCGGTCCGGTTGATCGAACTCGGCGACTCCTCGGTCGGCCTGCAGTCACGAATCTGGATCGGTGACCCATCGCGGGGCGAGTTCGTGAAGGTCCGCGGGGAGTACGTCCAGGCGGTCAAAAAACGGTTCGACGAGGAGGGCATCGATATCCCCTATCCGAACCGCACCATCGGCGGTGGGCTCGAACTCGGGAGTGTCGAGGGGGTCGTCGAGGCGAGCGGCGACGACTGAGCACGACCGTCGGGACAGTGAGTGTCGCCAGACACAGCAAACAGAGAGCGCCCGCGTTCGCGGTCCGCGGGGGACAAACGACTTGGACCGGGGGCACCAACGAGCGTGTATGTCGGACCCGGCGGGGACAGCGGGCGTGCTGGAGAGCAAGCGGGCGGCGACGGCCTACCAGATTCTGGTCGCCGTCGCGAAGCGCCAGCCGGCGGTCAACCAGCGCGAGATCGCCGACGCGGTGGGTCTCACGACACAGGCGGTCAGCAACTACCTCGCGGAACTCGCCGACCGCGGGTTCGTCGACAAGCAGGGGCGGGGTCGCTACGAGACGACAAAGGAGGGTGTCGACTGGCTCATCTCCGAGACCGACACGCTGCGGGAGTTCGTCGAGTACGTCGCAACCGAGGTGCTCGAGGAGGTCGGTGTCGAGACGGTGCTGGCGGCGGCGGACCTGTCGGAGGGTGAGCGGGTCTCGCTCTCGATGCGGGACGGCGTTTTGCACGCCGACCCCGGGACGGCGGGGAGTGCAACCGCGGTGACGGTGACAGACGCCACGGCCGGCCGGGAGGTCGGTGTGACGAACGTCGAGGGTGTCATCGACTACGAACTCGGCACGGTGACGGTGTTCGCGGTCCCGCCGGTCCAGGAGGGCGGGAGCGGGGCCGTCGACACGGACCTGGTGGCCAGTCTCGCCGCGGAGCAGGACCGTCTCGCCGTGGACGCGCCCGAGGGGCTGGCTGTGGCACGCGACGCGGGACTGGAGCCGGACATCCGCTTCGGGGCCGCGAGCGCGGTGCCGGATGCCGCCGCGAGGGGGCTGGATATCCTCCTGCTGGCGGCGAGCGGTACCGTCGCCACACACACCGAGGCGCTCCGCGAGCAGGGCATCAGCTACGAACTGCTCGACGGACGCTGAGACTACCGCCGGTGCTGGCGGGCGAGCACGGCCGCCGCGAGGAGGAACCCGGCGACCAGCAGCCAGAACGCGGCCGCGAAGCTTGCCAGTTCGGCCACCACCCCGACCACACCGGGGCCGAGCGCGCTCGCGGCGAGGAATATCGCCCGGGCCGCCCCGATGTCGGCCCCGACACTCCCCTCGGGGGCGGCCTCCATCACGACGGCGTCGGCGATCGGGAACTGCGTCTTGTAGCCGGCCGCCACGAGCACCGTCCCGGCGGCGACAGCCGGGAGCGCCGGCGCGAGGAGCACCAGCGCGAGTCCGGCCGCCGCGAGTGCGAGCGCGGTGCTGCCGACGGCCAGCCGCGAGAAGCGGTCACTGAGTTCACCCGCCGCCGGTTTCGCCACCAGTCCGACCGCGAACAGCAGCGCGAAGCTCCCGCCGGCGGCCGCCTCGGAGAAGCCGGCCTCCACCAGCAGTGTCGGAAAGAAGTTCGTCAGCCCGCCGACCACGAAGTAAAACAGCGCGTACACCGCAACGAGTTCGCGCTGGTCGCGGGTGGCGGCGATGCGACCGGCGGTCTCCCGGGGCGAGAGCTCGACACGCCGGAGCGCGTACGGCTCGCGGTTCCAGACGACAAAGAGCAGCCCAACGAGCGCGAGCGCGAGCACCACCGGCACGAACGCGACCCGCCAGCCGACACCGACCGCGAGTGTGACGACGGCCAGCCCCGAGGCGGCGAGCGCGCCGACGTCGGTTCCGGCGGAGTAGACACCGAGGGCCCGCCCGCGCCGCTCCTCGAACAGGTCGCTCACGAGCGCCCGCGAGGGGCTCGCGAACAGCCCCTTTCCGACACCGAACACGACCAGCCCGGCGACGAACACGACGGGGGCCACCGCGACCGTGACGACCGCGATACCCGCGACCAGCACCAGAAACCCCGGCACGAGCAGTGTCGCCCGCGAGAGCACGTCCGAGTAGGTGCCGCTGGGGTACTGGACGAGGGCGTACACCAGACCGAACGCCGTCAGCGCGAGCCCGATACCGCCCGGCGAGAGACCGAGTGTGCCGGTGATGCGGGGCAACAGCGGGGGCAACAGGAAGCGTGCGACCTGGAGGCCGGCCCAGCCGAGCACGAGCACCAGCAGCATCCGCGTCCGGTAGGACGGCGAGCGCGGCCGGGTTGGGAACCGGAACCGGCTCACAGCACCTCGGCGATAGCAGGGGCCGCGCTGACCCGGCTGACGGGGTGTTCGACGGTGTCGGTGCCGTAGACCACATCGACGCCGGCACGCTGGAGTCTGGTGTAGGCCTCACGGGCAAGCACCGGGTGGACACAGGCCACGTACACCCGGTTGGCGTCGCCCCCGAGGTGGGCGACGGCCTCGCTCATCGTCGTTCCGGTCGCGACGATGTCGTCGACGAGCACGATATCGCGCCCGGAGACGGCGGCGTCACAGGGCTCGACATCGACCTCGGTGTCGGTGTGACGGGTCTTCTCGCAGTGGTCGAGCCCCCCACGGCCGTAGCTGTCCCGGACGGTTTCGGCGATGGGGCGTGCCCCGGGGTCGGGCGCGAGAAAGAGTGGTTCTGTCAGCTCCCCGAGCGGGGCCGCGAGCAGACCGGCGGCGTCGACTGCCGTCGCCGGGGCGTCGAAGTACTCGTTGACCGACTGTTCGTGAGGGTTGACCGTCACGACCCGGTCGGTCCCGGTGGAGATTGCCCGCGCCACCGCCCGGGCCGACACCGGCTGTCCGGGCTCGAACGCCTCGTCCTGCCGGGCGTACCCCATGTACGGGAGGACAGTGGTCACGCTGTCGGCGCCGGCCTCGCGGGCCGCGTCCTGTAGCTGCAGCAACTCGACGTGCGCGTCGTCGGAGACCGTCGAGGCGACGACGGTCACGTCGGCCCCCGGTTCGACACCCTCGACCCGGGGACACCGTTCGCCGTCGGCGAACCGGTCGAACGCAACATCCGCGAGTTCCCGGTCCGTCTCGGCGGCGAGGGCGGCCCCGAGTGCCTGTGTCGCCGACCCCGGCAGTATCATGGTCGAGTACTGGTTGGCCCGGGTAAACGACCTTTCGGTTCCGGCGCGCTACCGCTCCGCGACGTGGCGGACACTGCTGGCGATGCCGCGGGTGCTCTCGACCATCTCGGGACCGGACATCTCTGCCCGCCCAACCGCGAACGCGGCGGGCCCTTCGATCACCACCTCGTCACCGGGGCGGATACCGTCGCTCGCGTCCAGCACACCGGGTGCGAGGACCGACCCGTGGGGGACGAACCCGTCGATCTCGACCCGGCGGGTCGGCACCGGGCTGTCAATCCAGTATCGGGCGCCGGCGAGTGTCAGCGCGAGCAGTCCGTACTCGGGGACCAGCATCGCCAGTTGCTCGTCGTCGTCGTCACGCACCCGGAGCTTCGGGTAGTGACTCCCGACACGGATGTCGGTGAACAGGTCGTCACCGGCGGCCTCGCCGAACTGGTAGTCGGCGACCGCGCGGACGGTGTTTTGCTGGCGCTCGCGCTTGCCGTACCGCGGTTCCCCGGAGAGTGCCCCCGCGAGGTTCGCCAGTGAGTCGGCGGTCGTGGGGTGGTCCTCGACGGTGAAACTCATCTCGATACCGAGTCTGTCGGCGACACGCTCACAGATATCACGGTACCCGCCCTCGGGGACGTGTGCGATTACCCGGGGGTAGTCGTTGCGGCGGAGATACGCCCCGAGCACGTCGGCGACGAACGCGCGCTCGGTGTCGGTCCAGCGGCCGGTCACGACGCTGTCGTAGTGCTGTGCCGGGTACGTGAGTTCGAGTTCCTGCGGCACGACACCGACTGGCGAGGTCAGCGAGACGAGGTGTGCGCGGTACTGGATGGCGTCGTGGAACTGGCCGTGGCTTTGGGAGTCGCTGTACGGTTTGCGGGCGGCACAGGGCACCAGCACCAGCGGGTTCGAGAAGCGGTTGCGGTACCGGGTGGTCACCCGGTCGGCGTAGCGCTGTATCTCGACCCGCCGGAGCGTGTCGTCCGTTGCGGCCGTTAGCGCCGCCCGACGCAACACCGGGGTCCGCTGTTCGAGATAGCTGTACTGGTCGTCGAGTCGCCGGAATGTGGCCGTCAGCCAGCCGCCGTGGCGGGCCTGTCCCTCGATGTAGTCGCGCAGTCGACCGGCCCGGATCCGCTCGCGGACGGTCCCGAGTGCCGCCCGAAGCGCGTGCCGGTTGTGTGTCACGCAGTCCTCGCGGTCGAACGCGTCACGTGGGGTCTGACAGGCCGGACAGGCACACGGAAGCTCCGCGAGGTCCGCGAGGAACACCTCGCCGTCGGTGGTGAGGTACTTTCCCTGTGTGCCTTTCACCACAGCGCGGTCAGTGTCGACGAGGTCGACACCGGCGTACGCGAGTGTGGCGACATTCGCCGGTGTGGCGACCCCGGGCAGATACAGCGCGGTGTCGGCGGGAACTGCCTCGCGGGTGGCCACGACCCCCTCGACGAACGACTCGGCGTGACCGGCGAGTGCCTGCGCCGTCGAGAGCACGTACGCGTCGGTCGCGTGGTCGGTTGCGGTCTCCGGTGTC
The DNA here is from genome assembly GCA_964520075.1 of uncultured Halobacteriales archaeon. GTDB lineage: Archaea > Halobacteriota > Halobacteria > Halobacteriales > Haloarculaceae > Halovenus. The sequence continues at coordinate 20,244 of CAZFMN010000009.1, read as the reverse complement.
ACCACCGCCGCGCTCGGGAACCCGACATCGGGGGGGTCGACGGCGAAGGCCTCCTGTATCTCCGTCGGTGTCCCGGCCGGAAACGCGCGGTGGGGAAGCACTGTCAGGGCGGTCTCGTCACCGTCGGGCGGGTCGGTCCCTGTCCACGCGCTGCCGGCGTCCACGAGCGCGTCGTCGACGAGAGCGGGTGTCACGAGCCGGTCCGCGAGGCGCAGCTCGCCCAGTCGCGCCGCACCGTCCCGGTCCGTGACCTCGAAGTACTCCGTCACGCCAGTTCGTCGGTATCGTCGGGATATGCCTCCATCGGTTCGAGCCCGGAGGCGGTGTCACGCACCGAAAGAGGGGGCTTAAGTGGTTCCGTCAGGTATCTGTAGACACTATGGCAAACGGCAAGTACGCCGCGCGGAAGCTGATGAAGGACCGCCAGAAACACCGGTGGTCCGACTCGGACTACGCGCGGAGAGCCCGGGGGCTCGCCGAGAAATCGGACCCCCTCGAGGGCGCACCGCAGGCGCGGGGTATCGTCCTCGAGAAGATCGGTATCGAGGCGAAACAGCCCAACTCGGCGATCCGGAAGTGCGTGCGGGTACAGCTCATAAAGAACGGCAAGCAGGTGTCCGCGTTCTGTCCGGGTGACGGTGCGATCTCCTTTATCGACGAGCACGACGAGGTGACCATCGCGGGTATCGGCGGCGCGAAGGGCCGTGCGATGGGTGACATCTCCGGTGTCAACTACAAGGTCGAGAAGGTAAACGGTGTCTCGCTGATCGAACTGGTGCGCGGGAACGCGGAGAAACCGGTGCGATAATGTCGACAGACCAGCCAGACCCCGACGCGCCGGGCGAGGAGGACTCCTCGGCCCGACTGTTCGAGCAGTGGCCCGTTACCAACATCGAGTTCCGTGACCCCTCCACCGAGCGGTACATCACGGTGACACCGGTCGCGCACACGCTGGGCCGACACGCGAACAAGCAGTTCAAGAAAAGCCAGATCAGCATTGTCGAGCGGCTAATAAACCGGCTGATGCAGACCGACGAGAACACCGGCAAGAAACAGCTCACCACCCGGATAACCCGCGAGGCGTTCGACATCATCCACAGTCGCACGGGGGAGAACCCGGTGCAGGTGCTCGTGCGCGCCGTCGAGAACTCGGCACCCCGCGAGGAGACGGTCCGTCTCAAGTACGGCGGTATCTCCGTCCCGAAGGCCGTCGACGTCTCCCCCCAGCGCCGCGTCGACCAGGCGCTGATGTTCATCGCACAGGGTGTCCACAACTCGACGTTCAAATCCGAGACCGACGCCGCCGAGGCGCTCGCCTCGCAACTGATTGGCGGCTCCAACAACGACGTCAACACCTACTCCGTCGAACAGAAAGAGGAGAAAGAGCGCGTCGCCGCCGCCGCGCGCTGACCGGTCGCTCCACACGTCGAGTTCTCTCCTGCGCGAACTGCCGGACAAACCACCGGAGTCGAACAGAGCCAGCGGCTGTCACCCGAGTGTCGTATGTGGGCGAGGGGAACGAATAATACTGTTGGGTAAAAAAGGGAGGTATGGCGTACGCACTGCCCAGCGAGGCGGACCAGTGGATAGACACCTACCAGGAGAAGCTCAACGAGTCGACGGCGTACAGCGAGGCGGGCGAGGGCTGGGGGGTGGGGTTCAACGGTGACTTCATCTTCCACATCCAGCCGGACAGCAGCTACAGCGGCGAGCCGGTGTACCTGTACATCGTGGTGAGGGACGGCTCCTGCGAGGACGCGTACGTGACAGACGACCCGGACGGGGAGGACTGGGGGTTCGCGTTCCGCGGCGGCGCGGCGAGCTGGAAACGGCTCATCGAGGGCGACCTCGACCCGATGGAGGGGATGATGGACGGCACGTTCGAACTGGACGGTGACATGCAGAAGGTGATGCAGTACAGCCGGGCGGCGGTCGTGATGACCGAACTGGCGAGCGATATCGACACCGAGTACGAGTTCTGATACTGCCCCCGTCCTCCCGCGAGGGTCTCCGAGAGTCGACACCGCTGGCGCTGGTCACCCGGAGCCACGGCGGCCAGCTCCGGACCGGTGGGCGTCGAACACGTCGACTGCGCCGGTGTGTTCTCGGGCCGGGAGCGTGTCCGTCCGGTCGTATCCCGCCGGTACGGGAGTCCGGCAACGCCCGCCACGAACAACAACTAATAAGCGGCCGGAAACCATAGAAAAGATGATGCCAACCGTAGAATACCTCAACTACGATGTGATTGACGACAAGGGCTGGGACATGTACAACCCCGATGTCTTCGAGAAGGCCTCCGAGGCTGGGCTCTCGGACGAGGATTACGGGACACTCGACGTGCGAGCGGGCGAGTACATCCTCGAGGCCGCCGAGGCCCAGGGGTACGACTGGCCGTTCTCGTGTCGTGCCGGTGCGTGTGCCAACTGTGCGGCGATTGTCATCGACGGCGAGATAAACATGGACATGCAACAGATCCTCTCGACCGAGGAGGTCGAGGAGAAGGACGTTCGCCTGACCTGCATCGGGTCGGCCGAAACCGACGAGGTGAAGATCGTCTACAACGCGAAACACCTCGACTACCTCCAGAACCGCGTCATCTGAGCCTTTCCTGTTCTGCGACCGATTCGTCTACCCGCAAGCGGCTCTCAACTCGCGGTCACACACTAACCCCCGGAGCGGAGACACGCGTGACTCACCCGGCGGTGTCGACGCCGGTTATCTCGAACCGTGCGCCGCCGTTGGTGCCCTCGGTCAGGCGGAGCGTCCAGTCGTGGTCGGCGACGACCTCCTCGACGATGCGCAGGCCGAACCCGGTGCCCCTGTCGTTCGTCGAGTAGCCGGCGTCGAACACGGCCTCACGCTCCGCCGGCGGGATACCGGGACCGTCGTCGGCGACGCTGAACCCGTTATCGAGTGCGGCGACGGTCACCGTCACGTCCGGTCCGGCGTGTTCAGTCGCGTTCCCGAACAGGTTCTCGAACAGTTGGCGCAGTCGGCTCCGACTGGCCAGCACAGTCCGGTCGGTGTCGACCTCGAGCGTGGCCGCACCCGTCTCGACGGTGCCCCAGGCGCGTTCAGCGAGGCTGTCCAGCCGGACCGGCTCGGCGTCCTCGGCCGCGTCGCCGTCGCGGGCGAGCGCCAGCAGGTCGTCGATCAGCGCCTCGCTCCGGTCGAACGCGTCGAGTGCGTCGGACAGGTGCGTGCTGTCACCGGTCTCGCGTGCCAGTTCGACCCGCCCGCGGGCGACCTGGAGCGGGTTCCGCAGGTCGTGGCTGACGATGCTCGCGAACTCCTCGAGACGCTCGTTCTGTTGCTGGAGTCGCCGCCTGCGGCTGGTCTGCTCTGTGACGTTCTCCGCCACTGCCATCCCGTACTCGACCGCGTCGCCGGTCTCGACCGGGACCGTCCGGATGCGGTAGTGCTCGCCCTCGTACTCCTGTTCGAGTGTGGTCTCCTCACCCGAGAGCGCCGCCCGGAAGCTCTCGACGGTCTCGTCGGCGACATCTGGGGGAAACAGCTCGTGGGGTGTCGACCCCTCGACATCCTCGGGGGAGAGCCCGACCGCCTCGAGTTCCTTCCCGCGGGCACGGACGTACTGCAGGTCGTCGTCGAACAGGTACACCGCGCCGTCGGGGAACTGCTCGAGCAGGGTCTGGTACTGTTTCGTCACCGTCCGCAGCTCCTGCTCTCTCTCTCGCTGCTCCGTGATGTCGCGGCTGTTGACGACGTACCCCTCGACGGCCGGGTTGTCCAGCTGGTTGTTGCCGCGGGCCTCCATCCAGCGCCAGCAGCCGTCGGCGTCTCTGGCGCGGTAGCGGGTCACACCGGTCACGTCGGGGTTCGCGACCCACCCCGCGAACTGCTCTCTCACGCGCTCGCGGTCGTCCGGGTGGATGTACCCCCAGGCCTTCTGCCCGATTGTCTCCTCGGGCTCGTGCCCCAGGATGCGCTCGAGTGATGGGCTCTGGTAGCTGTACCGCCCCTCGGCATCGACAACCGAGATGATGTCGTTCGACTCCTCGACGAGCGCCTGGAACCGCCGCTCGCGGGCGCGCTCCTCGGTGATGTCACGGGTCGACCCGGCGATGTACTCGACGGTCCCGTCGAGCACCACCGGCGCGATTCTGGTCTCCCAGTCTGTCGTGGTCCCCTCGATGTGCAGCTGCATGTCGTACTGCACCGGCTCCCGGCGCTCGACACACTCGCGGTAGTGCTCCGCGATTTCGGCCCCCTGTTTTTCCCCCAGTATCTCTCGCGGGGTCTGCCCGCAGAGACGGTCGGCCGACAGCCCCACCGCCGCCTCGTAGGCCGCGTTCACCCGCTCGATGGTGAACGTCCCGTCGTCGACGTCGACCAGGAACAGCGAGTCCTGGGCGTGCTCGAACAGTGTCTCGACCTGCTCGAGTTCGCGCTGGCGGCGCGTGCGCCTGGTGACGTCGTGTATCGCTCCGCGGAGCGTCGCCTCGTCCGAGCCGTTCGTGGCCGGCACGATGGTGATATCGAGCAACTGCTCCTCGCCGTCTGCCGGCTGGAGTCGCCAGGTGTCGCTGACCCGTTCACCCGTCTCGACCACCCGCTCAAGCGCCGTCCGCACCTGTTCGCGCTCCGCTGGCGGGTGTAACGCGAGCACGTCCGAGAGCGAGTGCTGGTCGGCCGAGAGCCCGGTCAGCCGGCTGGCACCGTCTGTCAGGAGTATCTTGCCGGTGTCGTAGTCCAGTTCGAACCCGCCGGCGTCGCCGGCGTGCTCGGTCAGGCGCATCAGCTCCTCCTGTCGAGCCGCCCGCTCGGCCTCGGCACGCGCCCGGACGGCGTTGCGGATGCGGTTTCCCAGCAGTTCGTACTGCTCCGGACCCGCCCGCTTCTGCAGGTAGTCCGTCACGCCGGCCGAGACTGCCTCGCTCGCGACCGCCTCGCTCCCCTTGCCGGTGTACAGCACGAACGGGAGCTCCGGGTACCCCTCGCGGACGGTCCGCAGGAGCTCGATCCCGTCCATCCCCGGCATGTTGTAGTCGGAGACGATGCAGTCCGGCGGGTCGTCGGTGACCCGGTCGAGTGCCTCGCCGGCACCGACGACCGTCTCGACGCTGAACCGGTCGTCGTCGCGCTCGAGGAACGTCGCGGTCAGTTCCGCAAACTCCGGGTCGTCGTCGACGTGGAGCACACGCGTCGGCTGGGGCAGACCGACCGTCATACTACTGTGTTCGTGAGAGGTCACAAATGCGTTTGGAAATGGTTGTTTCGACACGCGAGACCGACGGTCAGAGTATCAGCGACATCTCTATCTGCTGGAGTGTCACGTACATCGAGAACGTGCTGTCGAGGTCGAGCGCACAGCTGACGGTCTCGGTGGCGGGGAACGTGGTGCAGTCGAGCCCCTCCTCGGTGAAGTACCGCTCCCAGGCCTCGAACCGCGGCGAGGATATCTCGACTGTCACCTGACCGAACCCGAGTGACCCCTCGTCACCGGCGGTGAGGACCGACCGGTTTGTCGAGACACCGCGCAACAGCACGGTCGTGCTGCCCGCGCTCTCGATTGTCGGCGCGGTCGTCTGGACGACCGGCAGGTGGACCTGCCCCGGGGTCAGCAGGAACGGCGGCGGCCGCACCATCGATATCTCGTCGCGGTTCTCGCGAAACACCGCGCCACCCTCGTAGACGACACTCCGACCCCCGACGACGTTCATCTCGACGGGTCGCACGTTCCGCGATACCAGCTCCTGTCCGCCACCCCGGACGGTGATACTGCTGTTGCTGTTGTAGAATATCTCGGAGTCGGCCAGGTCGAGCTCTGTCGACCGACTCGGCGCGTCGCGCTCGTAGATTGCCGCGAAGTTGGTCGCGACCACGTCGAAGGCGCGCTCGGCGTTCTGTGCCCGCTCGGCGTCGCGGGCGTTCTCGACGGCGGACAGACCGCCGACGGTCACCAGAAGCACCGACGTCACGACCAGCGAGAACACGAGCACGTACCCCAGCACGTCGCTCAATCCGCGTTCGTCGTCACGGAGACCGCGCTCACCCATCGAGAATCACCAGCGCGTCCGCTGAATCGTCGTACCGGACAGACGTCTCCCCGCCGAAGGCAAACGACTCCTGAATGTCGGTCTGGACCGTCACCGGAATCTTGACGGTCACCGACGGCGAGTTCGAGGTCAGCACCACCTGGTCCGGGCTGGACTCGAGTTCGACGTTGTAGGTGGTCCCGCTGACGGTCCCCTGGAACGTCTGGTTTATTACCGCCTGGTCGGGTTTCGTCACCCCCGCCCGCACCATCCTGTCGACCTGCTCGATGTCGCCGGCGATGTGGTTGCCCACCACGTTCATCTCGTCCTCGATGACCCGCTCGCGCTGGTCCTCGACGAAGGTTCCGCCGGCGACCAGGAGTCCGGCCACCAGCGTCGCCGATATGGACAGCACCAGCACGTAGTTCAGGGTTATCGACACCCCCCGGTCGCGGACCACACGCCCGCCGCCCTCTGTCCGGTCCTCGCTCGTGCTGTCCGTGTTTCCTGTCCGGTTGTTCATGGCGGCACCTCCCCGGGTGCCGAGAGGACGGTCCCGTCGTAGGACACCGCGTGGCTCTGGTAGCTGTAATCGAGTCTGACACTGTAGAGTGCGTTCACCACGTACGGCTCGTCGGAGTCGTAGCCCGACTCGATACCGGTGTCGGGTGTGCCGCCCCTGGTGACCATCGCGTACGTCCCGTTCACGCGGTCGCTGTTCTGGAATCGCAGGTCGAAGCTCCCGCTGACACCGGTGCCGAGCCACATCTGTGTGCCGTCGCTCAGGCGGTGCAGCGCGTGACACGGCTCGCCGTTTACACTCGCCCCCGTCACGTCGATCGTGAGCGGGTCACCGGCCGTCGGTTCGTCTCTGACACACTGCGCGGAGGCCGTCGGTGTCTCGACGCCGATTGCCACCTCGTCAGAGGCGATACTCCCGAGCAGCGCCTCCTCGGAGACCGACAGCTGCCAGTCGTCGCCGCTCTCGAGGCGGAACCGGAACGGCTCGTTGCTGCCGAGGTCCTCCGTGTCGACCTCGGTGAGTTCGAACCCGACGTTGCGGATCTCGTCGACACCGGTCGCGGGTCGCCAGTCCGCGCTCGCGTTGTCGTCGGTGAGGTTGCGCGAGGCGTTGTCCTGTGCGATGCGGTCGCCCATCTGCGTGGTGTCGTACGACAGGTCGACGACGCCGCCGCGAATTGCCTGGGTGAGCCCACCCCTGTTTTGCAGTGTCGATATCTCGTTCCGGGCGTGGGCCTCGAGTTCCGCGTCGGTCGTGAGCTCACGGTCCTCGTTGCCGGCGACGATTGCCGCGTCGATACTGGCTGTCACATCGGCGCGGTACTCCAGTGCCTCCTCGGAGCCGGCAACGTCCTCGCGGGTCGCCAGGTTCTCCGTGAAGATGGCGGAGTTTATCACGAGCGCGAGCACGATGAACGCCGCGGCGAGCACGAGCACCGCGACCAGCAGCAGTTGCCCCCGGTCGCGACCCCCGTTCAGATGCGCCACGCCACCACCTCCACGTGGAGCACGTTGTACAGGCTCTCGTCGGTATCGAGATTCGGGGCGAAAAAGCCCGTCCCCGGGTCGCCGAGACGTGGCCCCTCGGAGCCGTCTGCCTCGACGAGACGGTCGCTCTCGTGTACCACGAGCGTCCGCGAGGCGGTGACCGCGTGGTCGCTCGGTCGGCCCTGCTCGACGAACTGCTGTGTCTCTAGCCCCTCGTCGGTGTGATACTGGATGCGGAGGTTGTACGCAACGTTCCGGTCCGCGAACGTCCGGTTGAGCGTGTCACTGATCGCGAGACCACTGGACGGGACCCCCTGGTAGTGTTCGACGTCGGGGCTGGCGTCGTGGAAGGCGCCCGTGGAGTCGTTCCAGTACAGCACCGAGTCGGCCAGCGCACCCCGTTCGGCGGCGCTGTCGAGCGCACCCTCGCTCGTGGACTGTATCTGGTTCTCGACGTGCTGGCTGGACGTGCTCGGTGACAGCGGTGTCACGGCGGTCACCTGCAGCGCGAACCCCACCGCCGACAGCAGGATGATACCGGCCGCGATACCCTCGAACGAGAGCGCCTGCCCGCGGGAATCTACCACAGCACCACCTCCAGAACAACCGTCTGGTCGTACAGCGACACCACACGCCGGGAGGCGATTGTGGTGTCCTGCGCGCCCGGTCGCTCGTCGCCGATTGCCAGCATCGTGACGTCGTTCCCGGTGCAGTCGGTCTCCAGCCCCGGTTCGCCGTCTGGCGTGGTGTCCGCGTCCGGTGCCCAGCACAGCAGCTCCGAGAGACTGCCGTTCCGGGTGATGGTGATGTTCGCGTTATCGCCGACCTCGAGAGCGAGACGCTCCTCGAGTGTCTGTCCCTCGTAGTTACAGCCGGCGGGGCTGGCGTTACCCTCGAAGTACTCGACCGTGCAGTACCAGTCGAGCACGTTCGGCTGGTCGGGGGAGCCGAGCTGTCCGTGGGCGAGATTGTCGGCCGTCCGGTCGGCAACTGTCGGGTTGTCCTCGGCCGCGACGTCGAACGGGTCGAGCACGCTCGGGAGAAAGCCGAACGTGAACAGCACGACCGCCAGAAAGATCGAGACACCGATGGCGAAATCGAGCGTCGTCTGTCCCCGCATACTACCCCGGTGACGGCCCGTCTGTGTCTGCCCAGGTGGTTACCGTCATCTATAGTTCGATGGATGCTCCCGAGTGGTTTACCTGTTGTGGCCACCGTATCCCGACTGATAACGAGGGGACAGCGGCCCGACTGCTCACCGGCACGACTCACCCGATGTGTGTCTCCTCGACGGTGCGTTCCTCGACCCGGTCGTGGGTGACCGGCTGGGGGGTGTAGCCGAACTCGACGTACGTCTCGAGCTGGTCGGTCAGCCGGTCGGGGTCGTGCCCGAACTGTGCGGCGACCAGCTCCCAGACGTTCACGTGGCCGGTGTTTGCCGGCGGCAGGACGCTCTTCGCGCGGTCACGCTCGGAGCCCTCACCCTCGCCGACGGCGACGGACTGCTGGTAGGAGGCCCGGTTGGTCATCGGAATCCGTCTCGGGCTGGTGCCGCCGAGCGGCGAGAACTCGGACTGGCGGGCCTGCATCCGCCAGTCACCGGGGTCGTCGCTGTCGAAGCGCTCCTCGAGCCGGTCGGCGGCCGCCCGCAGTGCCGCCCGCAGCGTCTCACCGGGGTCGTCGATCCAGTCGACCGCCAGCCGGTCGTCCCCGTTCAGCGCGTCGAGCAGGAGCACCCGACCGCCGGCACCGGAGCCGTGGCTCGCGGCGTGGGGGTCGCCGCCGGTCTCGAACTGGCTGGGGTCGAAGCTGTACCCCGGCGTTCGCGGCCCGAGTATCTCCGCGAACACCCGGTTCGTGAGCTCCCGGCTGAACGCCTCGTAGAGCGCCATCCCGCCAGTCGGGTAACGGCCGTCCTCGCCGGGACGGAACGGGTACTCGGTCTCGACCCAGGTCGCGAGCGTCTGTTCGCCGGCCCAGCGGTCGATACCGGACGCCCCCGCCCAGGCCTCCAGTTCGTCGGCGACGGCCCCGAGCCGGTCACTGTCGCTCGCCCGTGCCGCCGCCACGGCGTGGGGTATCAGCGGCGGCGCGAACGGGTGCTCGACCGAGCCGTCCTCGATTATCTCCTCCACGTCCGCGAGTGCGAGGCTCCCGCTCGCGTCCGCCGGCAGGCGGTCCCCGGGGAGGACATCCGCGAGCGTGTACGCGTCGTCGGTTTCGAGTATCTTCTCTTTCAGCAGGCGGTCCAGTATATCGACGCGCTGGTGGCCGTCCCACGCGAACGCGCCGCTGCTGTTCCGCCAGCCCGGGGCCACCGCGTTGTTCCAGTTGACGACGTACCCCCGGTCGGGGTCGGTCTCGGCGACGAGTATCCCCTCCTCGACGCCGTCCCACTCGTGGTACTGTGCCGGTGTGGGGAACCGGGGGTCGACCTCGGTGTTCCGGTTCGGGAGTCTGCCGGTCCGGTAGTAGGCGATGCCGTCGTCGTCGACGTAGTGGAAGTTGAACCCGAACGGGAACGCAGAGAGCCGGTCCTCGAACTCCTCGCGGCTGCTCGCCCGGCCGATGTCGGCCCACGTAAACGCCCCCTCGAGTTCGTCCATCCGGGTCGAGACACGCTCGACGATTGCGACGTTCTCCTCGGGGCTGTACTCGACGACCGGCATCCGTGTGCCCTCCTGTTCGACGTAGGCCACCTCCTGGCGGACCGTCCCGGGGCTGGTCTCACCCTCGGTGAGTCCGGCCCAGAGGTTCGGCCGGTGGACGTACTCCTCGAGTGCGAACTCGTGGAACTCGCCGTCCCAGCGGTAGCGGTACCGGTCCTCGGGGTCCAGCTCGACCGCAATCTGCTCGACCATCGGGTCACCCGCCGTGGTGACCGTCCACGCGAACTCGGGGGTGCGCCCGACGACGATACCCGGTGTGCCGACCACACCGACACCGACGACGTCGAACTCCGGGCCGTGCAGCCCCACCTCGTGGATGATGGGCGGCTTGAACAGCCCCATCTGTGGACCGCCGCCGAGCATCGGGGCACCCGTCTCGGTGTGCTCGCCGTCGACGATAACCGCGTTGGAGCCGAAACCCGCCCCCGCGAACATCCCCGTCACCACGCGGACCCCGTCGAGCACCCCCTCGAGTGGGGACTCCGCCAGCCCCCAGGGCTCGGTGTCCGTCACCGAGAGCAGGTCGAGCTGTTCCTCCGGGACCGCGTCGTATGCCAGTGCGCGCTCGCCGGTCGGGACCGCACCCTCGCGGTCGGTGCCGGCGAGCTCGTCGGCACGCAACGAGCCGTAGTGTCCGGCCGGCACCTCGACGCTGTTCATGTCGCCGTACGCCGCCCAGGCCTCGGCCCTGCTCTCGAAGTGGTCCGGTGTCGAGGGGTCCTCGCCCTCGACGCGGTCGAACAGTGTGTCGACCGTCGACAGGTTCGACAGCTCGCCGCCGCCGGAGACACCGAACCGACCGATCGTGAACGCGATGGTGGCGACGGTGTCGGTCGGTCGCCAGTCTCTCGGCTCGCGACCGAGCAGCGTGAACTCGCCGGGGAGCTCCCCCCGGGATTTCATCGCGTCCATCCGGTTGTTCACCCCGTCGGTGTACCCGCGTATCATCTCGCGGGTGTCCTCGTTCGCCCGCTCCCACTGCTCCCGGAGTTCGTCGTCCGTGTACAGCTGCCGCGTGTTCGAGATATCCTGCGAGAGCTCGCCCGGCCCGATTATCCGCGAGAGTTCGCCGCGGCCGATGGACCTGAGCAGGTCGAGCTGGAACAGCCGGTCACGGGCCTGTGCCGAGCCCTGCCCGTAGCCAACCGCGTAGAGCCGCTCGCCGTAGACGTGGCTGACACCGGTCTCGTCGGTCAGCAGGTCGACACCCTCCCGGAGCTCCTCGCTCGCGACAATCTCACCGGGACCGACCCCCGTCGCGGCGTACCCGAACCCGACCGACGCCGCCCCCGCCGACACCCCGACGGTCCTCAGAAACGCCCGCCTGTCCATGCCCCCACAACTCACCTCCGCGTCTAAAATCTGACGACGCTTTCGTCTCCCCGACCGGGCGGCGTTTCACCCCGACCGCGTGACACGGTCTCCGGAACGGGGCCGAAAGGGTACAGGAAAGGTCCACGTGACCCGGCGGGTCTGCCGGTGTGTAACCGGTTCTAGGACCGAGAGGTTTTTATTCTGAGGGTCGTACATCGGTCAGATGCGCGAATCGATTCGCCTGCTGTACGTCGCGGACAAGGGGGAGTCCGGTGACGGTGTGGCGACAGCGCTCGAGCGCGAACACGAGTCGTTCGCGGTCGAGGCCGCGACCGGCGTCGGTGACGCGCTCAGTCGACTCCCGGACGGGTTCGACTGTGTCGTCGCCGACGGGCTCTCGGAGGGTGAGGGTATCCGGCTCCTCGGCGACATCCGCGAGGAGGACCCACGGCTCCCGGTCGTGCTGTCGCCCGACACGGACGGCACGGTCGACCCACCGGTCGCGGCGGGTGTCCCCGACGAGGTGAGCGAGCAGGCGCTGCTGGCCGACCGCGTCCGGGCCGCAATCGAGGACGACGGGGAGGGGGTCCGGCTCCGGTCGGGGACGTTCCCCGACGTGGCGTTCTACGTCGACGAGACGGGCCGGTACGTCGATGTCGTCGCCCGCGAGGAGGCTCCGCTCCCGGAGGGGAGCCCCGATACACTGCAGGGTGAACAGCTCCGGGATGTCCTGCCCGCGGCGGCCGCCGAGGACCTGCACGAGAGTGTCGAACGGGCACTCGACACCGGCGAGGTCCAGACTGTCCAGTACCGGTTCGACCCCGGCGACGGGGAGCGGTGGTTCGAGGCCCGGGTCGGCCCGGCCGAGCGGACGGGTGTCGACCGGGAGCACGTGCTGATGGTCGCACGCGATATCACCGACCGGAAGGAGCGCGAGACGGCGCTGAAGGCGCTCCACGGGATGGCGACCACCATCCAGACCGCCGACACCGTCGAGGAGGCCTGCGAGCTGACCGTGACCGCGGCGGCCGATATCCTCGATTTCGAGATCTGTAGCGTCATGATAAATGAGGGTGACCTGCTGGTGCCGTACGCGATGTCCGAGAGCGCGCAGCCGGACACCGCCCGGACGATGCCGGTCGACGAGGGACTTGCCGGGAAGTCGTTCCGGAACGAGGAGTCCTACGTCGTCGACCAAGTGCACCCCGACGACGTGACCAGCCCCAGCCTCGAGGTGATCGAGTCCGGGCTGAGCGCCCCCATCGGCGAGCACGGCGTGTTCCAGGCGGTCAGCACCGACGCCGATGCGTTCGACGAGACCGACATCACGCTCGCGGAACTGCTCGTGAGTCACACCCGGACGGCGATCGACCGCATCGAGCGCGAGGAGGCGCTGACCCGGAAGACCGAGCGCCTCGAGGAGTTCGCCAGCTTCGTCTCCCACGACCTCCGGAACCCGCTGAACGTGGCGACACTCCGGACACAGCTGCTCTCCGAGGAGTGTGACAGCGAGCACCTCGACGGGCTGGAGGGCGCACTCGACCGGATGGAGCGGCTCATCGACGAGCTTCTCACGCTCGCCCGACAGGGCGATACCATCGGCGACACCGAACCGGTGTCGCTCGACAGCGTCGTGCACCGGGCCTGGAGCAACGTCGAGACCGAGGACGCGACCCTCGACTGTCGAACCGACCCGACACTGTACGCCGACCGGAACCGACTGACCGCCGTGCTCGAGAACCTCGTCCGCAACGCGATCGAACACGGGTCTGACGACGGGTCCGGCGGGGGTGTGACAGTCAGTGTCGGCGACACCCCGGGCGGGACCGGGTTCTACATCGCCGACGACGGCGAGGGTATCCCGGAGTCCGAGCGCGAACAGGTGTTCCAGAGCGGCTACTCCACGGTCGACGACGGCACCGGGTTCGGCCTGACAATCGTGCGTGATATCGTCGAGGCCCACGACTGGGAGATACAGGTCACCGACAGCGCGGACGGCGGCGCACGGTTCGACATCACCGGCGTCGAGTTCGCCGGGTGAGGGCCAATCTGGACACAGGGTACGTTGCTGTCCGTCACACGTTCTGCACGGGCTCCGGTTCGCGCGCATCCGCCGGGTCCGTCGAGGGCACCGACGAGAGACCGCTCGACACACCCGCCAAACAGTTCCTCGGGCCCTAGTACGGCTCGTCTTTCAGCCCCAGCAGGTACGCGAGGGTGTTCACCAGCACGTGCAACACCGGTGTCACCACGAGCACGACGACCAGCACACCGGGGGTGAGGGTGTCCAGAAACCAGGTGGGGGCGGCGGCGAGCGCGAACAGCAGCGAGCCCGCGACGAAATCGAGCTGGTCGACACCCGGAAACGGTGCGCCCCGCTCGCGGCCGGTCCGGCGTTTCAGGAACGAGGCGCCGACGTCGCCGAGCATCGCACCCAGCGGGAACAGGAACACGACCGCCAGCGGGAACGCCGGCAGGTCGACCCCGAGCAGGTCCGACCCGTCCGGTGCGACTGCGGTGAGCGCGAGCGCGACTGTCACGCCCGCGAGCCACCCCCCCAGCAGGCCGCGCCAGGTCTTGCCGTCGCCGAGCAGTCGCCGCTCGCCCAGCGTCCGACCACCGTCGATCGGTCGGCCACCACCCGCCAGCACCGCCGCGTTGTTCGGGATGTACGCCGGTAACATCACCCAGAACGCCGTCACCACCACCGCGTACACGTCCATATCCCGTCGCTCGACTGGACCGGGTATAACCCTCCTGATTCTGTCCCCCGAAACGGAGCGGTCATTACTGTCCGCGCGCGTAGACCGGTCGATGCTCCTGGCCGGTAGCGACGACGGCGTGTACCGTCTCACGGACCCAATCGACCCGGACACCACGACGGCGACGGCGGTGCTCGACAGCGGCCGTGTGCTGCGTGTCCGGACGTTCGACGCGCGGGGTGTGTTCGCGGCCACGAGAACGGGGCTGTACCACTCCCCGGACGGTGCCAACTGGACCGACCTCGCGGTTCCGACAGCGCAGGTGTACGCGGTGGGCGCGGACGGCAAGCGACTGTACGCGGGCACACGCCCCGCCGCGGTGTACGTCGCACGGGTCGACGGAACAGTCGACGCCGACTCGCTCTCGTGGCGCGAACTCGACGGGTTCCAGAGCCTGCCCTCGCGGGAGGACTGGCGACTCCCCCGCCACGAGAACCTCGCACAGGTGAAAGACGTACACGCCCCCGCGCCGGACCGTCTCGTCGCCGGTGTCGAGGTCGGCGGCGTCCACCGCAGTGACGACGGTGGCGAGACGTGGACAGAACGCCGGGACGGTGTCGACGACGACATCCACGAGTTGCACGCCGTCTCGGCCCGGGAGTGGCTGGCCGCGACCGGTGACGGACTCTACCGGACGACCGACGCCGGGGGGACCTGGACTCGACTCGACGAGGGTGTCGAGCAGCGGTACTTCAGGGCGGTCGCCGCGACAGACAGCGGCGTGTACGCGGCCGGCGCGATGGCGAACTCCTCCACCTGGGAGGACGACGACGCGAACCCCGCCCTGTTCCAGTGGGCGGGTGGGAGCCTCGACCCGGTCGCGCTGCCGACGACAGACGAGACGGTTACCGGCCTGACGAGCGTCGACGGGACAGTTGTGGCGGGCACACACCGGGGGCGACTGCTCGCCGGGCGTCCGGAGGGCTGGGTGGAGACCGGCCGGTTCCCCGTGCCGGGGAATCTGACCGGCCGGTACACGCCGCTTGCCACGCTCTGACCCCGGACAGTCGACAGGCGGTCACTCCCACCGACAGTCCTGCACCGAGCACTCCTCGTCGACCGACACCACGAGTGTCTCGTCGTCGAACGCGATGTGGACACGCCGGTCGGGCGGGTTCTCGGCCACTGTCGTCTCCTCGTAGCTCATCCCGCGCTCGGTCGTCAGCATATCGGCCGCCTCCAGCCGTTCGTGTCCCCGTCGTGCGAACGCCGCCTCGACGACCGGGTGTGTCACCACGTACGTACACAGCGGAACCCATAGCTCGTTCCAGCACCGCTCACACTGGACCCGCACGAGGGTCGTGTCGTCGTCGAGTGTACTCTCACCGGGCACGTGGTCGCTGGTCGTGTACTCCGTCGAGACACACCCCCAGCACTCCATACAGACCCCCTGGCGGGCCAGACGGACGTTCGTCAGCATCCGGGTGTACGCGACCCGCGCCGCATCGAGTGCGGACCGTCCCGTCCGGACACCCGGCGGGAACCAGTAGCTGTCCATCGTGCCGTGTTCCTCGCAGTGCATCTCCACACCGGTTCCGAGTGTTCCCTCGAAGAGCCGGACTTCGAGCGGGTCGAGACAACCCGGGCAGGTGAACTCGGTCGTAACCTGCTCTGACTCGAGCGTGGTGTCGTCGTACAGTCCGGCGTGGAGTGCGGCGATGAGCACGAGCGCAGGCCACCGTGCGACGTACTCTCCGTCGTGTCTGGCCACGAACTGGCCCGTGAGTTTGTCCAGGTGGTAGTTGAACCGACCGCTGTCGGCCACGCCGACCCGGCCCCGGAGCGCGGAGAAACTGAGACCGCACCCGACGTGTTGCTCGCGTGCAACCTCGGCGAGTTCCAGCAGTATCTCGATTCGGGTCTCGTCACCCAGAACCGAGAACACCTCGTCCATCGAACCCGATGTCTCCCCGTCGGACCCGCCCGGGTCCCGCGGACTATCAGACATACTGACTGTTTGGGTACAGTGGTGATAAGATTGTTTCGGCCAGTGTGCGTGCAATCCGGTCTGGGCTGGTGGTGAACGCCACACGAGACACAGTCCGGTCTCGTCGGGTGTGACACACGGACAGTCTGTCGACCCGGGAGCGGCCTGTCAGGGGGTCACAGTCGGCCGACGTCGTCGACATCGACACTCTCGACGACGTCGAGGTTCGCAAAGGACTCCTCGACGGCCTCGGTGCCACCACTCTCGTCGGGCACGATGACCGTCGGGCGCAGCGCGACCAGGCCGAACGCGACCTCCTGGCGCTCGAACCCGTTTATACGTGCCCCCTCGGGAAGTGCCTGTTCGAGACGCCCCTCGAGGTCGTCGAGGTCGACCTCGGGGCTCTCCGGCATGACCTTGATGCTGGCTGCAACCTTCCCCATCGTTACGGCCCCGTGAACCCGCACTGGTTGCACTCGTAGAGGGTGCTCTGCTTGCGACACTTCGCACACCGGTGGACCTCGTTGCCACACTCCGGACAGTCGAAGGTGGCCGCGCTCATGCCGACGATGTTGATGCCACAGGAGACACAGTTTCGCGTGGCTCGCTGCTCGTTCTGACTCATACCACTTCTTCCCGTTCGCCGGTTTTAACAGTTGTCAAGTCGCCGCCGGCCGGTCGGGGCCGCGACGGGGGGCGGGGTGTCAGTAGTGCCAGGGGAACTCGCGGAACTCGGGGTCGCGGTCCTCGGTGAACGCCTCACGACCCTCCGTTGCCTCCTCGGTCATGTAGCCCAGGCGGGTGGCCTCGCCGGCGAACACCTGCTGGCCGACCATCCCGTCGTCGGCGAGGTTGAACGCGTACTTCAGCATCCGGATCGCCATCGGAGACTTCCGGGTTATCTCGTCGGCCCACTCCAGGGCGACTGTCTCCAGGCGCTCGTGCTCGACGACGCGGTTGACCATCCCCATCTCCGCGGCCTCGTCGGCGTCGTACGCGCGGCCGAGGAAGAATATCTCGCGGGCCAGTTTCTGACCGACCTGCCGGGCGAGGTACGCCGAGCCGAACCCCCCGTCGAAGGAGGCGACGTCGGCGTCGGTCTGCTTGAACCGGGCGCGGTCACCCGCGACTGTCAGGTCACAGACGACGTGCAACGAGTGGCCGCCGCCGGCCGCCCACCCCGGGACGACACAGACAACGGGTTTGGGCATGAACCGGATGAGCCGCTGGACCTCGAGGATGTGCAGTCGGCCGACACCGTCATCGGCGGGTCCGCCGCTCGCTCCCCCCGGACCCGTCTCGTCGTCACCCCGGTACTCGTAGCCCGACTCCCCGCGGATGGACTGGTCGCCGCCCGAACAGAACGCCCAGCCGCCGTCCTTCGGGGAGGGGCCGTTCCCGGTCAGTAACACACAGCCGATATCCGGCCGGCGACGGGCATCGTCCAGCGCGGTGTAGAGTTCGTCGACCGTCTCGGGCCGGAAGGCGTTGCGCACCGCCGGCCGGTCGAACGCGACCCGCACCGCCGGAACGTCCGTGCCGCGGTGGTAGGTGACATCCTCGAACGCGAAATCCCCGACCGACTCCCAGCGCGAGTCGTCGAACAACTCCGAGACCATACCACGGGTCCGGTCGGCCGGCGCAAAACAGTTGCTCTCCGACTGTCCGCTCCCTCGTCGTTCACCACGCGGCGTCTGTCACCGCCAGTTTGCCCGGTCGAACAGGAGCCCCGAGAGCGAGGCCGCGAGTTCGCGGGCGGCCGTCTCGGTCGGTGCGTGCAGGTCACCGGAGACCGGGCCGGCCTCGCCGCCGACCCCCTCGGACTCGGAGATGGGGTCGGTTCCGGTGGGGTACGAACGGGACCGCCGGGTCTGTTCGCGCAGTTCACGGACGGCCGTCTCGTCGAGTTCCGTGTCGAGATGCTGCAGGTCGTAGCGGACGATGTAGCCACGACGGGCGTCGCGAACGGCGACGACGGGCTGGTCGCGCTCTGCACACCGCTCCCAGAGGTCGCGTCGCCGCTCACCTGTCTCGTAGACCGGTACGTGTGCCGGGGCGAGTCGTTCCATACCTATTGTTTGTCTGTACCGGTATGTGTCTGTCGAGGTCCGCTCCCGGCCCGGATGGTATATATACCGGCGTCCGAACAGACAGGTATGGAGCTACACCTGCTCGACAGAGGGCGGATACACGCCGACCTGAACTTCGCACTCGACGCGGAGGTGGCGGCGGTCCACAGCAACCAGTCCCCGGAGCTACAGTACGGCGAGTACGCGGTCTGGAACCTGCTCGTCGACCACCCCGAGGGGACGGTGCTCTGGGACACCGGTGTCCACCCGGAGGCCGCCGACGGCTACTGGCCGCGGCCGCTGTTCGAGGCCTTTGCCCACCACGACCCCGACGACCACGACCTGGCGACGGCGCTCGGCGAGGTTGGCTACACCCTCGACGATATCGATACAATCGTCCAGTCACACCTGCATCTCGACCACGCGGGCGGACTCCACAACTTCGCGGGGACCGACGTGCCGGTGTACGTCCACCGGCGTGAACTCGAACACGCCTACCTCAGCGCGAACAGCGCCGCCGGTGACGACGCCTACCTCGCGGCGGATTTCGACCGCGATATCGACTGGCGGGTCGTCGAGGGCGACCGACAGCTCCTGCCGGGGTTCGAGTTGCTCCACGTCCCCGGTCACACGCCCGGCCTGCTCGGCGCGCACATCCACCGCGAGGGGGACGACCTCCTCGTCGCCGGTGACGTCGCCTTCCTCGCCGAGAACTACGAGGCGGGCCGCGAGATGGGTGCGAGTCTGGTCTACGACTCCCGGGCACAGGCCGAGAGCCTGCGGACACTCCGCGAGCGCGAGCGCCGCACCGGCGCGACGGTGCTGTACGGCCACGACACCGACCAGTTCGAGCGCCTGCAGGGCTCACTGTAGCTCGCTGGACCCGAGTATTGATGCGCACGGACAGACAATACTCGAACAGCACGTCGGGAGCATCGGACAGGAACGGATGGACGAGCTCCACATCGCCGGGCACCGCGTCTCTGTCCGGCGAATCCACGCGCTGGTCGAGGAGCGCGGCGTCGACCCGCACGCAGTTGCCGACCGACTCGGACTCGATATCACCGATATCTACCGGGCGCTGGCGTACTATCACGACAACCCCGGCGAGATGCACGATATCGAACAGCGCATTCGGGACTCGCGTGCGTGTGGCGCTCCGTCTGGTCCCGACAACGTCTGGATGTTCCGACGGTTGCTCGACGAGACGACGGAGACCCGTCTTGCGGAGTAGTGTGACACCGTCGGACACGATGTCGTCCGGGTCGTGAACGTGCCCGAGCTAAGTTCTGGCAGCGACGATGTCGATATCGTCGCCGACGCCGAACGTGACAACCGGCTGGTCGTGACCGTCGAACTCTCGGGGGCCGGATTGCCGGGCGCAAAGGCGAATTTCACGGTCGATACCACTTCCTCGAGCGCCAGCGCGGCAGCGCACGAATCGCCGAGTGAGATGCCACCGGCACCGTTGATTCGGGCTACAGCGCCCCAGGACGGCGTCTCGGTCGTCACTCCGTAGCCGCGGAGAACGCGCAGATCCCGCTCCCCAACGTCGAACTCGTCGTCGCCAGGCGGGGTCTGGTTCGGGTCTCCACTATCGGGACTCGAACAGAAGATACCGCGGGGAGTACGCGGCAGTTAGCTGTCCGTCTCGTCGCGCCGGATGAGGAGGAACAGTATCACCGAGGTCACGAGCACGAGTATCGCGAACCGCTGTTCACCGGTGAGGCCGCCATCGGTGTCTGTTGAGAGCACAGCGAACGGGGACACGGTTCGACCACAGATACCAGTTGACACGTGCTATCCTGTGTCTGCACACCGAGGTGGGTCTGTTGGGTGTCGGTACCGCGGACGAGCAGTTCACACCACGACGACGCGGTGTACAAAGACACAATACGGCCGGACACGAACGTCTGCCATGTCGCTGCACGAGACAGTCGCGGGGCTGGCGCTGGTCGACAACCACGCCCACGCCATCGAACCGCTCTCGTCCGC
>CAZFMN010000008.1:0-48718 GCA_964520075.1 uncultured Halobacteriales archaeon | reverse complement strand
TCGTCAGCATGACGAACCCGAACCCGTTCGGTGAGGTGAACAGCCGCTCCAGTGTGCCCCACTGTGCCTCGCGGGTCACGTTCCAGGACAGCCCGGAGAAGGCGACGATAGACAGCGTCCAGATGAACAGTCCGACGATGATGCCACCCAGCGAGTCGGTCAGCGACGGACCGACGACGGCCTCTCCGCCGAAGAATATCACGGCAAACAGCGCGACCAGTGTGAGGAACCTGGTCGCGGTGTTGAGCGGGTACCGCACCAGCAGTGTGAACTTCTTCCGGGCGACCACGGAGACGAGTGCGAGCCGCGAGGGTCGCCAGCTATCCCCTCCACTCTCTGCCGCTCCGGTCGAGGGCTCGTCGGCGGTCGCCATCACTGCTCACCCCCCGAACTGCTGGCGGCCGACGTGGCCGTCGCCACCGTTTCCGTCTCGTCCTCCCCGGCTGTCTCCCCGCCTGCCGGCCCGTTCTCGGCCTGTCCCACCACGGGTTCGGACGGGCGGGAGAGGTCGGTCCTGTCGCCGGGTCCTGCCGTGCCGGCATCCGCGCCGATTGCGGTGTCGACACCGTCCTCGCCGTCTATCAGCCGGAGGAACACCTCCTCCAGGTCGGGGTCGACCGACTCGACGTCGCGCAGTTCCTGCCCGGTCTCGGCCAGCAGGTCCATCACGGCGTACACCGTCGCGCTGTCGGTGTCGAACCACTCGACAGTGACCCGGTCGCCGTCGGTCCGGCAGGTTGCGCCGAACTCCCGCTCGAGTCGCGCCCGGACCGACCCGGGGACCGGCGCGTCGAGCACGACCTGGTACGACCGGGTCTCGAACAGGTCCACCAGCGCGGCCGTCTCCTCGTCGGCGATGACCTCGCCGTTGTTGAGGATTATCACCCGGTCGCTGACGGCCTCGATGATATCGAGGTCGTGGCTGGTCAGCACGATGGTGATCTCCTCCTCCTCGGCGAGTCGGCGCAGCTCCGCGTGCAGGTCCCGGGAGGTCTCGACGTCGAGCCCGAGGGTCGGCTCGTCGAGGAAGATGACGTCGACGTCACGGGCGAGCGTGCTCGCCAGCGAGACCTTCTGTTTCATCCCCTTCGAGAGCTCGTTGACCGGGGTGTCGGCCCGGTCGGCCAGGTCGAGTCGCTCGAGCAACTCGTCGTGACGGTCGCGGACCTCGGAGGGCTGCTGACCGCCGAGTCCGGCGAAAAACTCCAGATTCTCGCGGACCGTGAGCCGCCAGTACACGTTCCGGTCGCCCTCCAGCATCGCACCGACGTGGCTGTGTGCCCGGTTGGGCTCCTCGTAGACGTCGACCCCGCAGATGGAGACCGACCCGGCGTCGGGCAGAACGAGCCCCAGCATCGACTTTATCGTCGTCGTCTTCCCCGCACCGTTCGGCCCGAGCAACCCGACGATGGTCCCGGGCTCGACGGCGAACGAGATGCCGTCGACGGCAGTCACCGACTCCTCACCGTCACCGTAACACTTCTCCAGCTGGTCGACCTCGATGACCGAATCCCCGCTGTCTGTCTGCTGCTCCTGTGCCCTCCTGACGTCTCCGGGTTCGCCCGCTTGCATACGTTCCAACAGGACCCGCTTCCGGATAAATGTAATCTGAAGGACTTTTCTGTTCGGCTGTTTACCGAAATTTCGTTCACCAAGCGGGGGATGACCGCCGACTGTCTCGCGTGGTCAGACGGAGTGGTCGACCATCCCGCGTGACCGGGCAGTCGGAGGGCGGTCGACGGTCCCGCGTGACCGGGCAGTCGGGGAGCGGTCGACCATCCCGCGTGACCGGGCAGTCGGAGGGTGGTCGACAGTCCCGTGCTCTCTCGTCAGGTGGTCATCCGCAGACCGGGAGTTTATGTACACGTCCCACTGTACCGGGAGACAGGACTCAGATGGTATCGACAGAGGTCTCCGTCGCGCTGTTCGTGCTCAGCACGCCGATGACGGCGGGTATGTGGGAGCTGTTCGAGAAGGCGGACCGGCCCGGATGGGTCGCCGCCGTCCCGTTCGCGAACGCGTGGGTGATGGTACAGATGACGGACAACAGCCGGTGGCTGTTCCCGTTGCTGTTGCTGTCACCGGCCATCGTCGCCGCGATGCAGGTGACCGCGACCGACTGGCTGTGGTACCTGCTGGTGGCCGCGGCGGTGCCGAACGTCCTCGCGTACGCGAAACTGCTGGTCGACCTCGCGGACAGTTTCGGACGCGGAACCGCCTCGGGGCTGGGGCTGGTCGTCCTCCCGTTCGTCTTCTTCCCGCTGCTCGGGTACGGTGACACACAGTACCAGCCCGAGAGAGAGCCCGCCGGTCAGGACCCACAGCTCTGAGCGGAGCGGGCCGGACAGCTATCGTGCCCGGCGACGGTCAGTCGGCGGTCACCTGTGGGGCACCGATGTCGACGGTTCCGGAGTCGAGTTCGGCCTCCACCTCGCGGGCGGCGGTGACGAGGTTCGCCATCTTCTCGTAGGCCACCTCGCGGGGGAGCAGTTTCAGCCCGCAGTCGGGGCTGATCGTCAGTCGCTCGGGCGGGACCACCTCCAGTCCGCGCTTTATGTTCCCTTTTATCTCCTGGACGGACTCGACATCGGCGTCGTGGGCGTCGACGACACCGAGACCGAGGTCCTTCGTGAACGGGGGTTCCGTGAACACGTCCAGTTGCTCGTAGTCACCGTTACAGAGCTCGACGTCGAACTCGTCGACGGGGAACTGCAGAATCTCGGGGTAGATCCGCGAGTAGTCGCCGTAGCAGACGTGCAGCCCCAGTCGGACGTCGTCGGGCACATCGGCGGTGATGCGGTCGAGACACTCGCGGACGATGGCGTGGTCGTCGGGTGTCGTCGCCAGCGCGGGTTCGTCGATCTGGATGTAGCGCGCGCCCGCCTCGACCAGCGCCGTTATCTCCTCGTTGACGAGGTCGGCGAGGTCGTAGGCTAGCGTCTCCTCGCTCTCGTACACCTCGTTGAACGACCAGCGCGCGAGTGTGTACGGCCCGGTGATGGGCACCTTCACCGGCCCGCTCGCGACATCGGCGGTGAACTCGTACTCGGAGACGAGCCACTCCTCGTCGTACGCCACCTCGTCGACGACACTCGGCTTGTCGAAGTAGTTGTGCCCCCAGACCTTCACCGGACCGTTGAACTCGTAGCCGTCGATGCGCTCCGCGAAGTACTCGGTCATCTCGTTGCGTCGCATCTCGCCGTCGACCAGCACGTCGACACCGGCGCGCTCGTGCTCGCGGGTGATGAGCCGCGAGGCGTCGTTCTTTGCCTCCCGGAAATCGTCGTCGTCGAAGTCGCTGTGTTCGTCCTCGTGCAGGTCCCGGGCACGGTGGAGCCAGGTCGGCTTGGGGTAGGACCCGACGACCGTGGTCAGCAGGAAGTGGTCGTTCTCGTGGTCCGGCGGGCGGAACTGCTCGCGGGTCATGCCTCCACCTCCGTCAACCGGGCCGCGGTGGCCAGCGCGTCGAGTTTCTCCTCGAACCGGTTCACCGGAAGGTAGAACGTCTCCGTGTTCGTCGTCGCGTACACCCGGTCGTAGTCGTTCTGCGGGGTGCGGCCGTCGAACCACTCGACACGCTCGCGGACTGTCTCGGCGGACTCCACCCGCGTGTTCTGTCCGTCGACGACACCCAGCGCCACGTCCGCGGGTGTGCCGTACTCCTGTGCATTGTAGACGTTCTCGTCCGGAGCCGAGACGAGGTCGAACCCCAGCGCGTCGATGTCGGCGTCCACCACGTGCGCGTACAGCTTCTCCTCGAGTGCGCCCCAGTAGGGGTAGACGACGACCTCGGTGTCGAGCGCGTCGGCGACGGTGTCGAGTGCCCCGGGCACGCGCTCGCGCCCGTCGTCGGTTTCGGGCGGGTCTGTCACGAGCGAGGGCTCAAGCAGGAACAGCGTCTCCACGTCGGGGAACTGCTCGGCCTCGCCAGCGAGAAACGCCGCCACCGCGTCCAGAAACGCCGCCGCGTCGCCGTACTGCTCGTCTGTCGCCAGCTGTGCGAGCGAGTACGGCCCCGGGAGTACCGCCTGCAACGGGCCCCCGGTGTGCTCCGTCGCGGCGTCCAGTTCGGCCGCGACGTCACCGTCCGGCGTCAGCTCGCCGGTCACCACCGGCTCGCGGTAGAAGTTGTTGTTGTCGTAGTACCGGACGATACCGCGGGTCTCGACGCTGTCGTGGACCGTCAGCGGGTGGGCGAGCATGTCGTCCCAGCGGGCCTGCCCCTCGACGACCCTGTCGAGTCCGGCCGTCTCCTGCTGGTCTATCAGCTCCTCCCGGACTGTCCCGTAGGTCTGTGCTATCTCCACGCGCTCTGTGCCGCTGACGAGGTCCTCCTTCTGGTTCCCCTTCAGGTCCCGGAGGTCCTCCTTTGCCCAGTCCGGAAGCGGGTACAGACCGGGCGTCGTCGACAGTATCTCTGGCATACACCACGGTACGCAATGACCGGATATAATATTTTCTCATCAGATATATGCGTACAGGTTATCACCGGCCCGTCGGCAGGCGTTCGTGTATCGGGAGCCGGGCGCCCGCGGTTCCTGCGGAGGTGACTCCGGTCTCCCGTCGGTCGACCCGGTGGCGACGGCTGTCCGGGCCCCCCGAGTCGGCCACGCACGACCCCCTGCCAGACGTTTATACCGGATGACGCGACCAGCAGGCCCATGGCCGGACAGCAGCCAGTCAGCCGTCGCAAAGCACTCGAGACAATCGGAGTCGCCACAGCTGCGGTCGGTCTCCCGACTGCCGGCGCGGCAACGGCAGGAGATGAGTCGTCGCCGGAGACGGAGCAGTCGCCATCGGAGGCAGAGGTCGGCACGGAGCTGACCGGGTTCTACACGGGAACCGTCGACCGTATTGTCGACGGCGACCACGTCGTCATACTGGTCGAGACCGACGAGAGGGTGATCGACCAGTACGTCGTCCCGGCAGAGGAGTACCCGTCGCTGGAGGAGCGTGACGCGGTCTACCTGTTCATCCTGTTCGGGACGGTGATCGCCATCTGGGAGGTGCCCGGCGAGTGAGCGGCGCGTGGTCCCCGTCGGTGTCGGCACTCACCGGAGTCCGGGAGCGGATGTCGGCAGGTCGCGGAGCAGCAGGTCACCGTCCCGGTCCGCGTCGGGGTGAGCAACCGACAGAGACGGTCGCCCGTGGCCGACTCCGCCGGGTCGGGCCCGCCAGACACACGACTTAATCCGCTGGAGGCCCGATATCAGGTATGCGCGTTCGAGAGTGGGACGATATCCTGCGAGACGTTGCCGAGAGTGACGCGGACCCGGCGGGGTGGCGCGCGGTCGGCGGTGACCGGCGCGACGGTATCGGCGAGGACCTGTATCTCGCCCACCCGGGTGTCGGTGCGTTCCAGCTGAAGACGTACGCGAGGAACCCCTATCAGGTCGAGGGTGTCGGGACGCGCGTGGCCCGGAGCGTCGACGACGAGCTGGACGGGCTGTTCCCGGCACACGACGGCGAGGACGCGACCGGCCTGTTCGGCGTGCAACAGCCCGCCGAGGACGAGGAGACCGCACAGGAGCAGGCACAGCGACTCGAGACCGTGGTCGAGACCCACGCCGACGCGCCGACCACGCCCCGTGCGATGCTTGAGGACGTGATGGACGCGGTCGACAGCCCGGCATACGGGCCGATGGCCTTCGACCAGTACGACCGGCCCGACGGGATGGAACAGCTCTCGGAGACCTTCGAGGAGGCCGAGCAGCTGCTGACAGCCGAGTTCGAGGAGGTTGTCGACGACGAGGTCGACCGAGGGTTCTACTGACGACCCGCCAGCGTCCGGGCGTGGACCGATGCGGACCGTCCGGACACTACTCGTGACGCTCGTCTGCGTGTCGAGCGGGCTGACCGTCGCCGGCGCCTCGCCGGGTGTCGTCGCCGGAACAACCGCGGGCGGTCCGGTCGCCGTCGTGCTGCCGACCCCCGACGGGACCGACCGGCAGGAGACCGACCTCCGGCTCCGCTGGGAGGGCTGAAACCAGACTCGGGGTCACGCCGACTCCGCGGCGACGAGCGTCGAGACGCGGGCGTTCTCCTTCAGGTCGAGACCGGCACCACCGACTGTCAGCGGCACGCGCGGCAGTTCGGTGACCCGGACCGTCGGGTGGGCGGCCCCGCGAGCGAGCAGTTCGTCTCTGGGCTGCAGCGAGAACACCAGCCCGTCGGCGGTGATGGACTCGTTGTACTCGACGAGGTACGTGCCCGCGTCGAGTTCCCACCAGCCGTAGTCGTCGTCCGGGTCTCGCAGGCGGCTGTCGCGTGGCTCGGTCGTCGCCGGGTCGAGTTCGCCGCCGCCGAAATCGACCTGTCCGGGACCGGTCACCTCGTGGACACCGGCGACCGTGAGGTCGAACCCCTGTCCTCCGGACTGTGTCGGTTCGTGGACGATACCGTCGAGGAACCGCGCGTACTCGACCATACACCGGCTACGAATCGCCGGCGAAAAAATCCACCCCCAACAGGGGAGTGTACTCTCACAGCCGCTTGCTCACGTAGGGACCGTCCTGCTTGTAGCCGAGTTTCTCGCGGTAGTACTCGCGGACACCGATACCGCTGAGGATGGCGAGTGTCTCGAAGCCGGCGTCGGCGGCGAGCTCCTCGGCCGCCCGGACGAGTCGTCTGCCGTAACCGCGGTGCTGGTGCTGGTCGTCGTCGGCGTCCGCGCCGACCGGGACCTGACTCCCGTAGACGTGGAGTTCACGCACCACTGCGGCGTCCTGTAGCTCGCGCCGCACCGGGTCGTTCGGGAAGCGGAGCCGACAGAACCCCACCAGCAGGTCCCGGTCGAAATCCTCGTAGCTGATGAAGTGTTCGGTGCCACCGGCGGCCTCGTACCGGTCGACGCGGCGCTCGACGGTCTCCGGGACCGCGTCGCTGTGCCCGACCTCCCGGCTCCGGATGTCCTCACAGCTCCAGCCGCGGTCGTTCATGCGCTGGCTGGCGAGCTGTCGGAGGTTCGACTTCCAGACACCCCCCTCGATGAGGTCGGCGGGGATATCGCGCTGGACGCGCTGGAGCCGCGTGTATCGCGGAATCATCGACATTATCTCCGCCACCAGTTCGGCCGCCTCGTCGTTGTCCAGCGGGTCGAACTCCTCGCGGTGCCACGAGTCGTAGACGGCCGTTCCCTCGACGACGAGCGTCGGGTAGATCTTCAGGTAGTCCGGCCGCCACTCGGAGCGCTCGAAGATGCGCCGGAAGTCCTCGAGGCACATCTCCTTCGACATGCCGGGCTGGCCGGGCATCATGTGGAAGCCGACTTTGAACCCGGCATCCCTGAGACGACGGTTGGCGTCGATGGAGGCCTGCGTGCCGTGACCGCGGTGCATCTCCCGGTTGATGCGCTCGTAGGTGGTCTGGACCCCGACCTCCACCTTCGTCCCGCCCAGGTCGAGCATCCGGTCGATCTGCTCGGGGTCACACCAGTCGGGTTTCGTCTCGAACGTGGTGGCGATGTTGCGCACCTCGCCGCGTTCGTTCTCGGCGATGACGTCCTCCAGATACCGGAAACTCACGTCCTCGGGGTCGGGGGCGAGACTCTCCTCCTGCGTGGGTTCGGGTGTCTTCGAGGGGTCGTAATCGTTCATCGCCTCCAGCGCCCGCCTGACGAACCACTCTTGGTAGTCGTGACTGCGGGCGGTCATCGTCCCGCCCATCAGGATGAGCTCTATCTTGTCGACCGGGTGGCCGATCTTGCGGAGCTGTTCGAGTCGCAGCGTGACCTGTCCGTAGGGGTCGTAGTCGTTCTGCTTGCCGCGGGCGGCGGCCGGTTCGTGGCCGGTGTAGCTCTGGGCGCTGGAGAACTCGGAGTCCGGCCCGCCGGGACAGTAGAGACACTTCCCGTGGGGACACCGGTGGGGTGAGGTCATGATGGCGACCGGTGACACCCCCGAGGCGGTCCGGACCGGCTTGCGCCGGAGCTCCGATTCGAGCTCCTCCCGGCGGTCGCCGGCGAAATCCAGCAGGTCCGAGTTGCGGGGCACCTTCGGCGAGGAGTACTTGCCACAGACGTCGGTCTTCGCACTCTCCAGGTCGTCGCGGTCGATCTCGCCGGCGAGCAGCATCTCGACGAGCTCCGCACACACCTTCTGGAAGGCCTCTGACTCCTCGGGGTCGCCCGCGGCGTCGGTGCTCATTGTGTGTGTCTGGTCGGTTCACCCACGTAAGCGTGTCGTCTAAGGGAGCGTCGGATTCGGTGTCTGGCCGAGCGCCCGGCGGATGCACAGACTCAGCGGGCGACCGCCCAGAACCGGACGCTCCGGGGGAGCTTCCACAGCAGGTCGGGCAGGTCGCTGTCCGCCGGGTCGTTCTCCCGGGCCTCCCGGTGTTTCGTCTCGAGGAGACGACGGACCTCGAACCCGGCGTCGACGAGCGCGTTGTGCAGGTCCGCGACCGTCCGGTCGAACGCGACGAGCACGGAGTCGTACTTCTCATCGATGGTGATCTCGCGACGACCGGTGTCGAAGTAGCTCCACTCGAACGCGCCGGTCTCCAGGTCGAGCAGTTCGTACAGCGGGTGGGGGACGCTGAGCACGAACACCCCGCCCTCGCGGAGGACGCGGTGGGCCTCGCCGAGCGCCCTGTCGAGGTCGCCGACCATCTGGTAGGCCGCCTCCGAGGACGCCACGTCGAAGCAGTCGTCGGCGAGGGGCAGGTCCGTCAGGTCACCCTGCAGGAATCGGACATCGACACCGTAGAACTCCCGCAACCGGCGGGCGTGGCGCAGTTGCTCCCCGGAGATATCTACCCCGACGACAGGGTCGGCACCCAGCCTCGCGGTGCCGACACTGCCCTGCCCACCGCCACAGCCCAGTTCGACGTACGCCCGCCCCGCGACCGATTCGAGCACGTCCGGCTGGGGACCGCCCGGCGCGTCGGCGTCGAACGGCGAGGGGGCCGGCGGCAGGTCACCGTCTGCCGTGTTGGCGTTCCAGAGCGCCTGGAACTCGTCGCTCCACTCGTTCCAGAGCCGCCTGTTCTCCTGTCTGTGGTCACTCATCGCTCTCGGCGCCGGTAGGACCTGTCGTCGCTAAACTGTTCCGGGACGTCTGGGAGGGCACGGCGGTCGACGGAGGCGGGGGTGCCGGCAGCCCCCGGTTCACAGGGCGACGGTTATCATCACGAGGAGCACGAGCAGTGTCATCAGCACGCGGATGAGTTCCGCGGCGAAGGTCCCGAACACCACCGCGAACGCGACCACGAGGCTCTGTTTCGCGTCCCGTCGGCGGACGTACTCGAGGACGAACACCGTCACCGTCGTCCCGGCGACCAGCCCGGTGGTGCCGAGGAAGACGAAACAGACGAACCCGACGAACCCACCGACAGTGGCGGTGACCGTCGAGACACCGCCGACACGGGTCGAGATGAACCGGTCGAACGCCCGCCCCGCGAGCACCAGCGCCGGGACGAGCGTCAGCAACCCGAGTGTGAGCCGCCCGGGTTCGGTGTAGCCGGTCCCCCACCAGTACAGGTAGACCCCGGCGAGCGAGAGCAGTTCCCCCGGCAGACGGGTCAGGCGACTCGCCACGACGGCCGCGAGGAGTAACCCGAACGCGACTGCGGTCACCGGTGTCGTGGGGGTAGGGGTCATCGCAGTCGCTCCAGTTCCTGCCGTGCCGTCTCCGTGCCGTACACCTCGACCAGTGTCCCGACCGCGTCACCGAACGCACGCATGCAGGTCCGCTCGGAGGGGTACGAGAGGGCCGACGCGACAGCCGCCGGGGGGCGACACTGCAGCGCCCGCCCGACGAGCAACCGCTCCTCGCGGGCGTCCAGCCGGTCGGTCTCCCGGGCGACGAGATGTTGGAGGGTCAGCCGCCGGACCGCCCGGGGTGCGGTGTCGTAGACGGCCGCACCGTGGGGGAGTCCAGCCGCAATCTGCCACTCGAAGGTCGTCAGGTCGAGTTCGGGGTGTCCGTCGATGCTGCGACAGACGGCACGCACCACGTCGGGGTCGACCGCCGAGAGCGGGTCGGCGAGCATCGCCGGGAGTCGCCGGCAGAGCCGGTCGGTCTGGCGCTCGTGGAGCCGCCGACCCCGGTCCGAGAGCGGGTCGAGCATGATCGCAGAGTGCTCGCCGCTCCGCTCGTCCCGCGAGGTGCCGAGGTGGACGGTCCCAAAGCCGTTCGCCCGCCAGAACCCGACCAGCCGGGGTGTCGCCCCGAACCCGACACCGAACCAGTCACCGGTGCAGTACCCCCGCAAGTGGTCGAGCAGTAGCGACCCGAGGCCGCGCGAGCGGGCCGCCCCGTGGGTGGCGATGCGCAGCACGCGGTGGCCGACCGCCCCGGCAGCGACCTCATCGCGCAACTGACTCGCGAACAGGTCCGGCAGGAGGTTCCCGCGGACCGTGCCACCCTCGTACGTCTCCGCTCGGGTGGTGGCCGACAGACCACCCTCGCGCGCGAGCAGTGCCACCGACACCGGGTGTCCATCGGCAAGTAGCGCGTGGACGGTGACGTTCGGCGCGTCGAGCAGTCGCGCGAGGTCGTTCGGTTCTGTCCGGTAGTGTGCGAGCACGAGCAGTCCGAACACCGCACGCAGCAGCGACTCGTCGGCGAGCAGTGCCGCCGGACCGAGCCGGCGGTAGCTGACGGTGTCGGGGGTCGCGTCGGCGACGAGCGGTGCGACCGGCGGTCTGGCGTCGAGTGCGAGCGCCCGGAACGACCACACCTCCACGGGGTCGCCCGCGGCGTACCGGACCGGTTCGGACATCCGCACGTCGGTCACCTCGTGTGGCCCCGCCGAGAGCTGCTCGCGAAAGCGGACGCTGAACCCCCGACCCGTCCCCTCGTAGCCGTGGACCGTCGTCGTGAACGCGAGCCCGTCGGCGTCGAGCAGTGACCGCAGGACATCGACCGGGATGGCGGCGGCCTCGTCGACGAACACGCGGTCGGGGTCACCCGGCAGGTCGGCCGCACTCGCCGGGTCACGGAACCGGACGACCCCGCTGTCGGTCTCGAGTCGCCGCGGGTCGCGCTCGCTGTCACGGCCGGTGAGTGCATCACACGCCGCGAGCAACGCCGCCGCACGGGCGAACAGTTCGGCACAGCTCCGGTATCGGGGGGCGGTCACGAGCACGTCACGACCGTCGGCGGCGAGCGAGGCGGCGGCCAGCCCCGCGACACTCGATTTCCCGCGACCCCGGTCGGACTCGACGACGACGGCCGTCCCCGGGTCGCGCAGTTGCTCGAGTGTCGACAGCACCGCCCGCTGGTCGCCGGTCAGACAGGCCTCGTACGCACTCCCGGGGAATCCGGTATCGCCGTCCGTGTCACCGGGCGAATCCGGGTCCTCCCGTGGCGGTGCGCGGTCGGACGTGGACAGCGCCGGCGCGGGGTCCACGAGTCCGTCGGACTCGACGGTGTCACTGTCGGTGTCGA
Organism: uncultured Halobacteriales archaeon; assembly: GCA_964520075.1. Taxonomy (GTDB): domain Archaea; phylum Halobacteriota; class Halobacteria; order Halobacteriales; family Haloarculaceae; genus Halovenus. The sequence continues at coordinate 37,328 of CAZFMN010000008.1, read as the reverse complement.
CGATAGCGACACCGCGGTGAGCGCGCAGCGTCTCGACGAGCCACCGCCGGAGATTGCCGTCGACATCGTCTACATCGAACGGCGGGACAGCGAGCGTCTCGTCGAAGGCGTCCCGGCGGTCGGGCCAGCTATCGAGCGGCGGCACGAGCAGGACGAGCAGTCCGCCGCCGGCGACGGTCCCGGCGACGCGGCCGAGCGCGTTCGGCTCACAGCGCTCGTGACAGTCCACCACCAGCGCCGTCCGGGTCACCCCGAGCAACCGCCGACTCCGCTCCGGGGCGAGTGTCTCGCAGTCGAGCGGTCGACCCGGACCGAGATAGGTCGTCGCCGTGAGGTCGACACCGGCGGCCTCGAGAGCGTCACCGGCCCGCTCGCGGGTCCGGGCGGGTTCGCCCGCGAGCACGAGCACCCGCCGCTGGTCCGTCTCGACTGCCTCCCGACGGAGACGGGCCGCAATCTGCATACCAGTCGCTGGGGGGGCTGTCGGCATGTAGCCTGCGGTCGTCTCTTCTCCCGCACGGAACACCCCGACCCGGACGGCCGGGTCGAGAGGCCAGCAGCGGCCGCCGGGCACCAGTTCAGGGTGGGTCCCCAACAGCGTGCAACGACAGGCGAGGCCGGTCCCCTGGCGAGTCTGAACGAGCAGGGCGAGAACGCGGCGGCGTATCTCGATGTCGGCGCGGACAGGGTCGAGCGGCCGCAACGATAGCGTCTCACGCGTACCGGGGCCGAGTCTGAATCAAAACAGTTCTGCACGACCGTACGAGTCAGATATCCTCGCCGGCGTCGCCGGTGTCGCTGACGACATCCGCGGTCTGGACGGAGTCGATACCGGCGAGCGAACACAGGTCCGCGACCCGGCGCTCGGGGAGTCGCACGCGGAGTGCACCGTACTCGAGGCGTTCCTCGACGGTGCCACCGACCACCTCGATTGCGGCCGCAAGCGCGTCGTGACCCCGGTCGTCGTCGGCGGGGTCGACGACGAGGGTGGCCTCGGCGTCCTCGATTGGGTCCTCGCACATCCGCCGGACAGGATGCGAGCGGTACATTCAGGCCAGCGGCGTCCGCTCGACGACGGTCCCCTCGACGGTGGGGTACTGTTCGACAATCTCACCCTGTTCGAGGTCGCCGTCCGCGAGCATCTCCTCCAGCAGCCACCACGCGAGTTCGACGTGACCGTTCTTCACCGTGTAGTACTCCGCGGGCACGCCGAGTTCCTCGAACCGCTCGGCAGGTGCCCAGGTCTTTCCGTACACCAGCGTCCCGTCGTCTGTCACCTCGTCGAACGGGCGGCGGATGTTCTGTGCCATCCGCTTCAGCCGGTTGCGGTGCTGGGCGGCATCCTTGAACACCGAGGTACAGAAGTACACCTTCGGGTGGTCACCCATCGCGTCGAGTATCTCGTGGCTCCCCTCGACAGCGCTCATGTGCCCCTCCTTCAGTTCGTAGCCCTCCTCCTGCATCCGCCGGAAGTTGCCCTGGCTCATCTCGAACTCGTTTATGTTGCAGAACTCCGCCGGTCCGTCGTCGATGAGCTCGATGAACTCCTCCTCGGCGCGGATACCGGGGATCTCGAACGCCGGCGTGAGCCCCTCCTCGCGGGCGATGTACAGGATATCCTCCCACTCGGTGCCGTGCAGTTCGCCCCACTGCTCGAACGGCGGGTGAAACCGTATCTCGTCGAGTCCGGCCTCGGCCAGTCGGCGCATGTTCTCGCGACCACCGGTGATACCGGTGTAGAGGTGGGTGTGGTGGTCGTCACCGAACTCGTCTTTCAGGAGATCGATGTACCGGCAGGTGCGCTCGAGCACCTCCTGTGGCTCGCCGCCCGTTATCGAGGAGCCGAGCGCGTCCATCCGGTGGGCCTCGTCGAGTATATCCTGGTCTGACTCCACCGCGCGCTCGTTCGCGTACACCTGGGTCACGTTCTTGCGGTTCTCGCCGAGCGGACAGTAGAAACAGTCGCGCTGGTCGCAGTAGCCGTAGACGAAAAGCACCATCTTGCCACCCTTGGCACACTGTTCACAGCCCTTCGATATCATCCTACCCCACCTTACGCGCCGAATCTCAAAAACCGTGCGATAGCCGGGCCGGTCGACGGTACCGTTCCGTCCGGGTCACTCTGTAGCCGGGTCTGCCTGTCTGTCGGGAGAGACTCCCGAAATCATCACCGCGTGTGCGGGCACGTGGCCGGGGCCGGCCCGCAACCTCTCTGTCCGAACTGTTCGGACCGCTCCGGTCCCTGCCGGGCGCTCACTCGAGTTCGAGTTCGAACTGCTCGTGTTCCTTTGCGGGGTTGAGAACGACACTGGTGTTCGACTGCTTTATCTCGGGTTCGACGAGCAGGTCTTTTATTGTGCTGTTCATGTCGTCGGTGTCGTAGAACTTGCCGATGGCGATGATGTCGTGGTCGCCGGTGGTCTCGTAGACACTCACCATCTGGCGGTGCTCGGTGAGCCGCTCGGTGACGTCGACGAGGGCGTGGCCCTCCACCTTCAGCTGGAGGATGGCGGTGATATCGTACCCGAGCGCGCCGTAGTCGACAGTCGGGGTGTACCCCTCGATTATCCCCCCGTTTTCGAGGTCAGAGAGGTGATTCGAGACAGTCGTCACCGAGACGTCGAGCTCCTCGGCCAGGCTCCGCAGGCTGGCTCTGCCGTCGCCGAGTAGCTGATTGACCAGTTTTCGGTCCAGGTTCTCGTAGGTCATCACGTTTGTACAGGCGCTCCCCCCACAACAATTTTACGAATATCCAGTTCTCGGTCAGTGCGGCAACGATTGGAAAGAATGTAAGGCTTTTAGTGCCAGCAGACGAGTGGAACAGGTGTAGAACGATGACAAGCCCAACTCTATCACCCGGAGCAGAGGACGTCCTCGAGGCGGTCGAGGACGAGGGAGTGGATTTCCTGCGACTGCAGTTCACCGACATCCTCGGGACCCCGAAGAACGTCTCCATCCCGGCCGACCAGGCCGAGAAGGCCTTCCAGGAGGGCATCTACTTCGACGGGTCCTCGATAAACGGGTTCGTGCGCATCCAGGAGTCGGATATGCGTCTGGAGCCAGACCCGGACACGTTCGCACTCCTGCCGTGGCGGAGCAGCGAGCAGGCAACGGCCGCGCGGCTCATCTGTGACGTCATCGATACGTCGACGGGAGAGCCGTTCTCGGGGGACCCGCGGCGGGTGCTCAAAAACGCCATCGACCGCGCGGCGGAGCTGGGGTACACCGTCAACGCGGGGCCCGAACCCGAGTTCTTCCTGTTCGAGGAGGACGAGGACGGCAGCGCGACGACGACCACCCACGACTCGGGTGGGTACTTCGACCTCGCACCGAAAGACCTCGCACAGGACGTGCGCGGGGACATCATCTACGGCCTCGACGAGATGGGGTTCGACGTCGAGGCGAGTCACCACGAGGTCGCGCGCGGGCAACACGAGATCGACTTCAAGTACGACGACGCGCTCGCGACGGCCGACAACATCGTCACCTTCCGGACGACAGTTCGTGCGATTGCCGCACAACACGACCTGCACGCGACGTTCATGCCCAAGCCGATTCCGCGGATAAACGGCTCGGGGATGCACACCCACATCTCGCTTTTCACCGAGGACGGCGAGAACGCCTTCCACGACGGCGACGACGAGTTCAACCTCTCGGAGACCGCCTACGGGTTCCTCGCGGGCATCCTCGAGCACGCGCCCGCCATCTCGGCGGTCACGAACCCGACGGTGAACAGCTACAAGCGCCTGGTGCCGGGCTACGAGGCGCCGATCTACATCGCGTGGTCGGACGTCAACCGCTCGGCGCTGGTGCGCAAGCCCGCGGCGCGTCACCCCGCGGCCTCGCGCATCGAGTTCCGCGCACCCGACCCCTCGTGTAACCCGTACCTCGCGCTGGCGGCGATGATCCACGCGGGTCTGGACGGCATCGAGAGCGGCCTCGACTGCCCGGACCCCGTGCGCGAGAACATCTACGACTTCGACGAGGCAAAGCGCGAGGAGTACGGTATCGACACGCTGCCGGGCAACCTCGGCCAGGCTGTCGACGCGCTCGAGGCCGACGAGGTCGTCTACAACGCGCTCGGTCCCCACGTCTCCGAGAAGTTCGTCGAGGCGAAACGCCAGGAGTTCAGCGAGTACATCGCCGAGGTCTCGCAGTGGGAACTCGACCGGTACCTCGAGAAGTTCTGACCGGTCTGCTCGCGTCTGCCTCGCCGGATTCCGCCACGCGAACCAGCACCTCGTCACCGCTCCCGGTGTGTCCGGCGGTACCTTTTCCCGTTTCCGACACATACAGATGCTTACACCTGGTGAAATACAGTGAACGAGACGGTCCTCACGTTCGAGACGGAAACCGACCCGCCAGGGCTCAGGGTTCTCGACCAGGTCGAACAGCTCCAGTACCAGCTGCTCACACCCGAGAGGGTATCACCGACCCCCGTCGATGCGGGGTCGTTCCAGTTCCCCGTCGGGAGCGGCTTACGGATAGAGACCGAAGAGATAAGTGTACACAGCGGTATCGCGGTCACCGTCAGAGACGCCGGGGGCGAGATGCTCACACAGGTCGAGCAGTTCGAACCCGAGTCCTTTGGCGAGGGCGAGTACATCATCGCGCTATCGGCACAGGTCCAGACGTATCTCGAGGTGTCGGGACCGTTCGAGATACAGCCGGGGATGGTACAGACCCGCTGTGTGTTCGATGGCCCGACAGCGGTCGACGCCGGGTTCCGCTCGCGACACACCCAGCCGGCGACGACGGTCACGACGACAGAGGACCCGGTGGATATGATGGCAGCGATCAGCACGTTCGGGTCCGCGCTCAAATCGACCAGCCCGGAGCGGTCGTTCCCGCTGAACCGGGGGCACCCACCACAGGTCGAACTCGGCGAGACACTCGACATCCCCGCGGGAATCGACCCGCCCGACACCGGAATCAGCATCGAGGTGCCGCCTATCCGGGACGTCGTCTACCCCGTTGCGACGCTCGCGTACTACCTCGGAGCCGAACTCGTACCCGGACAGACCCCTCGGCTGGTGACCGACAACGGGTTCGAGTACAGCTTCGACTACCCACAGGGGTTCGAGTCCGACGTCGAGCAGCGGCTCAAACAGCTGTTCCTGCTCGACTGTGTCGCCAGAACAGAGGGCAAACACAGAATCGAGATGCACGAGCGCACCGTCCTCGACAGACGTCTCGACCTCGACTGGTCGGCCCTGTACGAGCAGTCGCTCGCTCGCCGGCTCGAATCGTATCTCTCGGTGCCGTACGAGCTGGTCGAGGACCAGGTGCCGGAGTGGCGACTGACCGTCCACGTCGAACCGACCGCCGAGACGGTGCGCCAGCTGCCGTTCGTGGTCGACGACCTCGCTGTCGTCAGAACCGCGCACGGACCGACGACAACGGTACCGTCGACCGGACCGACCGGGGAACCGACCCGGGGGGCGCGGACCGGCGACGTGCTGACACGCTCGGGTTCGGTCGGGAGCCGTGCGACCGCGGGACGGGACGAGGAGCCGAGTTTCGTCGAACCGGAGCGGACCGACTCGCTCGAACAGGCGTGGATCGGCGACGACATCCCGATCGGTGCGAGCAAACTCGTCGCCGAGGCGTTCGAGAACCGACTCGACCGCGAGGTGACCGAGGGCGATATCTCGATCAGCATCGTCGTCAACGACAGTCGGATGCGCAGGGAGCGTGAACTGGTCGACCAGGCCTACGGCGACCGCGAGAATCTCCCGTTCGACGTCTCGGTCCGGAACGGGCTCACGACCGCCGAGTTGCGCGAGACTCTCTGGGAGGACCGCAACTTCCTGCACTACATCGGCCACATCGACGAGGCCGGATTCGAGTGTGTGGACGGCCGTCTCGACGTCGCGACGCTCGAACAGACCGGTATCGACGCCTTCCTGCTGAACGCCTGTAACTCCTACCAGCAGGGGCTGTCACTGGTCAGGGCCGGGGCCATCGGTGGTATCGTCACCCTGGCGGAGATTGTAAACGACCGGGCCGTTGGGATCGGAGAGACGATCGCGCGCCTGCTGAACACCGGGTTCCCGCTCCGTGCCGCGCTCACCATCGCCCGCGATGAGCACGTTCTCGGTGGACAGTACATCGTCGTCGGCGACGGTGGCATGACCGTCAGTCAGTCGAGAAGCCAGACACCCAATCTGCTCGAGATTACACCGCTGGACGATGGGTTCGAGGTGACCATCCAGACATCGGTGACCGATACGATGGCACTCGGCGCGGTGTACAGTCCGTACATGGGTGACAACAACACCTACTATCTCAGCTCCGGAACGATCGACACGTTCCGGGTCTCAGGTGACGAACTCGCGGAGTTTCTCGATCTCGAGAACGTCCCCGTGAAACTCGAAGACGGGTCGATGTGCTGGAGCTACGACCTGTCTCTCTGAGCAGAAACTGGTGGTTTCGGGGTTCTGTAATCTGGACGAACTGGTCCGGAGAATCAGCCGCCGATAGTTTTGCCGTTTGCGCTTGCCGCGACAGCGCCTGCCTGGGACAGGAGCGTCATCATACCGAACATCGCCGCGAGCAGTTTCGGGTGATTCTTCAGGAACTCCGCCGTTCTGGAATCCGTCATGATTCATCTGTACTGATGGCCGGGTGGAACTTAAATTTTTCTTATAATTTTTGACAGTATATTAGCTCACGGTTACATTAAGTCCGGAACAGACACCGACCTGGGGTCGGAACAGCAGGTCCATGACAAGCGTCAATATACTCTGGGGAGTTAGAGGAGCTATATCTTCCCAAAGGATATAATATCATCGATAGCACGTGGTGACACGGCTCGTCGGTGTCGGACGACAGCACCGCGACTCCGCTGACAGGTCGCGCTCACTCCGAGCGGGGTCGGACGACGTCGGCGAGGGTCACGAGCAGGCCGAGCACCCATCCGACGGGGAAGGAGGCGACGAACCAGATGATGACGTGGTCCTCGTCCTGGCGGTCGAACTCCGCTTCGAGCCAGTCGACGACGCCGAACGGACCGGCACCCTGGTCGGTCACCCACGAGGCGACGTTGTCACTGAACACGATGAGTCCGTCGAGACGCTCCCAGAACAGCGCCGCGACGACCGGCGGGAGGAAGATGGCGGTCACGGCAAACGGGTACGCGAGCAGGACCGTGACCGGGCGGCCGTCGACCCGCCAGCAGAGATACGAGAGCGCGGCCGAGACGACGGCGACACCGCTCGCGAGTGCCAGCGCGACGACGGCCCCCTCCTGGAACGACCCCGACTGCACCGCCACCAGTCCGGTCAGCCCACCCCAGACGAGCGCGAACAGCAGGATAACGCCGAGAAAGCCGAGGCGGAGACCGGCCGCACCGACCCGCCGTGTCTGGTAGCGGACGACGTACCCGGCGAGCAGGAGCGGGTAGGTGACCGTCACGGTGAACAGACCGACGAGCGCCCAGAGGTAGTAGGCCACCTGCTGTGGTGGCGTCTCCGGTGTCCACTTGCCGAGCACCGTGTCGCGGGCGTTTCGCTGCCGGGGAAAGAGAAACTCCATCCAGGTCTCGTGCAACAGGAGCAGGTCGATCCGGATCGCGCCGAGCAGTCCCGGCCGTGTCCCGGCAGCCATACCCGTCCGTACAGCGGCACCGTTGGTATACCTTTCACTCCCGTCCGGATGCGAGTGTTTATATCTCGGGGAGAGACACACACAGTATGGTCGAGGCGTTCGCGGTCGCCAGCGGAAAGGGCGGCACGGGAAAGACCACGAGCACGCTCGCGCTGGGGATGGCGCTGTCCGAGACACACGACGTGACGGTAATCGACGCGGACACCGGGATGGCGAACATCCTCTTTCACGCCGGACTGTCGGACGTCGGGACGACACTCCACGAGGTGCTGGCCGGCGAGGCCCCGGTCGAGGAGGCCGTCTACGACCGGTTCGGGATGCAGGTGGTCCCGTGTGGCACGTCGCTCTCGGGGTTCGAGCGGGCGGACCCGACACGCCTTCGGGAGGTGGTGGCGGCGCTCGCGGCGGACACCGACGTCATCCTGCTGGACTCGCCGGCGGCGCTCGGGAGCAGGAGCGCGGTTCTGCCGGTCGTGCTGGCAGACCGGATAATCGTGGTGTTACAGCCGACCGTTCCCTCCCTGTCGGACGGGCTGAAGGTCCAGGAGTACGCGCTCGCCTACGGGACGGGTGTCGCGGGCATCCTGTTCAACCGGGTCGCCGGCGACGAGGACGTCGAGGGGGTCACCACGAAGGCAGAGCGGTACTTCGAGGGGGAGACACTCGCGAGCGTCCCCGAGAGCGACGAGGTGCGCGCCGCCCGGCGGGCCGGTCGACCGCTGCTGGCACACGCCCCCGCGTCGACGGCCGCCCGGCGATACCGGGAGGCGGCATCCGCACTGACAGTCGCGGATATCGACTCGGCGGATGTCGCGGACCGGTTCCGGAGCGCCGTCATCCCCGAGGAGCCATGAACCTCCCAGAGGGTCGACTCCGCGACCGGCGGGTTGTCCCGGACCTGGGCGGGCCCCTCGCCGACGCCCTCGAGTGGGCGATGACCGGCTACCTCCGCATCGAGTCCAGCGGACTGTTGCTCGACGGAGGTGGCGCGACTGTGCTCACGTTCGAGTCGGGTCTCCCGGTGGCCGCAACCCACACCGAGCGCGACAGCACCGGAGCAGACGCGCTGGCCGACGCCGCTGTCGAGGGGCTGTACCGGCTCGAACTACGAGAGATGCCGGCCGAGGCTCTGCCCGGATTTCACGACAGCGACCGGGCGAGGATACCGCCCGTGCTCCCCGCGGAGCAACTCGTCGGTGACAGCGACCTGGTGGCACGCACCCGCGACGCGGCCCCGGAGTCGCGGCCGCGGGAGTCCGCGGCAGACGAGCCCGGACTCGCGACCGTGGAGTCGTTTCTCGAGGACACCGACACGATATCGACAATCCGCGACCGGGCCCGGTCCGAGGCTCACGAGCGCGCCGACGAGTGGGGGTTCGAGACCGTCGACCCGGAGAGCCCCGACGACGCCGGTCGCTGAGTGTCACTACGCCAGCCCCACACTGCCGACACGCTACGACACGACTGTGCCGTGGAACCCTCCTGTTCCGGCCCCGGATTCATATACCGGCACGCGACCAGCCCTGCACAACGGATGTCCACAGAATCGACGGGCGGTGTGCACAGAGCGAGGGGTGAGCATCACGAACGAGCAGGGGTAGAGCCGCTCGCGGCGCTGGTGTCGGTGGCCGCAATCTGTCTCGCGGTCTCGGTGTACGCCGGGTTCGCGTCGGTCACCATCGCGGAGTCGGGCGACGGACAGGTCGACCGCGCGACACTGGACAGCGTCTGGCCGGCACTCGCCGAGGACGGTGTCGTCGACGCGGGCACGGCGGTGGCCGACCGACTCGGGCCGGAGACGCTCCCCCGGGGCCACCGCGTCGCGGTGAATCTCACCATCGTCGGTGACGACGGTCGTCTCGAATCGGTCGGGGCGGCGACGTTCGGAACCGACGCCCGGGCCGCCGACATCGAGCCGCCGCCGACCGCCGACGCGAGCGGTCGTCCGGTTCCGGTCCGCGTCGACGAGGGCGATATCCGGCCCGGCCGGCTCACGGTGGTGGTCTGGGATGGGTGACAGACGCGGTGTCAGCAGCGTCGCGGACGTCTCGCTCGCGCTCGTGCTCGTCGTCGCGGCTGTCGGCGTGTTCGCGGCGCATCTCGACACCACAGAGACCGACCACGACCCGACCGTGGCCGCCCACACCGCCGAGACGCTCGGCGCGTCGACACTCGACGTGACATACTCGCTGGAGTCGGTGCTCGAAACCGACTCGGAGCACGTCCCCCCCGTCGACGGTGAGGTGTACGACCCGCCGGACCTGGAGCGGTCGACACACGGTTCCACGATGGGTCACGTCGCGCGTGCGGCGCTGGCGAACACCCGGGTCCCCACCGGGGAGGGTCCGGTGTACCCGCTCGCGGTCGGCGAGGGGTACGGGGACCGGCTGAACGAGCAGTTGCTCGTCAGTCTGGTCGGTGCAAACTTCGCGGCGAACGTGACAGCGGTCTGGGAGCCGTTCGAGGGCTCGTCGGTCCGGGGGACCGCCACGTTCGGTCGGCCGGTCCCCCGCGAGGCACAGCGGAGCGTCGTGCGGACGACCGTCGCGAGTGAGCTTCCCGCCGCCCGCGAGGACGCACTCGACGCGGTGAACGGGAGCGAGGGGTACAGGCCCGTCGCCCGCGTCGTCGCGGAGGCGGTCGTCGGTGGCACACTGGGGGACACGCAGCGACAGCTGGAGAGTAACGGTGTCGAGCGGGCAGTCGTCGTGTCACGATTCCTCCGGTTCGCCGACGCCGCCGGGGTGGGTCGGGGCGCACTCGGCGGGTTCGACCCGTCGACCGTCGACGCGGCGGCGATGACCGACAGCCTCGTCGACGGTTTCACAGACAGGTTGGTGGGGGAACTCCGGAGCTTCGAGACGCCGGCAGACGCCGCGAGCGCCGTCTCGACGGGCGAGGTAACAGTCGCGGTCACCACCTGGACACGAGAGCGATGACCGGCACAGACAGCGGACACGGACCGGCAGGGCTCCGCCGAGACGGTCGCGGGCGGGTGCCGTTCGCGATCGTGGCGGTGCTGTTGCTCGTCTCGGCGGTCGGAATCGTCGGGTACCTGGAGACCCGCGGCCCGGGGGAGACCGACACCGACCCGGCGCTCGCGATGGACCGGACCGAGTCGGCGGTGCAGACCGCACTCCGGGACGCGACCGCGAGCGCCGCACAGCAGGCCGCCGCCGAGCCACTGACAGTCCCGGCGAACACGAGTTACGGCAGCGCGCTCGACGAGGACCGCCCGTTCGTGTCGTACCTCGAGGCGCTGGTGTACACCGAGGCACGGGAGCGGTTCGCCGATACCGGACAGCGTGTCGGCGATATCCGCACGACGGTGTCGCTCCCGCCGGTCACCGACAACGAGAGCTTCGAGCGGGCGCTCGACAGGGTCGACATCTCGGAGACGGAGCCGGGGCTGCTCGAACTCGAACTCGACGGCATCGAACTCGTGGCGACCCGGGACGGCGAGCGGGTCGCCTCGCAAAACGAGACTGTCACGCTGTCGGTGCCGACCCCGGTCCTCCAGCAGCACGAGCGCACACAGGCGTTCCAGGGGCGTCTCGACGCCGGCGTCACGAGCGGCGGGAGCTTCTCACAGCGGTTCAACGCACGGACGTACGTGCTGGGCTGGGTCCGCGGGTACGCACAGTACGGCGGCCTGCCCGTGACCGAGGTCATCGCCAACCGACACGTGGTCCCCTCTGTGAACAGCGCCCTCTACCGCACCCAGCAGGACGTGTTCGGCGCGGCGGACCCGAACCTGGACAGCGCGGTCCGCCGTGGCTGGTTCTGCATGGCCGCGAAGGACGCCGAAGGACTGTACAACGGGTACAGCGGTGGCGAGACCGACGTCGCGACGGACATCTGCGAGGCGAGCGAGTGGGTCCTCGGCCAGAAACACAGCGGGGCGTTGCCGGAGGCCCCGGAGACCGTCGAACTGCTGGGCGAGGCCACCGGCATGAACCAGGAGCAGACAATCGGTGTCAACGAGACCGCCTACGCCCCGTTGCGGACACTGATTGCAGGGTCGGACGAACACTCCATCGCGGGGGCGATCGAGCGGGCGTTCACCATCGAGACAGGTATCGAGGCCGAGTTGACCGCGACCGACCCGGAGTTCGACCACACCCCGCCACACCCCGACGCGGAACCTGCCGGTACCGAGCGGAGTCATATTGGGGTCAGTGTCGACAGTGGCACCGCGACACCGGGGACCCCCGCAGCGAACGGCACATACCACGAGTTCACGGACCTGAACGTCGGTATCGAGGTGACCGAGGAACAGAGCTGGGAGTGGACCGCGAACGGTTCGACCGAGACCGGGACGACAGTGTCGACCGGCACGATAGACGTGACGGGGACGGTCCGACTGGTCGAGAGCGAGACCGCCCCCGACCTGCACAGCGACGAGTACAACGGGAATCTGAGCGTGGAACACGAGTACGAACCCGGTCCGGCCTCGGCAACGGAACAGACCGTGCCGACCGGGTTCCGGAACTACGCCGACAGCGAGAGCCGAGTCACCGAGGCGGTTCTCGGTGGCACGGACCTGGCGGCGCTGGAGGGCTGGCTCGCCGACCGGTGGGGCAACGTCACCGCCGGGAGCCAGCTCGACCTGTCGGGCACGCGTGATGTGGTGCTGGAACTCGACGCGGGGGAGGAGGCGACGCTCGTCTCGACGGTTGTCGACGACATCTCACAGCTCCAGGAGACTGTCGAGCAGCTCAACCACACGTTCCAGCGGACAGAACTGGTACGCGGCGAGGACGAGACCGGTCCGGTGGGGGAACTCGCCGCGGCGGTGGCCGAACAGCAGGAGTCGCATCTCGACCGCGAGCAGGCCTACGAGAGCGTGGGCCAGCAGGTCGTCTACGAGGTCCGGGAGGCGTACTTCGAGCAACTGATCGAGGACCTCGAGCGTCTCGACGAGGCACACGGGGCAGTGATGGGTGAACTCGACAGCCACCTCGACGGTATCGACAGCAGTCTCGACGACGTACTCTCCTTCCTCCAGCAGGGGGTCGAGGGTGTGACCGGTGGCGGAGGCGACAGTCCATCGCTGGACTCGCCGGAGTTGACCCCCGAGATAACCTACGAGGTGAGCGGGTCGCCAACCTACCTCGCCGGAGAGGTGGTCACGAGCGAGGAGGTACCGGCGGTCCAGCAGGGCGGGAACTTCTCGCCGCTCGCCGCAAAGAACAGGAACTTCCTCAAACTACCCTACGACACGGTCATCAACGGCATCCTGAACAGTGTGCTCGACACGCTCAATCTGGGTGGCGACAGCGACGCGGAGCTGACACTGCGCACAGCCGGTGAGGCCCTCCGGGCGGGCACACTCGCCGAGGAAGCGGCAGCGGCCGACGGGAGCTACGCCAGCAACGGGGAGCTCGGACTGCTCACCGACAGCCTCGAAACAGCGGTCGACGACGGACTCGACGAGTTCGCAGACGAGATGGGTATCGAGGTAGTTCGCGAGGTGTACGGGGTGGAGCCGGACGCGCCCTTCCTCCAGCCGCCCTACAGCAACGAGACACACGCCGCGGCGGCAGAGACGGTGAGAGCGGCGGTCACGAACACGACCAGCACGTACAGCACGGCGGAGGCGGCAATCGCGGTCGGCGGCGGGAACGTCACCGGGCCGCTGGCCGCAGGCATCGGTGCCGCGCTTGACGACGAGGCGATAGGGCGGCCGTCGTACGCGGAGAGCCTGAGCAGTGACGAGTGGCGGGCAGTCGTCGCCTCGGCGGTGCGGCCGGCGCTCGACCGCGCGGCGGCGAACGCGACGGCGACGCTCGACGACACCAGTCTCGTCGAGGACCTCGACAACGAGACGCGGGCGGCGCTGGCGAACGTTTCGTCTGATATCGTCAGAGACCGGCTCGACGCGTCCGTCGACAACGGCACGTTCGACCTCTCGGAGTACGAGAGCTGGGTCGGGAACGGCAGCGACATCGACACACCGGTCCGGGTCCCGGCCGGACTGCCGATTCTGCCGGTTCCGACGATGTGGGTGGCGACGATGAACCTCTGGGATATCGACGCCGACGGCCAGTACGCCCGCTTCGAGGTGGCGGCGAACATGAGCGCACCGGGGCGTGCGACGAGCACCACCTACGTCCGGGAGAACACGACCGTCGAGACGGAGATAGCCGGGGAGAGTCGCCGTCTCGGGCGGGTCGAGCCGATCGAGTTCGACGGCCGGTCGCTGCTCGTCGTGGTCGTCCCTCCGGGCGGTATCGGTGTCGGTGACCGCGACGACGAGGAGCCCGAGTGCACCGAGACCTACCCCGCTGTCGGCGTGTTCGAGCAGACCGAACGACACTGCGGGCCGGCACCGTGACCGGCACAGACACAGCGGTTTTGCCGCTGGCGACCCGGGGTCCGGACGTGACAGATATCGTCGTCGCCGGTGGTGGGCTCGCCGGACTCGTCGCGGCGCGTCACCTCGCCGACGAGGGGCTGGCGGTGACACTGTTCGAGCGTGACGACCGTCTCGGCGGGCGCGTCCACAGCGAGCACCGGAACGGGTTCACCTTCGACCGCGGGTTCCAGGTGGTGTTCAGCTCCTACCCCGCCGTCGTCGCGGAGCTCGACCGCGAGGCGCTCTCCCTGCGCCCGTTCGCGCCGGGCGCGACACTCGCCCGCCCCGGCCGGCGGACGACTGTGGCAGACCCGTTCGCGGACCCCGTGGCAGGCGTCGAGACGCTGTTCAACCGTGATATCACCGTCGGCGACAAGCTCCGGGTGCTTCGGTTGCGCTGGGAGTTGCTGCGGGCGTCGGCCGAGGAGTTGCTCGACAACGACGGCCAGACAATCGACTCGTATCTGGCGGCGCGCGGGTTCTCCGAGCGGTTCCGCGAGCGGTTCGCGGCCCCGTTCTACGGCGGCATCACGCTGGACCGCTCGCTGTCGAGTGCACGCGCCATCTTCGAGTACACGTTCAAGATGCTCGTACAGGGCACCGCGGCGGTCCCGGCAGCCGGGATGGGCGCGATTCCGGACCAGTTGGCGACGCGGGCACGCGCCTCCGGCGTGACAGTCGAAACCGACAGTCCCGTCGAGCGTGTGACACCGGAGCGGCACGGTGGGGTCACAGTCGAGACACCCGCGGAGACGGTCGACGCCGACGCGGTGGTGGTGGCGACGGACCCGGGGTCGGCACGCGAGTTGACCGGCTGTGAGCGGATTCCGACGACCGGTCGTGGCTGTGTCACGCAGTACTTCTCGCTCCCGGAGCACCAGCGACTCGACACGGGCAACCGGCTCCTGCTGAACGCCGGCGATGGCCGGCCGAACCAGGTCGCGGTGCTGTCGGCCGCCGCCCCGGAGTACGCCCCCGACGGCAGCCACCTGCTGAGCGCGACGTTTCTGGGCGAGCAGTCCGCGGACGACGAGCGCCTCGCCGCGGAGGTGGCCGAGTCACTCGCGGCGTGGTATCCCGAGCACAGCGTCGCCGGCCTGGAACTGTTGCGGACCGACCGGGTCGAGTTCGCGCAGTTCACGCAGCCACCGGGCTTTCGGGCGAATCTGCCGGACGTCGACGAACCCGCGGGTCAGGTGTACCTCGCCGGTGACTACACCGAGTGGTCTGCAATCCAGGGCGCGATGGAGAGCGGGCGACGGGCGGCACAGTCGATTGTCTCCTCCCGGCCCTGAACGCACGTTCCACTCGGACTGTGTCGTCGAGAGTCGGTCGGCGCCCCCCTACAGTTCGAGTCGCTCGACGATACCGCTCCCGCGGTCGTTTGCGTTCACCGCGACGACGCGGAGATGCTCGTCCAGGCCGGAGTGTTCGACCTTCGCGCCGAGCAGATTGTCGACCTGGTAGACACCGGCGGCGCTGGTCATCACAATCTCGACGAGCACGGGGGTCTGCTCGCCCTCGAGCAGTCTGACCCGCTCGATGGACTGACTCGAGACGGTGTTGATGCCCCGGCCACCCTGCTCGTAGGGGACCCGGGAGCGCCCGCGCTCCATGTCGAGTCCGTCCGCGACCCGGACCACACCGGCCTCCAGGGTCAGCGGCTGTTCCTCGGTCTGGTGACAGATAATCGCGTGGAGAATCTCGCCTTTCATCCGGACCGCCTCCGCCGTGTCGTAGAACCGCGGGAGCAACCGGTCGAGCAGGTCGGCCGCCAGCGGGATGGAGTAGTAGGGGTGTGACTCCCGGTGGACGACGTGGCCGATGTCGTGGAGCACGGCGGCGAGCGCGACGACGACCGGTTCGTCGGCCTCGTCGAGCCCCTGCTGGCGCGCACCGTTGAACACGACGCCGCCGCGCTTGAGCAACTCGTAGAGACACAGCGCCGAGTGTCTGACAATCTCGACGTGTTTCGTCCCGTGGTCGTTGTACTGCATCCGGTCGACCGGGTTGACGTTCTGTGCCTCGAGGTACGCGGTTATCTCCTCGTCCTCGTCGACGACCGAGAGCACCTCGTTGACCCGCTCGTCGGGAAACGAGTGCTCTGCCTCCGGGTCGTACGTGCGGAGTTCCTCGCGGTCCGGTGCTGTGTCCGTCCGGTCGCCGGCTCTCTCTGGCATCACGCTCTCTACGGGCGTCGACACAAAAACGTGGGCGCTCTGTCACCGCGTGGCTGTGCTGTACGCGCTGTCGGGCGACCGGGACGCGGGTCGACCCGGCACCGGCAGTTCGGTCGAGCGGTCCCCGCGCGGCATCAGTCGGCGGCGGTCCGGATTGCCTCGACAACCTCGTCGTAGTCGGGTTCGACACCGGGGTCGTCGGACACCCAGGCGTAGCTGACAGTCCCCCCGGCGTCGACGACGAACACCGCCCGCTTTGCGATGTTCTCGACACCGATTGCGTCGAAGTCCATCGCCACGTCGTATGTCTCGATCACCTCGCGGTTGACGTCACTTATCAGGTCGAACGACAGCGAGAGCTGGTCACGGAACTCGTTGAGCGTGAACGGCGAGTCGATGCTGACACCGTACAGGGTCCCGCCGGCCTCGGCGAACTCCTCGATGCGCGTCTCGAAGGTCCGCATCTCGTGACTGCAGACGCTGGTGAACGCGCCGGGAAAGAACGCGAGCACGACCGGTGGGTCCGAATCGAGCGCCGTCGACAGCGAGAACGACTCGATGTCGCCGTTCGCGAGCGGTGCGGTGAACGCCGGAGCCTGGTCGCCGTCCGAGAGCATAGCAGACGGTAGCGACGGCGCGGGCATGACCGTTGTGCAATCCGCTCCGGCGGGACCACCCACGGTCGGTGTCGGGCGGGCCTGACCCCGGCCCGTCCGCCCGGCGAGAGCAAAAAACATATAATCGGCAGTAGAAAATAGGTAGATAGAATGGCGAGCACACTCGTACCCCTGTTCCCGGGCATCCCAGGGGGAATGGAAATGGTGGTCATCCTGCTGATAGCGGTGCTACTGTTCGGTGCAAACAAGATTCCGAAACTCGCACGCTCGACCGGACAGGCGATGGGCGAGTTCCAGAAGGGCCGTCAGCAGGTCGAAGACGAACTCAGTCAGATGGAGGAGGCGATGGACCCCGAGGCGGACCTCGATGACCAGAACCCTGACGACGAGTTCAGTATCGACGACAGCGGTTCGACCGACGACTTCAGCATCGACGAGGACGAGGAGGACGACGAGTACATGAACCTCGACTCGGAGACGAACAACAACTGACGGTCCCCGAGACCCGATTCTTTCCCTGGCAGCCTCGACACCTGCCGGAACATCTCCTCTCGGCGCGACGACCCTCTGAGCCGATAGTTCGACGCCCGCTCTCTACCTATCGACTGTGAGTCGCCGTACCGGACGAGCGCTCGCGGGGCAACCGCGCGCCACGGCGGTGACTGTCGGGTCGACGGGCACCGCCGGGTCGGCAGGTACAGGGCCGACCGCGGTCACTCGTACAGCCAGTTCTCGCCGGCCCGGTCCCAGTCGACGAGTTCAGACTCGTCGAAGAAGAGGTCGATCTCGCGCTCGTTGGCACCGGGGTCCTCGTGGTCGGAGCCGTGGATGACGTTGCGACCGAGGTCGAGTCCGAGGTCACCACGGATGGTTCCGGGCGCGGACTCGGCGGGGTCGGTCGCACCCATCATCCGGCGGACCTGGCGTGTCGCGTCCTGGCCCTCCCAGACCATCGCCATCACCGGGTCGGAGGTGATGAACCCGACGAGCCCGTCGAAGAACGGCTTGCCCTCGTGTTCGCCGTAGTGTTCGCGTGCGAGCTCCTCGTCCATCTGCACGAACTTCGCACCGACCAGCTTGAGCCCGCGGGTTTCGAGCCGCGAGATGACCTCGCCGACGAGACCGCGGTTGACCCCGTCGGGTTTGACCATCACGAACGTCCGTTCGGACCCGTCGTCACTCATGCGTTGCCCTCTGTCTCCTCGTCACCGTCGTCGTCGTGAATCCACTCCAGGTCGCGGGACTCGCGGCCGAGGAAGTAGTTCTTCTCGGCCTTCGAGTCCTTGAACCAGAGGATGGTGCCGTCGGTCCGGACGAACATCTTCCCGGTGCCGGGTTCGATCTCCTCGCCGGTGTAGTCGCAGGTGTGTCGTGCCATCACTGCCCTCCGATCGTGTCGGCCTCGCGGGCGGTCTCGCGCAACTGGAGCACGTCACCCTCCCGAACCGGTCCGAGTACGTTTCGCGTGATGATGCGGCCCTTGTTCGAGCCCTCACGGATTCGACACTTCACCTGCATCGCCTCGCCGTGCATCCCGGTCCGGCCGACGATCTCGATCACCTCGGCGGGTGTCGACCCGGCCTGGGATTCGTCTGCGCTCATCGACACCACCTCACCGGAGTTCCTCGACCTTGCCGGCGATGTCGTCGATATCGTCGCGGGCCTCACCGGCGTTCGTGACCGCCGCCGCGGCACTGCCTACCTCGAGCCCTGCCGCGCGACCGAGGTCGTCCTGTGTGGCGACGAACACGAACGGGATGTTCCGCTCGTCGGAGAGCTCCGGGAGATGCATCACAATCTCCTCGGGCTGGACGTCCTCGGCGATGAGCACGAGTTCGGCGTTGCCGCGCTCGACTGCCTTTGTCGCCTCGTTTGTTCCTTTCTTTACTGTTCCTGTGTCCCGTGCGACCGAGAGCGCATCGAGCGCATCGTCCGCGAGGTCTGCGGGTACGTCGAAGTCAACGTATACTGGCATGGGTATGTTCACCTCCCGTGCGTGGGCTCGCACTCCCCCGCCGCGTGACCGTATCCTGAGATGGCTGGGAGCGTCATCAACCCCGCACAGGCTGTATGTGAACTGGCTCTCCACCCCGTAAATTGCTTTCGAACCACCTATCCTGTGTCACGCGACCCCACACGTGGGCGCGCCTGACCCCCGCCGCTGTGGGCCGAACTGTCACACGTGTGGTGGGGAGTTCGGGGTCGAGTTCCACGACCCGGTGTTCGGCCGCGCGGGGTTCTGCCCCCGCTGTGGGGCGGAGCTGTGACCAGCCGCCGTCCGAAACCGAGTAGTGAGCGCACACCGAACAGCAGGTATGGAGACAGAGGGACTGTTCGAACCGGAGACGAGAGAGCGGGTCCAGGAGCGATACAGTGGACTCGCGCCGGCAGCAGACGAGATGGTCAGGGCGGCCACGCGTGCGATGGCGTTCGACACCGAGGAGTACGACGAGCGGGTGACCGACGAGGTCCGTGCGGCCGCACAGCAGGCGCTTTTCGCCTCACTGCTCGCCGTCCGGGTCGGGACCAGAGCCGAGTACGAGCGCTGGCGGGAGTCCCACGAGGGGGAGCTGTTCGAAATCGGGAGCGACGACGCTACGAACGTCGTCTGGCACGACCCCTCCTGGACCGATGACGCGGTTGCCGCCACGTTCCGGAACGAGCGCGGAGCCGCCGTCGCGACGCTCCGCAAGCAGGCGTTCGGCCACCTCTACAGCGAGGTGGTCCGGTGACCGACCCGCTCGGCAACGGACACCGGACATCCAACACCGGAGACGAGGGCGAACCGTCGGATGCTGGCGGCGAGAGCGGTTCCGCGGACGCTGGAGGGGAGAGCGGGTCATCGAGTGCCGGTGACGGTGACCGCTGGGACTGGCCGGTCGTCGAGTCCACGGTCGAGTACGACAACGAGTGGTACACGGGCGGGTACGACCTGGTCGAGCAGCCAGACGGCAGCCGGAAGCGGTACTACTGGGCGGAGCTGCCGCCGGCGGTGGTCGTGGTGGCGGTGGCAGACGACCGGCTGGTGATGGTCGAGCAGTACCGGCCGGCGATACGGGAGCACTGCCTCGAGCTCCCGGCGGGGATAGTCGAGGACGGCGAGTCGGCGACGACCGCCGGGGCGCGGGAGTTGCGCGAGGAGACAGGGTTCGAGGCCGCCGGCGTCTCGCTGCTCGAGTCGTTCTGGTGCACGACGGGGCTGTTGCGCCACCGCCGGTCGATTGTCTTCGCGGAAGGGCTCACGCCCGTCGAGTCGGAGCTGGACGCGAACGAATTTCTCTCGGTGCGGGCGGTGCCGGTCACGGAGGCGCTCTCGCTGGCCCGGGCGGAGCCAGCGAACGATGCCACCATCGAGGCGCTCCTGCTCGCGGCGGCGGCCGAACTGCTGCCCGACGCGGCGCTCTGAGACCAGGTCCCCGGGGACTACGCGGACGCCGCTCTCGCTCCGGGGTGTGCCCCCGGGTGGTCCGGACCGCGTGCCGTGTACCGGTTCGTATGGATACCCCAACACTCTTCATCTATCGGTCGAACGTACTGATAGTTGAGCAATCGTGCGCCTTCGTCTCCGGATGGGTGTCGCGCTCGCGGCACTCCTCGTGCTGAACGCGCTGTTCGTGTTCGCCCTCCTGTGGGGAGCCCTGGTGCTCGTTCCGACAGCGGTGGCGCTGGTGTTCACCGGCGAGTCGAGCGTCGTCGCCGACTTCCTCCGGTTCCCGGTGCCGATTTCGCTCGCGCTGGCGCTGGTGGTCGGCTTTCTCGTGGGACAGCTGGTCTACGGCTACCGGCGGGTGCTCGCCGGTACCAGGCTGTCCGCGGGGGAGGAGGAGACCGAACTCACGCGTCTGGTCACGCAGCTGTCGATGACCGCCGGCGTCTCGGCTCCGGCGGTCCGTGTCCTCGAGACGGAGACGCCGAGTTGCTACACGGTCGGGCAGTTCACCGACGCGACGATTATCGTCACGACGGGGTTGCTGGAGCAACTCGACAGCGACGAACTCACCGCGGTGCTCGCACACGAGCTCGCTCACGTGGCGAACCGGGACGTCACGCTGATGACCATCACGACACTGTTTCTCGAGATCGCGGACAGCGTCTCCCGGACCGTCCGCCTGCCACGGCGTGCGCTGGCGGACATGGAGTCACTGTCGTCGGGCGAGCGGTTCGCGGTGCGGTATCTGTCGGTACTGCTCGTGATCGTGTACGTCCTGCTGTGGCCGGTGCTGTGGCTGTTCCGGGTCGTCGGGGGCTGGACCACGCGGACACTCGCACACGCCAGGGAGTTCGCCGCCGACGCCAGCGCCGCACGCACCACGGGGACACCGCTCGCACTCGCCACCGCGCTGATCACACTCGAAGGGCGGACCGCCGGCCCGGATGAGGACCTCCGGACCACGCGAATGCACGCCCTGTGTGTGGTGCCCGCCCCGCTCGTGACCGGCACCAGACCCCGTCCGGGGGCTGTGGACAGCCTGTTGACCGGCTCCCGGAGCGGTGAGCAACGGACTGACGACGAGACGCGACCCGACCGGAGTGTCGGGGGAACCGGAACAGCGGGGTCGCGGGAGGAGCGCGTGACCGCGTGGCTCGACGGAGCGACGCCCGCACAGGCACCCTCGGCGACGCACCCGCCGACGGCGACCCGTGTCGAACGACTCAAGCGCATCGCGGGGGGGCTCGAACGATGAACGCCAGCCGTCGGCTCCTGCTCGTGTTCGCGTGTGCGTGCTGTCTGCTCGTCGTGGCGACCGCGCTCCCGTCGGCGGACCCGCGGGTCGACGCGCCGGAGGGTAACGGGTGGGAGCCCGTTATCGGGTCCGGAAACGACACCGACTCCGGCGAACTCCGGGATGACCCGGAGAGGCGTAACGACACCGACCCCGGCAACCCGGACAGCGGGAACAACACCGACCGCGGCGACCCCGGGGACAACGCCAGCGTCGACGAACCGGGCGACAACACCTCGGGGAGCAGTATCAGGATCGAGGGTGCACTCGTGCCCGGGACCGAGGTCGATATACGGGTCCAGGTCGAGGGACAGGGCATCATCAGCACGCCGGTCACCGTCGACGGCAGGCCTGTCGGCGAGTCCGCCACCGGGTACGGGGAGGAGGCCTCCTACGAGGTTCCGTACAGCGAGGAGCGGATAACCGTCTCGGCACCGGAGGTGAACGTGACAGAGACGTTCCGGGTCGAGACCGACGCGAGCATCACCGCGAGCGCCAGGAGGCTCCCCGGCAGGGGGTTCAACCTGACCGCGGAGGTCGGTGGGGAACGGGTACCCGGCGCGGCAGTCGACGTGAACGGGGAGGAGGTGGCAGTAACCGACGGGGAGGGGCGCGCAACGGTCGAGTTCCCCGAGACGGCGACGGTGGTGAACGTCTCGGTCCGGCGCGGGGTGGTCACCGGTGAGCGGGCACTCGAGTCGAGCGAACTCGAGGTGTCGATGTCGTCGATGCTGCTGTTCCCGGGGCTGCCGACCGCGGTACAGGTGACAGCGGGTGGAGAGCCCGTGGCGAACGCCACCGTCGAGGCCGGCGGCAACACGGCCGAGACCGGCGAGAACGGGCAGGCGACGGTCAGGCTCCCGGTCTCGGACCGGGTGACCGTGACCGCGACGGTGGGGAGCGAACAGGCGACAGTGAGCGTGGCCGGACTCTACTGGCGGCTGACCGCTGTCGTCGGCGTCGTCCCGAGTGTGCTCGTCGGACTGCTCGCGGCGTACCGGCGATTTGTCTGTCGCGCGAGGAGACAGCGTCACGCGAGCCTGTTCCACGATATCGGCAAGGCGCTGTCGAACCTGTTCACCACAGCTCCGACACCGGGTCGCTCCGGCAGGCGGAGGATGGGCGGATGGCTCTCGTGGCCGTCGCTGTCGTGGCCGTCGCTACCCAGTTTCGAACTGACAGTGCCGAGCCTGTCCTGGTGGCTCCCATCACTCGACGGCCGGCTCTCCGGGGACGACACGGACACGCAGGAGCAAGCGACGGGGGAGCAACAGACATCCACCGGGTCCGAGAGCGCGAGTGGCGACCGGACCCCGGAGCAGCAGATCGGTCGGGGCTGGCACCAGTTCGTCGAGCATCTCGATGTCGAGCGCCCGGAGACCCGGACACCGGGACAGGTCGCACGGCGGGCACTCGCCGCGGGCTATCCGGGCCAGCAGGTCCGGATGCTGGTCGAGACGTTCCGGGCCGTCGAGTACGGCGGCCGCGAGGTGACCAGAGAGCGGGTCGAGCGAATCGTCGAGACGAGTCGGGCACTGCTCGAACACCGGGAGGAGGAGTCGTGAGCAGCAGTCGCGGTCTCCTCGGGCGGGTCACCGGTGCTCTCGGAGTCGTCACCGACGACCGCGTGCTGTGGGGGCTGTTGATTGTCGGTGTCTCGGGGTCGGTGCTGTTTCTCCTGCTCACCGGGATGCTCCCGCTGTACGGGTTCGGTGAACCGCTGTACACGGTCGCGCTGGCGGTCCCGTTCGTGGGGGTCGCCCTCGCAATCGCCGCGGCGGTGAGTCTGCTCCGCTCGAGCGACCCCGCGACCGGTGCCGATTTCGTCGACGCTATCCCGGACGCGGAACAGGTCGACACCGACGAGCGGGTCGGCGAGGCGGTCCGTGAGACCCTCCACCGGGCTCGCCGCGCACGCTACAGCGGGTCGACAACAGACGGCTCCGAGACGGTCCACACACTGCTGGTGGACACCGTCGAGCGGACGCTCCGCACACGGGAGGGGAAAGACGGGCCCGGGGCCGAGCGGGCAGTCGCCGAGGGGTCCTGGACCGACGACAGGGTCGCGGCCGCGTTTCTCTCCGCGCGCCGTCGGCTACCGCTTCTCGAGCGGCTCAGAGGGGCTGTCGACCCTGGTCGGGCCTACAGGCGGCGTCTCGACCGCACACTGGACGCAATCGACCGCCTCGAGGGGGAGGGGACGGACACGGGGACCGACCACGGGCTGACCGACGGCGACGGGTCACGAACACAGACGGTGTTCGAGGGGCAACTCCCCGGTGGGAGCAACGAGCAAGGGGGGAGCAGTCTGGGGCTGGCTGTCACGCTGCTGTTGCTCGGGGTGGGTGTCGCCGCCGCGCGGCCGATTCTCGTGGTGGGGGCGACGCTCGGACTCTGGTACGTCGGTGCCGGTGCCGTGGCGGGCCCGACCCGTGGGTCGCTCGAACTCACGCGCCAGCTATCGACGGCGTCTGGCGACCCGGGTGACCTGGTGAGCGTCGAGTTGCGGGTCGAGAACACGGGCGAGGCGGCGCTCTCGGACCTGCGGCTGGTCGACGGTGTTCCGTCTGAGCTCTCGGTCCGGTCGGGGTCCCCGCGGGCGTGTGTCTCGCTCGGACCCGGCGAGGAGACAGTGCTCAGCTACGAGCTCGAACTCAGCCGCGGCGAGTTCACGTTCGGGCCGGTGACACTGCGCACGGTGGACCTGACAGGCCAGGTGGCACACAGTCAGACAGTCGGCGAGGGCAGTCAGAGCCTGCGCTGTCTGCCCGCCGTGGACAGGCTCCCGCTGGGCGACGCGACGAACAACTACGCCGGCACCGTCGCGGCCGACGAGGGAGGGAGGGGTGTCGAGTTCTACTCGGTCCGGGAGTACGAGCGGGGCGACCCCGTCAGCGCGATCGACTGGCGGCGGTACGCACACACGCGGGACCTGGCGACAGTCGAGCACCGCGTCGAGCGGTCGACCCGGGTCGTCTGTCTGGTCGACTGCCGGGAGAGCCAGCAGCGGCCGGCGACCGACGGTCGGCTCCCCGCGCTCGATATCTCGGTCGCGGCGGCCCGCCGGACGGTCGACAGCCTGCTCGAGACGGGCTACCCGACCGGTCTCGTCATGCTCGGCGACACGGTCACCCGGCAGGTCGAGCCGGGAACCAGTGCCGAGAAACGGACGGCGATGGGGGAACTGCTCGACAGGGAGTTCGACGACGAGACGACCGATATCGCCCGCAGCCGTCGGTTTGCGAGGCCCGCAGTCACGCTCCCCGGGGCGCTCCCCGGGGAGGCGCAGGTGTTTCTGTTCTCCTCGCTGGTCGACGACCTGCCGGTCGAGCTGGTCACGCGGCTGCGCTCGGAGGGGTTCACCGTCACCGTCATCTCGCCGGACGTGACAGCGGGTGCCGGGGAGACCCCGCTCCGGCTCGCCGGACTCCGGCGGGACGAGCGGGTGCTCCGGGCGCGGGCGAACTGTGCACGGGTCGTCGACTGGGACGCCGGGCGGCCGCTGGGCACCGTTCTCGGCGAGGCCATTCGGGGGGTGCACAGCGCGTGAGCACCGCCCGGACGACGCTGCCGCGGACGACCGCGTGGGCGGCGAGCCTGGTCGCGGCGCTCGGTCTCGGGTCGCTCGCGGTCACGAGTCCGACCCTCGGCGTCGGGGCACTCACGGGCGTCGTCGTCGGTCTGTCGGTCCGGGGGCTCGGCCGCTCGCCGTGGTGGACGGTGCTCGCGGTGGCAACGCTCCCACTCGGGGTGGGCGGTGTCCTGGTGGCGCTGGTCCTGTCCGGCGGCACCGGGGCGGTGGCCCTGACAGCCACCGGAACGGCTGTCGGCATCTCGGGGGTCGGCCTGATAGCCGGACCCCTCGAACCCGGCCAGCCCAGGCTCCTCCTCGCGAGCGCCGCTGCGAGCCTGGTGACACTGGCTCCCGGGGCAGTTGTCGGCGCACAGGTGGAGTCGGCAGGCGGCCCCCTGCGTGCGTTCGCGGAGTTCGTCTCGCTGACGGGCGGTGGCACCGCCGGGCTGGTCGTCTGGGTTCTCGTGGCGGGTGCCGGTGTGGTCCTCGCGACTGTTGTCCTCCCGCCGGCAGTGCGGGCGAACATCTGGGGTCAGCCGGTCGAGTTCGCGGATGGGCCCCAGTTACCGGGGACCGTGGTCGTCGTCACGCTGGTGGTTGCTCTCGTCGTCTGGCTCGGTTCGGCCGTTCCGGTGGCCGGCTCTGCCGTCGAGTCGCTCGTCGCGAGCGGGGTCGCTCACGATCTCGCCGCCGGGGTCACACTGCTACTGGTGTGTGTGACAGTGCCCGCGCTGTTTGCCGGAGGGGTCTGGCAGTACAGGGTCGACACGCCCGTGATAGCGCTCGGTACCGGTGCACTCGTCGGCGCGGCGGCAGTCGTGGTGGTCTCGGCGCTCGTCACCACCGAGACGGGCCGGTCCCTCACCGCGGTGTACCGCCTCGTCGCAACCGGATTGACCGGTGTGGTTGTAATCGCCGGGTGGGCCACCGAGGGGTTCACGTTCGGCGGCCTCCTTCCGGATCTCAGCCTCGGGCCGACGACCCCGCGTCGACGCACCCGGTGGGAGTCACGCGACAGGTCCCCCGACAGATTCCAGCCGGGACCGATTCTCGAGCCACCCTCTCCGAGGCGGTTCCGGGCAGGGAGACTCGTTCCGGCAGGACTGATCGGCGGTGCGGTGCTCGTCGCGCTGGGACTGGAGCCGACACCGAGTCTCGGGCAGGCGGGTGTGCTGGTGGCAATCGCCAGCGGTCTGTTCGTGCACACGCTCGTGACCCGTGGACAGGCCGCCGCACGCGATGTCGGCCCGGAGAACGTCTCGCGGCTGTCACAGTTCGTCTGGGTCGGCTGGACGGCCGGACTCACCGTGTTCGGACTGGTGGTCGCGACCGGCGGTCTCCTCCTCGCGGGCACGTTCCCGGTGCCGCTGTCGGTTCCGGCGGCAGCGGGGGTCGCACTCGCGCTCGTGGCGCTCGTGGCCGGCATCCGTCTGCTGTCACGTTGAGGGGGGTTCCATCGACGGGACCGTCACGGAGTCGAGCACGGACGCGATAACGTCGACACGGGAGACACCGCGGACACTCGACTCGGGGTCGAGCACGAGTCGGTGGGCGAGCGCCGCGGGCGCAATCTGCTGTACGTCGTCGGGAACGACGTACTCACGCCCCTGGACCACCGCCTGTGCCCGACCGACCTCGAACAGGCGCTCGACACCGCGCGGTGAGACCCCCACGTCGACGCGGCCGTCCGAGCGGGTCTCCCGGCAGACGTCGGCGATGTACTCCCGGACCGGCTGTTCGACGCTAACAGTCTCGGTCACGGCCTGCAACTCGAGTAGCTGTCCGGGGTCTGTTACCTGCTCCATCGTCGGGTCGGGGCCGTCCCGGCCCGCCCGCCGGTCGAGAAGCTCCATCGTCCCCTCGTAGGAGGGGTAGCCGATTGAGGTCTTCAGCATGAACCGGTCGCGCTGGGCCTCCGGGAGCTCGAACGTCCCCTCCTGTTCGACGGGGTTCTGTGTGGCGATAACGATGAACGGCTCGGGCAGTTCGTGGGATTCACCGTCGACGGTGACCTGCCCCTCCTCCATCGCCTCGAGCAGCGCCGACTGGGTCTTCGGCGGCGCCCGGTTTATCTCGTCGGCGAGCACGATGTTCGCGAACACCGGTCCCGGGGTGAACTGGAACTCGCCGGAGTCCTCCTCGAAGACGTACGACCCTGTCACGTCGGCCGGCATCAGGTCCGGCGTGAACTGGATACGCGAAAAGTCCAGGCCGAGCGCGGTCGCGAACGACCGGGCGGTGAGTGTCTTTCCCGTTCCCGGGACGTCCTCGAGCAGGATGTGACCCCGGGCCAGGATGCCGGCGATCACCTCCCTGGTGACCTCCCTGTCGATGACGACAACCGAGTGCACCTCGTCGAGAACCTCCTCCACCGTCCCCGCGGCCTCTGTGACCGACATACGCGACCCTACGTTCGACCGAACATACATCCACTGGTTCGGTCGAACGACACGAACCGGGCGAGCGGAGGGCAGTGTGGGGTAGAGAGAGCTGGTTAATGAACAGGCCGTGTATGACCGGCAGTACTGATAGCACACTGGCTGACAACAGTCGGGTATGACACAGATAGAGGACGAGAGCCGCGAGATGCGGCTCGACCCGGACTCGTTCGCGCAGGGGTATTTCAGGAACGCGGTGTACCGCCACTGGGACCCGTACGCGGTGGAGGGGCTGGAGACCGACCGCGAGCGTCTCACCGACCGCGGCATGACAGCGGCGGAGTTCGAGGAGTTCTGCACGGGGCTCTCGCGGTTCGGCGCCGGCGAGGAGGCCGTCACGGAGGACCTGATGCCGCTGGCGCTGGTGCTCGAGGACGTCGACGACCAGCTGTTCATCTCGAGTCAGATCTACGAGGAGGCAAAGCACGCACAGTTTTTCGACCGCTACTGGCGGGAGGTGGTCGACCCGGTCGCCGAGGCGTTCGGGTTCGAGAGACGCGAGCCGACCGACCAGCGGTTCTTCAACGACGAGTACGTCACCCTGTTCGACAGGACAGAGGCGGCGATGGAGCGCCTGCTGGAGGCGGACAGCCCGGAGAACCGCGTGGTCGCCTACACCCACTACCACCTCGCGGTCGAGTCGGTGCTGGCACAGACGGGCTACTACGGGTTCCAGTCGGCGTTCTCCGACCGGGGGAGCGACGACGTGGCCGGCGGCGAACTGCCCACACTCCCGGGCATCGTCGCGGGGCTGAAACAGATACGCGGCGACGAGGGCCGCCACGTCGGGTTCGGCATGCACAAGATCCGCGGGCACGTCCAGTGCGGCGAGGTGGAGCCGGCGGTCGTCGAGGACACGCTCGACGAACTGCTCCCCCAGATAATGGGGACAGTCAACGACTTCGGCGAGACAATCGACCCGACACCGCTGGTGCGCTACGCCGGCGACAAGCTGGGCCGGCGGATAGAGGTACTCACCGACGCCGAGGCGGAGATTCCGCCGGTCGACGAACTCGTCGACATCGGTGACACGGGTACCGCGGCCGATTGACATCCTCCCCGTCTCCTGCCGGTGTCTCGCTCTCGCGGGACACGGGCAGTCCGGGTCGGGTGTGCAGAACCGACGTTTTTTTATCCTGTCGATACAAAGTCAGGGTATCCGAGCGACCGGTCGCCCCGGGACAGTGTGGGCGACCGGCAGGCGCCCGGGAGACGGTGTGTCGGGCCTCGCGGCCAGCGCGCCAGACGGGAGCCGACAGTGTCGGGACCAGTCGCGGTTCCTGCCGCCGGTCGCCCCACGCGGGGCGGTCGCCTCGGCGTGATAGCAATGGAAGTCGAAATCGCAACAATCGGCGGTTACGAGGCGGTCGGTCGACAGATGACGGCAGTCCGTGCGGGTGACGACGTCGTCATCTTCGACATGGGCCTCAACCTCTCGAAGGTACTGATACACGACAACGTGGAGACAGAGCGGATGCACTCGCTCGACCTGATCGACATGGGTGCCATCCCGGACGACCGGGTGATGTCCGAACTCGAGGGCGACGTGAAGGCAATCGTCCCGACACACGGTCACCTGGACCACATCGGCGCGATATCCAAACTCGCCCATCGGTACGATGCCCCGGTCGTGGCGACACCGTACACGATCGAACTGGTCAAACAGCAGATTCAGAGCGAGGAGAAGTTCGGCGTCCAGAACGACCTCGTGAAGATGAAAGCCGGCGGGACGATGCGGATCGGGGACAAGTGCGAACTGGAGTTCGTCAACGTCACCCACTCGATAATCGACGCGATAAACCCCGTCCTGCACACCCCGGAGGGGTCGGTCGTCTACGGACTGGACAAGCGCATGGACCACACACCCGTTATCGGCGACCCAATCGACATGGAGCGGTTCCGCGAGATCGGCCGCGAGGGGGCAGGTGTGCTGTGTTACATCGAGGACTGCACGAACGCCTCGAAAAAGGGCCGCACCCCCAGCGAGTCGACCGCGCGGCGACACCTGAAAGACGTCATCCACAGCATGGAGGACTACGACGGCGGTATCGTCGCCACGACGTTCTCCTCGCACATCGCCCGCGTGAAGTCGCTGGTCGAGTTCGCGGACGACATCGGTCGACAGCCCGTGTTGCTGGGTCGGTCGATGGAGAAGTACTCCGGCACGGCCGAACGGCTCGATTTCGTCGAGTTCCCCGAGGACCTGGGGATGTACGGCCACCGCAAGTCCGTCGACCGGACGTTCAAGCGGATCATGAAGGATGGAAAGGGGGATTTCCTCCCGATTGTGACGGGCCACCAGGGCGAGCCCCGCGCGATGCTCACCCGGATGGGTCGCGGCGAGACACCGTACGAACTCGAGGACGGCGACAAGGTGCTGTTCTCGGCGCGTGTCATCCCGGAGCCGACGAACGAGGGACAGCGCTACCAGGCCGAGAACCTGCTCGGGATGCAGGGCGCCCGCATCTACGACGACATCCACGTCTCGGGACACCTCAGCCGGGAGGGGCACTACGAGATGCTCCAGGCGCTCCAGCCCCAGCACGTGATTCCGGCCCACCAGAGTCTCAGCGGACAGGCGCCGTACGTGAACCTCGCCGAGAACAGCGGGTACACGGTCGGCCGGGACCTGCATCTCAGCCGGAACGGACAGCTCATCCAGCTGGTCGAGTGAGATGTCTGGACTCGGGGGTGTCGAGACGGCGCTGGAACAGCGGCGCGGGCCGATAAACAGGGCGCTCCTGGACGCGGTGCCGGTGGCA
Organism: uncultured Halobacteriales archaeon; assembly: GCA_964520075.1. Lineage (GTDB taxonomy): Archaea > Halobacteriota > Halobacteria > Halobacteriales > Haloarculaceae > Halovenus. Next base: position 7,067 of record CAZFMN010000008.1, on the reverse strand, counting down.
AAGCCCGAGCGCCTGCACGGCGCGGCCCGACATCTGCTCGACGCGGGCGGCAAGCGCCTCCGACCGGCGCTCGTGTTGCTGTCGGCGGAGACACTCGCCGCGCTCGACCCTCAGGAGTCGACAGACTACCACGAGTTCCCCGCGGTCGACGGCGGCGCGGTCGACGTGCTCACCGCCGCCGCGAGTGTCGAACTCGTCCAGACGTTCACGCTCGTCCACGACGACCTCATCGACGACGACGATATACGCCGCGGGTCGCCCGCGGTCCACGAGCAGTACGACGACTCGATGGCGATTCTGGCGGGTGACGTGCTCCACGCCCGGGCGTTCGAACTGCTGCTCCGGACGGACGCCCCCCCGGAACGGTCGATGCGTGCACTCGCCCGTCTGGCGCGCACCTGCACCGAGATCTGCGAGGGCCAGACCGCCGATATCCGGTTCGAGGAGCGCGACCACGTCACCGTCCAGGAGTACACCGACATGATAGACCGGAAGACGGCGTCGCTGTTCGCGACGTCTGCCGCTCTGCCGGCGATACTGCTGGGCCACGACGACGCGGTCGACCCGCTCGCGTCCTACGGGCGCGAGGTCGGACGGGCGTTCCAGATTCACGACGACCTGCTCGACCTGACGACACCGACCGAGACACTCGGCAAACAGCGTGGCAGTGACCTCGTGGAGGGCAAGCGCACGCTCGTGAGTGTCCACGCCCGCCAGCAGGGTGTCGACGTCGACGGCCTGCTGGACGGGGAGACCGCCGCGAGTGTGAGCGACGACACGGTCGACGATGCCGTTGAGGTGCTCGCGGAGGCCGGCAGCCTCGAGTTCGCCCGCGACCGGGCCCGCGAGTTCGTCGAACACGGAAAGAGAGCGCTCGAACCGCTCCCGAACAGCGAGTCCCGCCGCCTGCTCCTCGACATGGCCGACTACCTCATCGAGCGACGGTACTGATACCCTGACAGCGTACGCACCAGTCGGGCGAGAGTACCGTGGCGGTCAGCCGATCTGTTCGCTCCCGTCGGGTGTCCAGTCCCAGAGCGTGACCTCGCCGTCCTGTATCTCGAGGTAGGTGTTCTCGGGTTCGCTGTTCGGGCTCCGGGAGGTCCAGGAACCCGTGTTGGCGTACCGGTCGCCCACCTGTGGGCGGTGGATGTGACCGAAGACGACGAACTCCTCGTATGTGTCGAGGAGGCTGCTCTTTATCGACTCGTCGTCGCCGGACATCGGTTCGAGACCGACCATCCCGGGGGGCCGCTCGGTCAACTGCTCCGGGAGCGTCAGGTCGGCCCGTTCCAGACGGCGCTGCCACTCAGAGCGGACCAGTCGCTCCGCGTCGGGGGTGGTGACAGTCGTCGAGTCACTCGCACGCAGCGGGCCCTCACCCGCCAGCGCGAGGTAGCCGCTCGCGTCACCCGGGGTCTGGGCTGTCGTGAACACCGGCCCGTCGAACGACCGGAGCCCATCGTTACCGACACCGGCGACCCCGGTCCGGCCGTACGCTGATATATCGCCGCGCTCGACGGCCGCGAAACCGACCGTCGCGCGGCCGTCCAGCCGCAGGTCGAACCCCATCGGCGTGACGTTCCTGATACGCGGGTCGCCTGTCGACCGCCGGGCCGGGCGGCGGACACGGGTCCGCCCGGAGCGCACCCGAGCACCCGTCGTCTGCACGTCGGCAAGAACGACCGGGGGGCTGTCGAACGGTTCCGCGAACGTGACCGTCTGCCAGTCACCGGTGGTGGTCGTCAGACCCGCCTCGACGGCGGTCGAACCGCCGAGTGTGTGTCGACCCCGCTCGAACACGGCGTAGTGAACCTCGCTCCCGAACGCCCCGCCGCGCAGTTCGACGCCACCGGTGTCGGTCGGTCGCAACACCGGTTCGCCGGCCGACCCGGCCGTCAGCACGACCGGGTCCTCGTAGGACCCCTCCAGCGGGAGCCTCGACTGACCGGTGACCGTCACCGACCCCGTCTCGCCGACCCGTGTCCACGGCTCCAGCCCCTCCCACCAGTCCAGAAGTGCCGCCAGCAACGCACCGACCGGGTCAGGCTGCCTGCAGAGGAGCTTGCTGACCGGGTCGAGCTGTATCGGGTCCGGTCCGTCGCCGTGGACCGCGACGAACTCTTGGTCGCCGCTCTGGAAGAAAAACTCCTCACCGATCTCCCACGGCGACCCCGGCGCGACGGCGTCCTCGTACCCCTCGCCCACGGTGACCAGCTGCTTGTCGTGGTTGCCCGCGACGAGCACGACGTCTGTCCCGTTCGACTCGAGCAACTCGAAGTACTCCGCGACGTTGCTGTACTCGAGGAGCGTCGAACTCATCCCCCGGAACCACATCTCGAAGCAATCACCCGCCATAACCAGCACGTCCGGGTCCAGTACCGGGACGTCCTGTGAGAGAAACTGCTCGAAATCCGATGGGTTCGCGAACGGTGAGCCGAGATGTGTGTCACTCGCGACCACGTAGTGGTCGTCGTCCGGGTCGGCCGTCACCGCCCCCAGTCCGAGCGCCCCGGCACCCACCGCACCCGATGCTTGCACGAATGTCCGTCTGTCCGTCTCCAGTCCCTGCGTCACTGTTGAACCCTCCGTGTGAGTTCATAACGCACACCACATAAACGTTCCGTGCGACGCCGAACACTCCCGTCACGGACGGCGCCGAGGGCGGCACGCGGGTGTGAACGATTGCTGTCAGGTTCCGGTCGGGCGAGTTCAGAGAGTCGGCTCGGGAGACACCGGTGAGCCCGCCCGACAGGGGGCAGTCACGTCCGTCGGAGGACAGTCACAGCTCCAGGCCGGCGTGCCAGGTGGTCGCGCCGGTGTCGTCGACAGTGTCGTCCATCGCGGCGAGCAGTGAGACGGCGCGGCTGGCGACCCGGGAGGCCCGGCCCTCGCCCTCGGTCCGGAACTCGCCGGTCGTGCGGTCGGCGAATACTGTACAGACCGCGCCCGCCCGGAGCCCGTAGATACCGGCGAGGGTGAGCAGCATGCTCGCCTCCATCTCGAAGTTGAGCACGCCCGCCCGCCGGAGCTCCTCGATGCGCTCCTCGCTCCCCCGTCCGCGGAATCCGCCGAACCCCTCCCGGCTCTGCCCGGCGTAGAAGCTGTCGGTGCTCGCGGTCACGCCGAGGTGGTAGTCGTAGCCGAGCTGTTCGGCGGCGGCCGCGAGCGCCGACACGACGGCGTGGTCGGCCACCGCCGGGTACTCCGGACGGATGTACTCCTCGCTGGTGCCCTCCTGCCGGACGGCACCGGTCGTTATCACCAGGTCGCCGACGTCGGTCTCGGGCTGGATGGCCCCACACGAACCCACCCGGATGCAGGTCTCCGCGCCGACCCGGGCCAGTTCCTCGACGGCAATCGCCGCCGACGGCGAGCCGATGCCCGTCGAGGTGGCCGAGATGGGTGTCCCCTCGTGGGTGCCCGTTACTGTCCGGTACTCGCGGTGGTCCGCGACGACGGTGTGGTCCTCCCAGTCGGCCGCGATTGTCTCGACCCGGTCGGGGTCACCCGGCAGTAACACCGCGTCCGCGACATCGCCCGGTTCGACCTCGAGGTGGTACTGCTCGCCCTCCTGTGGGTCCTCGCTGCCGGCCCGCTCTGTGACACCACCCGCACCCGTCTGCAGGTCGTCCTCCTCGGTCATCGTTCACCCTCCGTGTCGAGGTGTGCCGCCGATATCGGTTCGGGGAGCAACTCGCCGAGCCGGTACGTCTCGACACCGTCGGACCCGCCACAGGCGATCTCGAACGCCGGCGAGCAGAACTCCGCGAGCGTCTGCCGGCACATCCCGCAGGGGGTCACCCCGTCGCGCTCGCCCGAGACGACCGCGAGTCGGTCGAAGCTCCGGTGGCCCTCGGCGACCGCTGTCCCGAGCGCCACCTCCTCGGCGTGGAGGCTGTTCGAGTAGTTCGCCACCTCGACGTTACAGCCCGTGTACACCGGTCCACTGCTGGTTTCCAGGGCCGCCCCGACCCCGTACCCCGAGTACGGGACGTGTGCGTTTCTGACCGTCTCGCGTGCCGCGTCGAGTAACTGCTCCATGCGCTCGCTTGGACCAGCACGGTCAAATATGTGTCCGGTCGCCTCGCGCGGCCACAGCCGCCCGGGGGACTGTCGTCAGTCGTCGTCGTCGGTCTCGCTGGTGATGACCGCCTCCTCCTGCTCGTCGCTGAACCCGGCCGACTCCTCCTGGCGGCGCCTCGCGTCGGGTTCGTACTCGGCCTCGATATCCTGGAACCGGGGCACAAAGGAGAGCTCGTGGTGGCTCTCGGTCGGGTGACCCAGGTACCGGTCCTCGAGGTCGAACTGGGCCTGCTCGTCGTTCTCGGCCAGACTCTTGAAGTCCTCGTAGACCGAGTGAGCGCCCGAGTGCAGCGCGAACAGCGTGATGAAGATGTAGTTGTACCCGATCGAACCCAGCTCCTCGAACGTGAGCGGGTCCTCCTCCTGGCTCCAGGCGAAACTCGAGGAGTAGTTGAACGCGAGTTTCACGTCCGGATGTGTCTCCTTCAGCGTCTCGGCGTACGCGATTGCGTCCTCGCGAGAGGGGTCGGGCATCTCCGGCCAGACGATGTCGACACCGGCATCCGCGTAGATGCGCCCGCGCTCGAGGTGCTCCTCCCAGTCACCGTTCGCCGACCCGTACGCGTCGGTCCGGGCGATGATGATGGTGTCCTCGGACTGTTTCGCGTCGACGGCCGCACGGAACCGCGCCTTTGCGTCCTCGCGGGAGACGATCTGCTTGCCGGCGATGTGTCCACACCGCTTCGGTGTGGTCTGGTCCTCGATGTGGACCGCGGCGACACCGACCTTCTCGTACTCCCGCACCGCACGCCGGACGTTGTGCGTGCCACCGTACCCGGTGTCACAGTCCGCGATGATCGGCAGGTCCGTCGCCTCCACCTGCCGTTTCGCGTTCTCGACCATCTCCCGCATGTCGACCATCTCCAGGTCCGGGAACCCGAACTGCCCGAGCACCGTGGAGTAGCCCGACATGTACACGGCGTCGTGGCCGGTCATCTCCGCCAGCCTCGCGTCCAGGGCGTGGTACGTGCCCGGCGCGAACACGAACTCCTGGCTGTTTAGCTTCTCGCGTAACTCCCGTGCCTTCGGGTTGTCCAGCTGGTCCCGGATGTGTGGCTCTGTGCTCTTTACTCTGCTCGCGACCTCGTCGATTCCGCTGTTGTCCTGTGTCATCTGTTGGTCCTGACCGCGCCTGCCGACGCGTGTCCGTTGGCAATTTGTCTCTCACGACCCCGGTAAAAAAATGTTATGAACAATAATGATGATAATGTCGTAGGACGTTGCAGAGTACTAGGTCCCTAGAGGGGTCCGTGGTGACAAGTGACGTGCAGTGGCGTCACGGACACGCTCGACCGCGGGTTCGCCCGGCACGGCGCCGGCGACCTACCAGTTGTCGTATATTTCGAGGGTGGCAGTCTGTCCGGGCGGGTACCGAGCGAGGCGACACCACCACCGGAGTGTATCCACGGTGAGTTGCCGGGGTGTCGACAGCACTCACTCCCCGGGTGAGACGCCGGTGACAGTTCCGACCCCTTTGCTGCGGCCCTCGCGGAAGACGAAGCGCTGGCCCTCCTCGACGAGATACGGGCGGAACTTGAACCGGACCCGGGCGCGCCCGGAGTCACCGGGGAGCAGTCGCCCGTCGTGTGGGTAGAACGCGGCGGCCTCGCTGACAGTCTCGAGGTGGACGACCGGTTCGTAGCCGTTGTTGATGCGGGTCGGGTGGTTCAGCACGACCACGTCGGCCTCGAACTCCCGGACGGGGTCGGGGTCGGCCTCGCGAGGGACCAGCGCCATGCCGCGCTCGATCTCCGCCTCCTCGACACCTTTCAGCGCGATGCCGACGATACGACCGGCGCGTGCCCTGTCGACGCGGTGGTAGTGCATCTCGATGCTCCTGACCTCGACATCCCGGAACCCCCCGCCGGGCATCGGTCCGAGCTGGAGCTCGTCGCCGGCCTCGACCCGCCCGGACTCGATGGTGCCCGAGGCGACCGCACCGACGCCCGTGACACTGTAGGTCCGGTCGACGTACATCCGGAACGGCTCCTGACTGGCCTCCGGACCGGTTCTGGGGAGCCGCTCGAACAGCCGGTCGAGTGTCTCTAACCCCTGTCCGGTGACCGCACTCGTCGTCACCACCGGCACCACCGTCTCGCCGATCTCCTCGACCGCGGTGTCGACGCCGTGGCGTGCGACACGGAGCGGCGTCTTGTCGACCTCCCTGAGGAGTCGCTCGACCTCGCGTTCGACCTCGCTGAGCCGGGTGTCGTCGACGAGGTCCGCCTTCGTGATGGCGACCATCGTCGGCAGCTCCGTGGCCAGCAGGATACCCAGATGCTCCCGCGAGGTGCGCGTGGGTCCGTCGTCGGCGGCCACCGTGAGCAGACCGTAGTCGAGTTTCTGCCCGACCAGCCCGCGGATGGTGGTGCGGAGCCAGGGCTCGTGACCGACAGTGTCGACAAAGGATACCAGCCTGTCGGCCTCCTCGACGACACGGGCGCGGTCCCCCTTTCGATGGGGGTTGTCCATCCGCACCGCACCCTCGTCGTCGAACCCGTAGACACCGTAGGAGAGGTCCGCGGAGAGCCCCCGCTCTATCTCGTGGGGCTGGATGTCGAGATAGCCTCTCGTCCCACCCTCGCCGTCGTCTGCCTGCCCGGTGACGAGCGAGCCCACGAGTGTGGACTTCCCGTGGTCGACGTGACCCGCCGTCCCGACGACGATGTGTTTGTCGTCCTCGATTGCGGTCCCCTCCCGGATGGTGGCGACCCCGACGAGCCTGTCCTCCCCACCGGTGTCGCCGTTCGCGCTCCAGGTCTGGACGTCGGCGATGTGGACCTCTGCCTCCTCGGCGAGCAGGGAGAGCACGTCCATCGACTCCGAGAACGTCTCGGGCGGGATGCCGGCCACACCGCCGTCGTCCGTGACACCGACGACGTAGGTCGCCTCGCCGTCGCCGGAGAGCACCCGGTGGCGCAACTGCGCGGCCAGGCTCTCGAACCGACCGTCGGCGAGGTGCAGATTCTTCGTGAGACGCT
>CAZFMN010000007.1:31620-49825 GCA_964520075.1 uncultured Halobacteriales archaeon | reverse complement strand
CCCGCGGGATGCGCCACGCGAAGAACCGCGGCACGGTCAGGTGGACGTCGACGAAGCTCTCGTGGTCGGGTTCGTCGTGGAACCCGAGCACACCGTGGAGCAGTTCGTCGGGCGCTGGCAGGCCGGTCTCGGTTCGAACCCGGGAGTTCGGCCCGTCACAGCCGGCAACCAGGCGACCCCGGTGGTGGTCGACGCCGTCCGGACCACGGACCCTGAGTTCGACGCTCTCGCGGCGCTCGGTCAGCCCCAGCACGGTGTGGCGCTCGCGGACCGTCGCGCCGGCCTGCCGGGCGGTGTCGGCCAGTTCCCGGTCGAGGGCGACCCGGTCGATCACCGCGGATATCTGCTCGTCCCGGTGGAAGCGGTAGCTGCTGCCGTCGAACCCGTCGGGGTGAAAGCGCGCCCCTCTGATGGTGTTCTGCAGGAGTCGGTCCCGTGCCCCCTCGGGGGTGAACTCCCAGATGTCGGTGCTGACGTGACCCGAACAGGCAAGCGGCTCCCCGACCCGCCCCTGCTCGAAGGCGACCACGTCCAGCCCACGCTCGGCGAGACGGCGGGCGAGCCGTGACCCCGCCGGACCGGCACCGACGATCAGCACGTCGTGCATCGACTGGCTGTTCGGGACGACAGCACAAAACGGGTTCGGCTCTACTGTCGGCCGAACATCCTGGCGGATGTTCGCCCGCCAGTGAAGGGGGCGTCCTCGATTTCCTCGCCGCCGTGGTGGAGTTCGATAACGAGGTTGAGCAGTGCGGTGCTCATAATCGTCTCGAGGCGAGAGGACGGTGACGAGTGCGCTGTCGAACGGCGCACGAGAACGACCCGATGACCGACAGGGAGTGTGAGCAGTCTCCGGAGCAGATGGAGACACGGGGCGCGGCGCTACGCTCCCCCGACCGTGACTGTTCGACCAGCGAACCCACCGACGCTATCGATACCGTCCTCACCGGGGTCGACACCGACCCCGCCGGGCGGCTTGATGTCACTGAGCAGCGTGTAGCCCGTTCCGTCGACGGCGAACCAGACGAACCTGAGCGAGTTCTCCGTGGAAGCGTTCGTCACGACTGCAACCTCGGTACCGGAGGTGATCGAGTCTGTCACGACCGCCTCCCGCTTGCTCGACCTGGCGGTGCTGTTTGTCACGTTGTCGTTCCAGTCGATGGTGATGTTCTCGTTGCCCGTGATACCGATGTAGTCCGTGTCACTGGGGCCGATGCTGTCGCCCCCCGTGTGTCTCAGGACCAGTGTATCCTCGCTGCGCTCGGTATCGATCACCGCGTTCGGTGCGGTACTGCTCGGGGTGTCGTAGTCGAGGAAAAATATCCAGGCTGTGCTCGCGAGAACCAGGACAACTGTGACCAGGATAACTGACATGAATGTGTTCGCGGCGCTGGTATCCTCCCACAGACCGACACTCATCCGCATGTACTTACTGTACTGTCTTTCTGCTATTTCAATCCTATTGTTCAGATGTAGTAATAGAAACGTCTCGAATACGGTAACGTACAGCCACGGGACCGTCTGGTGACCTGATGGTGGCACCACCGCGCCCGGTCGACTGGGTGTGCCGGTATCACCGGACGGAGAAAGCGCGGGGCCGGGGCTGTTGTCGCTATCACGCCCACAGGCGGGGTGTGCCCGAGGTCACCGCTGTGGTGGTTCTCGATACAGTCAGGCGGGGTGTGCCCGAGGTCACCGCCGTGGTGGTTCTCGATACAGTCAGGCGGGGTCCGCCGTCGCGGTATCGTCGCCGGACTCGCAACCAGGTAGCAGTTCCTCCGCGGGACAGGTGTCGGTGAAACTGCTCTGTATCAGGTTCAACCCGACGAACCCGACGATAGCGAGAAACCACGGCGACACCAGCACGCCGAGGCCGAGTCCCAGCAGCGTCATCGACCCCGCCAGCCGTCGCACCTGTAGTTGACACGTCTTGCTCATTGTATATTGGGATAACAGTGCAAGACTATAAAGACTGTCGGTTCCCCGGGGTCTCTGTCGACATCTGGACAGACGGCGATGGGCACCGTTGCTGTCGGTGCCGTGGCTGGTGAGCCTGTGCCGATGCTGCGACCGTTCACCTCGCACGTCTCGTCCGTAGTGTTGTCGTGTCACCCGGGACCGACCGTCAGGGAGTCGCCAGTCGGTGTGCTCAAGCGGGTCGAGACCCGAAAACGGGGTATGGACGTGGCGGTGGTCAGGAAACGCGCGGGGGAGCTACCGGACCAGCCCGGGGTCTACCAGTTCGGGGTCGACGACCGGGTGCTGTACGTCGGGAAGGCGGTCGCACTCGAGGACCGGGTTCGCTCGTACGCCGACCCGCGGGGCGAGCGCATCCGGCAGATGGTCGACCGCGCCGAGACCATCGAGGTGACGGTCACCGACACCGAATCACAGGCCCTGTTGCTGGAGGCGAATCTCATCAAGCGGCACCGACCGAAGTACAACGTCCGCCTGAAAGACGACAAGTCCTACCCGCTGGTGGCGCTGACCGACCACGAGTTCCCGCGGATCAGGGTGACCCGCGACCCCGACCCGGCCTCGACGGTGTTCGGCCCGTTCATCAGCAAGAGCCGTGTCGAGCGCGTGGTGAAGGCACTCCGGCAGGTGTACGGTCTGCGGGGCTGTTCAGACCACAAGTACTCGGGGCGGGACCGGCCCTGTCTGGACCACGACATCGGGCAGTGTACGGCCCCCTGCACCGACGAGATAGACCGGGAGTCGTATCTGGGTGATGTCGAGGCAGTCGAGCGGTTCCTCGGTGGTGAGACCGGCGTGCTCGCGGCGCCGTTGCGCCAGGAGATGGAGGCGGCCGCGCAGGACCAGCAGTTCGAGCGGGCCGCCAACCTGCGGGATGCGCTCGACGCGGTCGAACAGTTCCACGAGACCGGCGACCGGGCGGTCGCCGCCGGCGACACGACGGGTGAGCGACCCCGGCAGACGGACGTGCTGGGAGTCTCCCTGGCCGGCGGCGAGCCGACGGTGGCGGTGTTGCGCGCCGAGCGCGGCCAGCTGGTCGACCGCGAGCGTCACGGGCTGTCGGCCCCAGAGGGGACCGACGCGGCAACGGCGCTCGGGGCCTTCCTCCCGCAGTACTACGCCGAGCGTGAACTGCCCGACCGGGTTCTCTGCTCGGACCACCCGGAGGGGGAGACGCTCGACGCGTGGCTCGCCGGTGCGGGTGTCTCGCTCGCGGTGCCAGGCGCTGGCCGTGAGGCGACGCTGGTGGACCTGGCGGTGAAAAACGCCAGTCGCGGGCAGGGTCGCCCCGACGGGACGACACGACTCGCGCCCGCTCTGGGGCTGGACTCGGCAGAACGGGTCGAGGGGTTCGACGTGAGCCACTCCGGGGGGAACGCTGTCGTCGGGAGTAACGTCGTGTTCGTCGACGGCGCACCGCGGAAGGCCGACTACCGGCGCAAGAAACTCACCGAGACGAACGACGACTACGCGAACATGCGAGCGCTGGTGCGGTGGCGCGCCGAGCGGGCCGTCGAGGGCCGCGACGACCGCCCGCGGCCAGACCTGTTACTCGTCGACGGTGGGCAGGGGCAGTTGACGGCCGCCCGCGAGGCACTCGAGGAGGTGGGCTGGGACGTTCCCGCCGTCGCGCTGGCGAAGGCCGAGGAACGGGTTGTCACCCCCGACGAGGTCCACGACTGGCCCTCCGACGCGGCCCACCTGCAACTGCTCCAGCGGGTGCGCGACGAGTCACACCGCTTCGCCCGGCAGTACCACACCACCGTCCGTGACGACGTGTCGACACCGCTCGACGGTGTGCCGGGTGTCGGACCGGAGTTGCGGGCACGCCTGCTCGACCGGTTCGGCAGTGTCGACGCGGTGCGGGCGAGCACCCGCGAGGAACTCCGGACCGTCGAGGGTGTCGGTGCGGCGACGGCGGCACGCATCGACGAACATCTCTCGTAAACTACCCCGCCCTACGTCGCTCGCAGTGCTCGCTCGTTGAGGACGGGGCTTTATCTCAGTATGAGTCAAGCCGCCGTCCCCATGCAGAGTGGGGCGCGACCTTCTTGCAGCCAGGTCGGTCCAGCCGAACAGCGCGGGCACTTTTTTGAGTGCCCCGCTTTGGACTGATTCGGCTGGTCACTGGCACTCCCGCTTTAATTATCGGTGACCGCGCTGGTCCCGATATCTGGGGCCAGTTTACTCGTGGCCCACCTCCCCGAGACATGCGCCCGGAGAGGAGTGCAACTGTACGTAACAACCATTGAAAAATAACTGTTGTGTCGGCTTCCTCCCCACGCTACTCGCTTGTGCGTCCGATTGAGCATCGCAAGCCCTGCACTCCTCGAGGGTGGGGCCTCCGCCTCGTAGTGGGTGAGTGTGTCCGCTCCGAGGGGGCTCAGAGGTCGTACTCGGTCGGCGAGAGACCGCCCACCCAGGCGGCAAACAGCACGGCAACCCCCACAGCGGCGACCACGAACCCGAGCGCGGGGATGAGTATGGTGAGCAACAGACCGACCGCCAGTATCACCACGGCCGATACCGTCGCCGTCCGGACAGGGCTGTTCTCACAGTTCGGACAGACGCTCGCGTCTGCCGGGATATCGTCGCCACAGGCCGCACAGGGCGCTCTGTCGGCTGTCATACCCCCGCGTACTACCCTGCCGGTGAAAACACGTCGTATCTCGACCGCCGACTCTCACTACGGTCATCCCCGGTGGACACCGGGGCGGGGGTCCCCGGTGAGACAGACCCGTGGCAGGTCGGTGGTCCAATCCCCGCAGAGATGCCTCGTTCAGTCCCCACGGAGACGCGTCGGTGGTCCAATCCCCGCAGAGACGCGTCGGTGACCCACTCCTGACAGACGCGTGTCCGTGATCTGGTCCCCGCAGAGACGCGCCGGCACTGTTCGTATTCGTCCGACATTCTCTTTACCCGGGGTCCAGTACTGGCTTGTAATGCAAGAGGCCACGAGTGCGGGAGCCATCCTCTTTCGCAACACGCGTGGCCGCCGGGAGTACCTCCTGCTGAAGAGTCGTCCCGGCGACTGGGAGTTCCCGAAAGGCGGCGTCGAGGGCGAGGAGGAGCTCCAGCAGACGGCGATTCGCGAGGTGAAAGAGGAGGCCGGAATCGCCGACTTCCGGCTGGTCGATGGCTTCCGCGAGGACTACGACTACGTGTTCGAGGCTGGGGGTAGCACGATTCACAAGACGGTGCACCTGTTCATCGCACACTCCTTCGAGGCGTCCGCACAGCTCTCGGAGGAACACCGGGACATGCAGTGGCGCGACTACGAACAGGCGATAAACACCATCACGCAGGACGGCCCGCGCGAGATACTCGAGGAGGCCGACGTGTTCATCGACGAGAACTACGAGAAAGTCTGAGACGCCACCGTCGGCGACACCACCCCCTCTGGCGGTCAGTCACAACCCCGTGACTGCCGACACCACGACACTGTCCGTTACTGGTCGGGTCCCGACAGCACGGTCCGCAGGTCGCCGGTCGAGTCGAGGACGAACCCGGGTGACACCTCACCCCCACCGGCGCTGGTCGATTCGGTGTCGTCGCCGGTCACCCACGCTGTCCGTATCCCGACGTTCTGTGCCCCGGCGATGTCCGAGTCGAGGCTGTCGCCGACGAACAGTGTCTGCTCGGGTCGTGCCCCGAGCGTCTCCAGCGCCCGGGTGAACGGTTCGGGGTGGGGTTTGCTCGGCGTCTCGTGGCCGGCAAAGACCGCCGTCTCGAACCGGTCGGCGACCCCGAGGCTGTCGAGTTTCGTCCGCTGTGTCCCCGGCGGGCCGTTCGTGACGAGTCCGAGACCGTACCCCTGCTCGTGCAGGTGTGTCAGCACGTCTCCGGCGCCGTCGACGAAGATGACCCGGGCGTGGTCACGCTCCGACGCGAAGGCATCCGCCACCGCACGACCGACCGCGGGGTCCCGGCCGCGCTCGTTCGCGATGTCGACGAAGCAGTTCCGCCTGAGCGTCAGGATATCCTCGCTCTCGTCGACGAACGTCCCGAACCGGTCGTAGTAGGCCGTCACGTCGAAAAACGGCTCTACGCCCGCCCGGTCGAAGGCGGCCCCGAGCACCTCGCCCGGCGAGCGCTCGTACTCACAGACCGTCCCGTCGAGGTCGAACAGCACGGTGTCGACGCCGCGCCCGCTGCTCGACGGTCCCCCACGGTTCGACGGTTCGCTACCGTTCGACAGTGTCGTGTCGCGTGTCTCGCTGTTGTCGTCCATCGCTCGGTACCGCGGCTTGGGGGTGCGGGCTAATGTACTGTTCCGTTCAGAGATACCGTTCGTGTATCTTCTCGGCGGTGCGGAGTGCGAGCGCCTGCCCGGTGTGGGTGGGGTTCGGCCCGCCGAGACCGTTCGGGATGACGCTGTGGTCGCCGACGAACAGCCGGGAGACCTGGCGGGCCTCGGCGGCGCTGTCGGTGACGGTGCCGAGTCGCATCGTCGACTGCAGGTGGAGCAACATCGGCGCCTGGTCGGTCCGGTGAACCCGGGTCGCGCCGGCCTCGTCGAGCAGTTTCGCGGCCAGTTCCGCGAGTCGGTCGCGCTTGCGGTCGTCGGCCCGACTCGGCTCCCACTCGACGACGGGCACCGGGCCGTGTTCGTCACGGGTTGTCGGGTCCAGCCTGACACCGTTCTCCTGCCGGGGCTCGTCGTCGGTGTGGACGATTATCGGCAGCATCTGCGGGTACTGTGCCATCAGCTCCTTCAGTTCGGTCCCGACGACCCGGCCCCGACTGTCCCAGGGGTCCTCCTCCGAGACGACGTTGTCGAAGCTGTAGCCGGCCTGGCTGATGCCGAACGTGGAGGCGGCCGCCACCGCCGGCGGAGTCGCGTTGACCGCGAGCGCGCCCAGCCCCGGGTAGTCGAGCCGCGCCGCGCCGTTCTGCCCGACGTACGGCCGTATCTCCGACCGGCCGGTCACGGACTCGACGGTCTCTGTCTCGAAGAACCCGACCACCCAGTCGAACCAGTGGGTCGTCAGCCCCCGGCCGACCTGGCCGTCGTCTGGCAGGCCGGCGTTCAGCCAGAGCCGCGGGGTCTCTATCGCGCCCGCCGCCAGCACCACCACGTCGGCCGCCACGGTCTCGGTCTCCCCGCTCCAGGTGTCGCGGTACTCGACACCGGTCGCGACGAGCTCCCCCTGCCGGCGGGCCGTCAGCACGTCCGTGACGAACGCGTTCGGCTGGACCGTGACGTTCCCCGTCCGGAGCGCCCGGGGCATCATACTCACGAGTGTCGACCGCTTTGCTCGCTCCTCGAGCGGTGCGCCACGCGGGTGGGGGTCGCCGTGGAGCTCCTGCCCGGCCAGCGTCGACCCCTCCACCTCTGGGTGGCGGTACTCGCCGTCGTAGCCGTCACGGAGCCGGTCGTCCGGCCGGAGAACCGCGTTCGGCATCGGCCGGTAGCCCGGCCGTGTCACGTTGGCGGTGGTCGTGCGCTCGAACCCCAGTTCGCGACAGCCGTGGTAGAACATCGACTCCTTCGGCGTCGTCGGCGCGGGGTTCACCGGGTGGAGCGTCTCCAGTTCCCGGTAGTACGGCAGCAGTGTCTCGTAGTCCAGCGGCCAGTGCTCGTCGTGTTCGACGGCGGCGGGGAACGCACGCGGGTGGTTGCCGAGGTAGACCAGCGTGGTCCCGCCGACACCGCCGGTCTGCCAGACGAACCCGTTCTGTGGCACCGTCCGCACCCACGGCGGCCGGTCCCGGTCTGCCGGTCCCCACCGCAGCTTGCCGCCCGTCGGCCGCTGCATCTCGTCCTGGTGGTCGGTGTACTGCTCGTCCAGCAGTCCGCCGTCCAGCACGTCCGGCGAGTCTGTCGGCCCCTCACCGGGGGCCTCGTGTGGCTCGGGGTACTCCGTGTTGCCGTGCCACGGCCCGGCCTCCAGTATCTGCACGTCGACACCCAACGTGGCGAGCCGCCAAGCCAGCACCGGCCCGTCACCACCCGCGCCGACGACCACGACATCCGGGCTCACCGTCCCCCCTCCTCGGTGTCGTCACCGCGCTCGTCTGTTACTTCCGCGAAGCTCTCCGGTGGCCAGCGCTCGAAGCGGTCGGGTGCGAACCGCTCGGCGGGGTCCCCGTCGGCGAGGCGGTCGGGGTCCCAGTCGTCGGTGAACTGTTCGACCTCGTAGCCCATGTGCTCGCTGTAGCCGCCGGCGGGACCGGGGTAGCCGGTCTGTCGCCAGGCCGGGTTCGACTCCGGGTCGGCGCCGGGCCACTCGCTGTAGTAGCCGAGCAACGGGAACGCGTTCAGCCCCATCGCGAGGAACCGGACCGTCCCCAGAACGGGGAGTCTGTCGTCGAACCGGGCGGCCAGGCTGTCGAGTGCACCCGTCTCCAGCAGTTCGACCGCCCGCAGACGGTCCTGCCGCCCGAGTCGCGCGAACGGACCCGCGAGCGACCACCGCTCGACCGAGCCCTCGTTTCCCCGCCGGACGAGCAGTTCTAGCGCCACCAGGTCGAGCAGCAGGGCGACGACCACCGCGTACGGGTAGTTCCGGACCCCCACGCGCCGGAGGAGCCGCGAGAGCAGCCCCAGGTGGTGTTCCTGGTAGCCGTTGAACGACTCGATGACGTACGACGCCAGGTCGACGTCGCGTCCACCCGGAACCTGCTCCTCGCCGTGACTCCGTGCCAGTTCCGGCGTGTGTGGTACCACCGCCTCGACCAGTGCCTCGATGTTCGTGCGCGTGTATCCGATCATGCTCTGTCGACCTCCGCTGGTTCCTGTGCTGTCCCCGCGGGTCTCGCGTGACACAGCGCCCCGGCGAGTATCTCGATGCGGGCCTCTGTGATATCCGTCCCGACGGGTGTGCCGTCTATCTCGACGGGTGCCCCCGTCTCGACGGTGAGACGCGCCGTCTCGCCGGTTCCGCGGTACACTCTCTCGTGCTCGTCGAGGTGGCCGGCCCGGGCGCGGCGCACGAGCGACACGGCCTCCCGGAGGCCGACCTGTTCGATTGCGATTGCGTGGACCCGTCCGTCGCCGGGCCGGCTCCCGGGGAACAGCTCGAACCCGCCACCCCGGTACCGGCCACCGCCGACAGCCAGCAGCCGCGTCTCACCCGCGAACACCGGCTCGCCGTCGACCACGAGCGAACTCATCACGGGGTCCCCGCCGAGCACCGCCCGTGCCGTCCCGACGGCGTACCCCAGTCGGCCGGGCAGTGCGTCGAACCGTCCGGCGTGGTCGACGATACCCCGGAACAGCCCCGCGGTGAACCCGAGGAGGAACCGGGGCTCCCCGAGCGGTGGCGCCGCGCGCACCGCACCCACGTCGAGCGGGGCCGGCTCGTACCCCCTGTCGAGGGCGGCCGCCAGCACCCGCCAGTCGGTCTCGCCGTAGAGATGCCGGTAGACCGAGTTGCCCCGGCCTGCCGGCACGACGAGGAGCGGCGGCGGGTCCGCACAGTCGAGGAGTGCCGACGCCACCTCGCGGAGTGTGCCGTCGCCGCCGACACACGCGAGCAGGTCACGGTCGGCCTGCTCCCGGGTTGCCGCCACCACGTCGTCGGGTCCGGTCGTGACACGCCCGCGGACCTCGGCATCGCTCATCCGGTCGATCAGGTCACCGTACAGCTGTTCGCCCCGGCCGTCGCCGCTCGCCGGGTTCACCACCGCGCCGACTGTCTCCGCCTCCTCGACCATCTCAGCTCCCTCCCTCACCGCCCGGTGTTCCGCGGGGGAACCCGGGGAGTGGCTCGTCCGGCGAGAGGCTCGTCCAGTCGGTCACCGCGCGGCTCGCGGCCCCGGTCGACACGCCCGCGGCCACGAGCGCCTCACGGTACTTTCGGCGCGCCACGTCACAGATCTCCGCGAGCGGGTGGCCGGCGAACCCCGTCGGGTGTTCGACCGTCGCGACGCGGGTCGTGCTCCCGGTCGTGACCTCGACCCGTGCGCCCATTCGCTTGTCGGCATCCGAGAGCGTCGTCGGGAGGGGGCGCTTTCTGGCGAACCTGGCGAGCGTGGGCAGGTTCGCGAGCGTCGTCACGGGGCCGACCGTCCGGGCGGCGTAGACGAGCACCCCGGGGCCGACCCGCCGGAGCATCGCGCCGACCGGCACCGTCGACTCGAGTGCAGCAATCGTGAACCGCTCGTCGTGGACCAGCGACACCCGGTCTGCGAGCCGCCAGACCGACTCGTCGCCGACCCGGTCGGGGTCGAACTGTGCGGGCGTGTGTTCGCCGTCGGCCAGCGCGACGGCCACGTTGTAAGCCACGGTGAACAACAGCGCCGGCAGGGGGCTGTCGGTCCGGGCGAGATAGGGGGCGGCGCGCTCGTCGACCGCGGTCGCGAACAGCGACCCCCGCACCGTCACCGAGTCGATCTCCGCCGGCGCGGGGTCCGCCCGGTCGGCGATCTCCAGGGCCGCCTCCACGGGTGCGGTCACGTAGGCACAGCCCGGCACCGTCTTCACCGTCACCGCACGGCTGTGCCAGCGCTCGCCGAACCCACCGAGAAACGCCGGCAGCGAGACGGTCACGAGTTCCTCGAGGAGACCGCCCTCACCCTCGACAGCGCCGGCGTACCCGCGCCCACCGGCCCGGGCCGCATCGACGGCCGCGAGTCCGGTCCGAAGCGGGTCACTCGCCAGCCAGTGTTTGCTGTCGCCCGCGAAGAACGGCCCGTCCAGCGGCCAGTCGGGGCCCGCGAGCGCGATGCCAAGCGCATTACTGAGCGTGTCGGGGTCGTCACCGGCCACGACCGCCCGGGCGACAGCCCCACAGATCGCGTGAATAAAGGGGGCCTGCTGTCCCCGAAACGGGCCGATTGCCGCCGCCGCTCCGACACGGGCGGCGATTTCGGTTGCGGCCACCTGTGCGACCAGCGCCCGCCCCTGTGTCGCGTCGAGCGCCTCCGCGTACGCCAGCGCCGCGAAGACCGCGCTGTGACCGGTGTGACCCCCGAGGACGGTGTCGTCGAAATCCAGCGCCATCGACAGCGCCGCGTTCCCGTAGGCCGCCCCGGCGGGTGTCAGTCCGGTCGTGTCACCGAGAAACGTCGCCGGCCCCGAGCCGTGCTGCCGGTGTGTCGTCTCTGCGAGTCTCCGGCCGACCGGGTGAGTGGTCGTCCAGACGGCCGCACCGAGCGTGCTGGCACGCTGTGCGAGCGCCGCCTCGCACACCGCCGCGGGGATATCACCGCGGGTGAGACTGCTCGCCCACCGTGCCGCGCGTGCGAGAAACGCCCCGTCCGGAGGTGTCGTCGTCACCGTTCGGCGCCGGACTCGCGGGTGGTCACCGTCACAGTTCGTGCAGAGCGGGTACACGTTCGAGCCTGTTGTACCTGCTGGTCGTCCTCGAACTCTCACCTCGCCGGTCTCGATGGACAGCGAGACGCCGTCGAGCGCGACCGTCTCGCCGTACTGCCGGCGCACGCTCTCCACGATGCCGGCCTCCATATCCCGATGAAGGGCGCCACAGCAAACCCCGTTCGATCGTGTGTCGGCTCTCCCGGAGTAACAGTGATGTGCTCGCCCGTCGAACACCCGGTATGCTCGGTGGACTCCAGCGGCTCGCTCTGGAGGTGAAGTACCCCGACCGGGTGCAGGCGTTCTACGAGGCGTTTCTCGACCGCCCGGTCCGTCGCGAGACCGACCGCGAGGTCACACTCGGGGCCGGCGAGGCCGACCTCGTCCTGCGCGCGCCCGGTGACCCGCCCAGAGGCGGTCTCCACACCCACTACGCCGCCGCCATCCCGTTCGAGGAGTACGACACGTGGCGTGACCGCCTCGCCAGCCGGTTCGACATCGTCGAGCACTCGTTCGGTGACGCCCGCTCGCTGTACCTCTACGACCCCGCGGGCAACTGTGTGGAACTCGGGACACGTGAGGTGGCCGGACCGGGTGTCGACGGGGTGTTCGAGGTGGTGCTGGAGGTGGCGGATATCGACACCGCGCTCGCGTTCTACGAACCGCTCGGCTTCCGGGTCGTCGAGCGAGCGGACGACGAGAGACGCGTGCGCACAACCACCGGGTCGCTCGACCTGGAACTGTGGGAGCCACGCCTCGGCCTCGCGGACGCCCGCGGCGGTGTCCACGTCGAGTTCGCCGTGACCGCCGAGGACCCCGCGACGGCGGTCGAGTCCGTCTCGGACGACGCCGTCGAGTCGGTCGACGGTGGTTTCAGACTGTCCGACCCCGACGGCCACACCCTGACGCTCGTCGGGGGGTGAACCCCATCGAGGCGGGCCGTCGCGCCGGGGTCTCGCGACCGCTCCGGTGCTCGACACCCACAGAGTTTATATTATCGAGATGACTGGCCCCGGGACGTGACCTCCTGGTGACTGCTGTCTCGGCGGGACACCTCGTGTCGTGGACACTGCCTGGTGGCTTCGCAGGCGCGTTACTGCCGATGCACCCGGCAGCGGGTTGTCAGAGCTTTCAGAACTGTTCCTGTGCCCTACCTTCTTGGCAATCCTTATAAGGCTCCCACACAAGACTACTATCAGAACGACAGGGTAGCAATCGCTGCTACGTTCCCGCACACAACACTCATGAACCTGAGCAAAACTCCGGTTGTACTTCTGATTCTGGTGGTCGGTGCCCTCTTCGCGGTGGGGGCGGTGGCGGCCACAGACGGCGTACAGGGAGACCAGACAGACGAGATAAGCACAGCACAGACGGGCAACATAACGTTCAACGACCAGGCGACGGCATCGAGCACGTTCACTGCCGGTGGACCGTCGACACCCGGTGTCGTCGTCGGGCCGGTCGACTCAGACGTCGACAGCGCGGTGGTGGTCACCTACCCCGATTCGAGTCTCCAGGCCGGCGACCAGGTGACGGTCGACCTCGACAACGTTGGAGCCAGCGCGTGGGAGGTAAACGGTGTCTCCGGTGACGCCGACAGCGTGGGCGACGTTGTCGTCACCGACGAGAACAACCCGACACTGCGACTCGTCGAGGGTGTCAGGTACACGTTCGCCGGCCTGCCGGGGAGCAACCATCCACTCGAGTTCTTCGACGCCAACGGTGACGCGCTCCTGAGTCAGAGCACCGAGGGGTCCTACGAGAGCGACCCGGCGGTCAACTGGACCGACTCCGGTGACAGTGTCAGCTTCACCGCCACCGCGGCGCTCACGGCCGACTTCGACGGCTACGAGTGTACCATCCACAGCAGCAGTATGGTCGGCGATACGACCAGTACGGCGGCGACCGACCTGGTCATCGCGGGACTGGACACGTTCGCGGCGAGTGACCTCGACGGTGGTTCGGTTGCCGTCCCGGTCGAGGATGTCGGTGGGTTCCCCGGTGACCACACGGCACACCTCATCCCGACCGCGAACCTGAGCGGGAACTACACCCCGGGTGATGTTGTCTCCAACGAAACCGCGAGCGCCATCATCGACAACGAACAGGCGACAGTGTTCCAGGGAACCCTCGACCTCGAGGACCAGACCGTCGACGGTCCGGTCCAGGAGGGTGAGACGCTCGCGACGGTGTCGGTTGCGAACCTGACCGGCGGTGACGCGGCGTTCACCGTCGACGTGCACCCGACAGACGAGAACGGCACGCTGATCGGCCCGGCGTACGTCGGGTCGAGCGACGTGCTGACCGGCCAGAACACGGACGTCCCGATAACGGCAGAACAGGCCGGCCAGAGCGTCCCACAGAACGAGTTCCCGCTGACGGGCGTGAACGACCTGGTGGCGATGATACACGTGGTCGACGACAACGCGTCGGCGGGTGACCCGGCGTCGCCGGGCGAGTACCCCGTGTTGCCCCACGGGAGCGCGAACGGGTTCGTGCCCGGCGGTGTCACCGACCCGGGGACGGTGGCAGTCGACGCGCCGAACGCGTCGGTGTCGTTCGGTGACCAGGCGACCGCATCGAGCACGTTCACCTCGGAGAACGTGTCGACACCCGGTGTCGGGGTCACTGTCGACTCCGAGGTGGACAGCGCGGTCGTCATCACGTACCCACAGGGTGACAACCTCACCATCGCGGGGCTGGACACGTTCAACGCAAGCGAACTCACCGGTGAGAGCGTGTTCATCCCGGTCGCCGACACGGGCGGGTTCCCCGGTCAGCACACCGCACACGTGATTCCGACCGCGAACCTGAGCGGGGCGTACGCGCCCGGTGACAACGTCTCGGCCGAGACCGCGAGCGAGATACTCGCAAACGAGGCGGCGACGGTGTTCCAGGGTATCGTCGACTTTGCCAACCAGTCCTTCGAGGACGCCACTACTGAGGTGACCGCGGCAACCGCGGGTCTGGTCGGTGACCCCGACACGCTGTTTGCAATCAACCTGCACGAGACCACCGCCGAGGGAGCACCTGGCGCCTTCGTCGGCGCGTCGCCGGTGCTCAGCGGGGTCAACGAGGATGTCCCTATCCCGCTGCTCGACATCGAGGGTAATCAGCTCACGTTCAACACGAGCGACGAGTACATCGCGATGATTCACGTCGTCGACGACGAGAACGTCTCGGAGGGTGACCTTCTCCCGCCCGCGGCATTCCCCATCCTTCCGCACGCGAGCGCGGACGGGGTCGTCCCCGGCGGTGTCACCGACGGCGGCGAGGTTGCTATCTTCAGCGCCGAGGGCGCGGAACTTGACTTCGGGAGTCAGGCACTCGGTGTCGACGCGCAGGGCAACGCGGTTGTCTACGTCGACAACATCACCGAGGCCGAGCAGGTCGAGCAGACCGACGTCTCGAACCCCGTGGAGGACTTCGTGGTCATGTACGAGGGCGAGACGCTGACCCAGGACTCGCTGGTCGACTTCCGGAACGTCGGTGACGCACAGAACGGCGAACTGCTGCTCCGGGCGGACAACGCGACGCCCGGCACTCACACCGTCGAACTGTACGCCGACGCACGGTTCAGCATCGACCCGACGGCGCAGGATATCGACGTCGACCACCCGCTGATCGAGAAGACAACCGCCGAGTCTGACGAGACAGGTGACTCGGACGGCTACCTGGTGGTGCTGGAGGAAGACCTGCAGGCCCCGGCCGGTGTTGACCGGGCGAGTGCCGCACAGCGTCTCCAGCAGCAGGCCGACCTCGCACAGGCGCCGGTTGTCGACTCGCTCGAGCGACTCGACGGGGCGACCGTCGAACAGCAGTACTGGATAACGAACGCGCTACTGGTGAGCACCGACGGTGTCTCGAAGACGGCACTCGAACGACTCGACGGTGTCGAGTACGTCGTCGAGAACATCGAGGCCGAGCACCCGAGTCCGGCACCGACGACCGGAGACGCGGGCGAGTTCCGCTCGACGGCGAACCACAACGTGACCTACGGACTGGATGCGATCGACGTGCCCGGGTTCGAGGAGACGTACAACACGCAGGGTGAGGGCACCCGCGTGGCGATAATCGACGACGGGCTGAACGTCAGCCACCCCGATATCGACGTCAAACTGGGCGTGCAGGTCGCGGACGGACAGGTGATAAACGAGTCACCGACGATCACGCCCGGGTCACAGCACGGCGCACACGTGGCCGGGACCGCGGTCGGCACCGCGGACCCGGCGGGTGACGTGCCACGGTACAGCGTCGCACCGGGTGCGGACCTGCTGAAAGCCGACATCTGGGTCGGTGACCCGACGCTGGGTGACACAATCACCGCGGTGCAGTGGTCGGTCGGCGAGAACGCCGACGTGACGAGTATGAGCCTCGGCTTCGGGCAGGGGGTCGGTGAGAGCACCGTGGTTCCGCTGATGGCGGACACGATACAGAACGCCGAGGACGCCGGGACGCTCGTCATCGGGTCGGCCGGGAACGAGGGCTCTGGCGCGGCCGGCGGGCCGGTGACCTCGCCCGGTGCGGAGTTCAACGGGCTGTCGGTCGGTGCGTCGGCTGAGGGTGGCGCCATCGCCGGCTTCTCCAGCGGGACCACCGTGACACCGAACGACGTGTTGCTGTTCCCCGCGGGTGCGTCGTACCCCGATTACTTCCCGCGAGAGTACCTGAAACCCGACGTGGCGGCGCCGGGTGTCGGTGTGCTGAGCACCGGCCCGCTGGGAACGCTGGTCGCCGAGGACCCGGCGTACTCGCTGAGTTCGGGCACCTCGATGGCGGCCCCGCACGCGGCGGGCGCGGCGGCGCTCGTCCAGGCGGCCACCACCGAACAGCTCGACCCGACGACGATAGAGAGCGCACTCGCGGAGTCCGCGGAGAAGCCGACGACGGAGTTCGGCGGACAGAACGAGCGTGATATCCGGTACGGAACCGGTATCATCAACGTGACCGCGGCGACGATGGCAGCGCAGAACACGACGACCATCTCCGGAACGATCACCGACAGCGCGACCGGTGACGCGCTGGCGGGCGTGCAGGTCACGACCGACACCGGGGTGACCACCGCCACCGGCGCGAACGGAACGTACAGCCTGACGGTGACGAACGACACCGACTCGACGGTGGTGAGCGTCGAGGCGTTCGGGTTCACCGACGAGACGGAGACGGTGTCGCTGGGTAGCGACCAGACGGTCGACTTCGCGCTGGACCCCGAGGTTGCGGTGACCCCGGTGGCCGGACAGCCGGCCTTCGCGGAGTTCCAAGATAGCTTCACCATCGTGCTGGACGTGCGCAACCTCGAGGAGTACGCGGTCGACCTGGCAGACGCACAGGGTGTCACACCGGCCGATATCAACGTGACCGTGGCTGGTACGACGCTCTCGCCGGGAGAGAGTGTCAGTCTCGGGTCGGTCAGCGCGGACGGCGTGCCGGTGACAGTCGAGGTCGATGGCACGTTCTCGGAGGGTGACCAGTTCGCGCTGGCACACACGTTCAGCGGTCCGGGTGCGGACATCGACGTGACGACCGGCCCGACGACGCTGACCGAGACAATCGACCCGGCGACGTTCGAGTTGTCCGGGTTCAGTGCGCCGTCCGAACAGCCCGACCCCGCACAGCCGGTCACGTACGTGCCGGAGGTGACGGTGACGAACGTCGGACAGACACCGGGCGCGGCGGAGGTCCGCTGGTTCGCGGGTCCGCTGGGCCTGCAGGGTGACAACCCTGTCGAGCAGCTCGCACCGGGCGAGAGTGCGACGGTCTCGCTGAACTTTGGTCCGCTGAACTTCGCCAGCATCCTGGGCGGGCCGGTGGAGTTCCTGCACGGGTTCGACGCCGTGCCGCAGGGCGCGGGTGTCGGTGACCTGACCTTCGAGCGGTTCACCGTCGGTGACGGTCTGGTCCCGCTTCTGAACCCGATCGACTCCGGTCAACCGCGCGGTGCGGCCGAGAGCACCGGCGTGCTGGCGGCAGACGTGACCATCGACGACCAGACGTTCGGGGCCCCGACGAGTGAGGTGACCGTCTCGTCGAGCAGTGTGCTGCCGGACGACGAGGAGTACGTCATCGTGGTGCACGAGAACACCGAGGGACTGCCGATACTGGGTAACTCCGGTGTGCTGAACGGCAGTCAGACGGACGTCACAGTCAGCCTGGACCAGTCGCTGAGCACCACGACGGATCTTGTGGCGATGCTGCACTTCGAGCAGAACGGGACGTTCGGACCGCCGATAACGGCGTTCGACCCCGCGGCCGGTGCTCCCACGCCGGTGACGGACACGGCGACCGCCAGTTTCGGGTCGCTGACCTTCGAGGACCAGTTCGTCGACGGTGAACTGGCCGAGGTCACGGAGGTCGAGTCCGGCGGCGAGTCGGCGGTCGTGGTGACCTACCCCGAGGGTGGTGAACTGGTGATCGCCGGCCTGACGACCGGGACGTTCGACAACGAGACCGTCCAGATCGCACTCGAGGACACCGGCGGTCTGCCGGGCAACCACACGGCTCACATCATCCCGACCAGCGGGCTGAGCGGGAGCTACGCTCCGGGTGACACCGTCTCGGCGGCGACCGCCGCCAACATCTCCGACCAGGAGACCGCGACGGTCGGCATCGACATCGACGACAACAACGCCACGGCGGCAGACACAACGAACGACGGTCTGCTGAACGACGTGAACGGTGACGGGTCGTTCGACATCTTCGACGTGCAGGTGCTGTTCGACCACCTCGACAACGAGACCATCCAGGCCTACCCTGACCTGTTCGACTTCGCCGGTATCCCCGGTGACCGCGTCTCCATCTTCGACGTCCAGGGGCTGTTCGCCGAACTCCTGGCACAGGGGAGCTGAACCGGGACCGGCGAACCGAACTGAATCGAACTGAACGATAAACACCGAACCGGTCCACACCAGATTGGACCGAATCTGACTGGACCCCATCGAACCAGACCGGATCGAATCTGACCGGACT
>CAZFMN010000007.1:19978-31520 GCA_964520075.1 uncultured Halobacteriales archaeon | reverse complement strand
GGACCGAATCTGACTGGACCCCATCGAACCAGACCGGATCGAATCTGACCGGACTGGACCGAATCTGACCGGACCCCATCGCATCGGACTGAACCGACGCGGGTCGTTTGCTCTGGTCGAACGAGCGCTCGGTCAGGATAACTGACAGCCGACAGAGGGGGTGTTTCGAAACCGCAGTGTGAGTGCCTCTGGCGTGTACTGTCGTGTTGGCATTGGCCTTTTGTGAGTACAACTCCAACAGAAAATAACTGAACTAGGGCCAACGAGGCCTGTCCGCAGTCCTCATCAAATCAGTCATGAACACACGCACACTCACAGCGGTACTCGGACTCCTGTTGGTCGGTGCCTCCCTCACAGTCGGCGGGGCGGCGGCCACAGACGGTGTCCAGGTTGCACAGTCGGAGGCTGTCGACACGACACAGCAGGGGAATCTCACGTTCGATAGCCAGGCAACAGCGTCGAGCACAATCTCGGAGGAGGGGCCGACCAGCCCCGGCGTTGTCCTCGAGGATGTCGACGCCGACGTCGACAGCACGGTGTTCGTCACCTACCCCGAACCCGAGCTCGAGGCCGGTGACGAGGTGACAATCGACCTCGACAACGTCGGCGCGCAGGCGTGGGAGGTGAACGGTGTCTCCGGTGCTGTCGACAGCGTCGACGATGTCGTGGTCGACGGCGGGAACAACCCGACAATCCGGTTCGTCGAGGGTGTCGAGTACACGTTCACCGACCTGCCGAGTAACTTCCATCCACTCGAATTCAACGATGGGAGCAACAGCCCGCTCCTGAGTCAGGGCAACGGCGTCGATGGCTCCTTCGAGGACGACCCCGATGTCGGGTGGGTGAACAACGGTGACAGTGTCACGTTCACCGTCACCGCGGCGCTCTCGGCGGAACTCGCCACGTACATCTGCACGATTCACGCCAACATGGAGGGCGATGTCCAGACAACGAGCGAGGCGCAGTCGAACCCGGTCATCGCGGGACTGGGGACGACCAGTGCAGGCACGACCGGCAACGTCCAGATTCCGGTCGAGGAGGCGGGCGGGTTCCCCGGCACTCACACGGCCTATCTCGTCCCCGACAGCGACCTGAGCGGGAACTACACGGCGGGTGACGTGCTGTCGAACGAGACAGTGAGCAACGCAGTCGCGAGCGAGCAGGCGACCGTGTTCCAGAGCACGCTGGAGTTGCAGAATCAGAGTGTCGACGGCCCGATTCAGGAGGGTGACACGCTGGCGACGCTACAGACCGCGACTCTGCTCGACGGGGCCGACAACGACACCGAGTTCACGGTCTACGTTCACCCGAGGAAAGACTCCGGTACCGTCGCCGGGACGGAGTTCGTCGGTTCGTCCGACGTGGTGAGCGGGGCGAACACGAACGTCACGGTCACGGCCGACCGGGTGCCCGAGGACGGCGAGTTCAACGAGTTCCCGCTGACGGGTGCGAACGACCTGGTGGCGATGGTACATCTGGTCGACGACAGCGCATCCGTCGGTGACCCGTCACCGCCGGGCGAGTACCCACAGCTCCCACACGGGAGCCCATCCGAGTTCGTTCTCTACGGTGTCACCGACGAGGGCACGGTGACGACCGCCGAGGCGAACGGGACGCTCGCCTTCGACGACCAGGCAACGGCATCGAGCACGTTCACCGACAGCGACCCGTCGGACCCCGGCGTCGTGGTGAGCAACGTCGAGGCGAACGTCGAGAGCGCTGTCGTGGTCACGTACACCAACGAGAGCGCGGGCGGTCTCGTCGTCGCGGGGCTGGAGACGTTCGCGGCGGGTGACCTCGACGGCGGGAACGTCGTCGTTCCGGTCGCGGATACGGGCGGGTTCCCCGGTGACCACACGGCACACCTGATTCCGGTCGACGACCTGAGCGGGAACTACACGGCAGGTGACGTGGTCTCGAACGAGACGGCGGACAGCGTTCTGGACAGCGAGCAGGCGACGGTGTTCCAGGGCACACTGACCTTCGAGAACGAGACGTTCCCACAGCAGGTTCAGGAGGGTGACACACTCGCGACGGTGTCGGTTGCGAACCTGACCGGCGGTGACGCGGCGTTCACCGTCGACGTGCACCCGGTCGACGAGAACGGCGACCTGCTCGGGGCGTCGTACGTCGGGTCGAGCGACGTGCTGACCGGCCAGAGCACGGATGTCCCCATAACGGCCGAGCAGGCCGGGCAGGACGTCCCGGAGAACGAGTTCCCGCTGACGGGTGTGAACGACTTGGTGGCGATGATACACGTGGTCGACGACAACGCGTCGGCTGGTGACCCGGCGTCGCCGGGCCAGTACCCCCCATTGGCCCACGGGAGCACGGACGGGTTCGTGCCCGGCGGTGTCACCGACGCCGCGACCCTCGAGTACCCGTTCGAGCAGAGTCTGACGTTCCCGGACCAGCCCCTCGGTGTCGACGGGAGTGTGACCGTCGAGGATGTCCAGTCCGACGGTGCCGAGTCGGCTGTCGTCGTCACCTACCCCGGCGATGGTGACCTCGTGATTGCGGGCCTGACGACGGGCATCTACAGCAGCGAGAGCGTCGAGGTGGGGATCGAGGACACCGGCGGATTCCCCGGTAACCACACGGCCCACATCCTGCCCGTCGACGACCTGAGCGGCGAGTACACGCCGGGCGATACCGTGTCGAACGAGACGGCGAGCAACATCCTCGCACAGGACACGGCGAACGTCTCAGACGACGGTCCCGGTCAGAGTCTAACTTTCGGTAACCAGTCCACCGACGACGGCAACGTCACCGTCGACAGCGTCCAGTCCGGCGGTGTCGAGTCGGCAGTCGTCGTCACCTACCCCGAGGGTGGTGAACTGGTGATCGCCGGCCTGACAACCGGGGTATTCAACAACGAGCGTGTCGAGGTGGCGATCGAGGATACAGGCGGCCTGCAGGGACCTCACACCGCTCACATCGTCCCGGCGGACGGCCTGAGCCAGACGTACCAGCCCGGTGACGTCGTCTCGGCGGAGACGGCGGCCAATATCGCCGCTCAGGCGACTGCTACGGTCGAACTCGACATCGGCGACAACGACCCACCGACCGACACGACCGGTGACGGGAGACTGAACGATATCGACGGGGACGGCGCGTTCACCATCTTCGACGTCCAAGAGTTTTTCATCAACTTCGAGTCAGCGTCCGTGCAGGCCGCCCCGGGGCTGTTCAACTTCGACGGGAGCGACGACGGCGAGGTCACAATCTTCGACGTCCAGTCGCTGTTTGTCGACCTCGCGACGTAGGCGGTGTCCGTTGCGTGCGGGAGCTACCGCTCCAGTGTCTCTCGATGACGCGACACCGGGACCGTCGTGAGACCGCACCCTGTGACTGCCGGCGTGCGGACGAGCCCCGGAGTTCCCGTGTCGGTGCGTCTCCCGGGCTGACAACTGAACAACGGTGTACTCGCCCTGACCAGGGTCGAACCCTCCGAGACTCCTGTGTCTCCCGATACCGGGGGGTCGTCGCCGGTGTCTCCTCGGGGGTGTGTCCTACGTGACCCCCGTGACCGTCGCCGGCGGTCGTCAGACGTGTCGAACAACGAGACCGGCCGCACAGACACACTCGTCCTCGCACTTCGGACACTCCGAGGCGGGGCGGTCGAACGGGTCGCGGTGGATCGTCTTGTACCCGTGCCCGTGAAACAGCCGTTCCGGCGAGTCGGGTCCGCCGTGGTACCACGAGTCCGAGAGGAGGCAGTCGGCGCCGTGTTCGATCCCGATTGCCTCCACCCGTTCGAGCAGGCGACTTCCAATACCCCGACCGGTGGCGTCTGGCCTGACGTACCCCATCTTGAGGAGGCCGTAGCGGTCGACCGCGGGCAGGAGCGCCGGGTCGTCGAAGAAGTACATCTCGTCGGCGACGGCCGCCGGGTCGTCGAACACGTCGACGGCCATCACACCGAGTATCGAGTGTTCGCCCTCGGCGACCCGGACGTGATAGGTCTGGTCGCCGACCCCGGGGTCGACGGTGTAGGAACTCCCCTCGCTGAAGTGTGCCGTGATCAGCGCCTCCAGCTCCGCGACGTCCGCCTCGGTCGGTTCCCGGAACGTGAGCGATTCCATCTGTTCGACAGGAGGGGTTCCACGGGCAAATGGGGTGCGGATTGTCTACGGAGGTCCTCGCGCTTCAGCGTGGGGAAAAAAGTTTAATGTGTATCTTGTATGGCGCGGTGCGGGAGAGTGTCCAGCACCGATCCGTGCTCCGCCAGAACGGTTTTTGCCCTACCCACCAAGTTCCGCCCATGTTGCGAGATAGTGCCGAGCGGGCCCTGCGGGACCGCCACCAGCGGGACGGTTACCTCTTTCCAGCATACGAGGATTACTGCTTCGGGAACGTCCCGGATACGGTTCGTTCAGTGCTGCACGCCGGTGGTCGTCGTGCCCTCCCGGACGATGTCTTTGAGGGGGTGGACACGGCAGTGGACACGGTGGTTCTTGTTCTCGTCGACGGGTTCGGCCTCGATGCCTGGCGGCGTCATCGAGAGCGGTGTGACCTTCTCGACAGGCTTACTCAGGAGGGCACCGTGACCCTGTTGACATCGGTCTACCCGTCCGAGACCGCGGCGGCTATCACCACACTCGAAACCGGGCAACTCCCGTGCGAGCACGGTCGTATCGGCTGGAACGTTTATGAGCCCCGGACAGACACGTCGTTTCTCCCGCTCGGGTGGGAGGTGAAGACGGGCACATCCGAACAGTACGTCTCCGAGGAGTCGGTCATCGGGTGTGAGCCCATCTACCGGCAGTTGAGCGGGTCGGGTATCGACTGCCACCGTCTGCAACCGTTCGACGGTGGCGGTGACGACGTGACACAGCACACCTACGACGACCTCGACACGCTCGGGGGGCGCCTGTCGGCGGTGGTCGCGGGGCGCGACGACCCCGGGTACGTCTACGCGTACGTTCCTCACGTCGATCACATCTCACACGCCGAGGGCACCGACAGTCGGGCGTACGACGAGACGGTGGCGGCCGTCTGCGAGCAGATATCCGACTGTATCGAGCGGGTCGATAGACGAACCGCGGAGCGGAGTCTGTTGCTCGTGACGGCCGACCACGGCCACGTGAACACGGACCCCGAGCAAAACATCGACCTCTCGGCGAACTCGACGGTGATGGCGAACCTCCGGCGACACGCGAACGGAACGCCCGTCAGGATGGCCGGCAGTCCACGCAACGTCCACCTGCACCTCCGAGACGGGACGGTATCGGAGACGCGACAGGCCCTCTCGGAGCACGACGCCCGACTGTTCACCCGGCAGGAGGCGCTCGACCGCGACCTGTTCGGTGACCGCCCGACAACTGACCGGGTTCGCGAGCGGTACGATGATCTGGTCGTCATGCACCGTGACCTGGGGATGTGGTTCGGCGATGTCGAACCAGACGAACTGTCCCTGATCGGTATGCACGGTGGACTCAGTCCGGCGGAGATGCTCGTTCCGTTCGCGGCAGCCCGTCTCTCGACGCTCGCGTGACCGACCCGTGTCCGGGTGTTACAGCGTGAGGGGGAGCGGCGCCCGTCGCGCGACCCGCGCCGGTATGTAGGACAGTTGTGTCGGGACAGAGAGCGGCGTCCGGCGCGACGTGTCGACGTGTACACAGACCGGTGACCACTCACACGGTCGTGTGTGACTCTTTAGAGCTGTGGTGTGACTGACTGGGCGTTTCAGCCTGTGAACCGATCGAGATCGCAACCCAGTGCTGAAAATAACCACGCACGACCGTCTCAACCGGTGTCAGGGTCCGGGTCGCGACCGTTCTCGAGTCGGTGAACCGGCTCCGGGTACTCCGGCCGAAATGCCTGTTCCTCCTCGACAGTGACCTCCACGTCCAGCCGTGTCGCCGTTCCGTCGAGCGCGTCACCGGCGACTGCTCGAATCGTCCCGGGGTCGCCCACCGCCCGCGCGTTGAGCACGAGACGACCGTCGGTGACAGTTCCCAGGTCCGCACCGCTGTAGTCCGGGTCGCTGTCGGTCGAGACCAGATTCGCGTGGCACAGCGCACCGTCGGCCGCGAGGGAGAACTTCAGGTGGGCGACCTCGATGTCCCTGGCACGGAGCCTCCGCCCGAGTCCCTCCATCAGTGCCGTCTGGAACCGGGCCGCCTCGACCGGTCCATCGAGCGAGACGGTCATATTCACCCATCCGAGTCTCGCCTCGCCCTCCGCGTAGGTGTCGTAGTCGATGTCGGTGAGTGCCCGCCCCGTGGTGGTGACCTGTCTGTCACTCTCGCCGTCCGTGCCGGTCCAGTCGAGAATCGTCGACAGCCACCTGTCGATACCCTCCTGCCGTGTCGCCGAGACCGGCACGACGGGACGGTCACCGACCCGGTCACGGAGTCTCTCCGCTAGCCGCGTGGTTTCCTCGTCGGTGAGCGTGTCTGTCTTGTTCAGAGCGAGTACGTCTGCCTCCCGTATCTGCATGCCGAAGATGTACTCGACCTCCTCCGGGAGGGCTGTCCCGTCGTCGGCAACGTACGACTGCACGCGGGCGGGGTCGAGCACCGCAGTCAGCGGTGCCACGGAGAACTCCGCGGCGTACATCTCCCGGAGCGGGTTGACGACCGTCGCGACGAGGTCGGTACAGCTCCCGACTGGCTCCGCGAGCAGGATGTCGACATCCGCTGTGTTGATTTTGTGGGCGGCACTCAGGAGCTGCCCGAAGTTGCAGCAGAAACAACCACCCGGAATCTCGACGACTGTACTGTCGGTCTGGTCGAGAATCGACGTATCGACGAGACCACTGGCCTGGTCGTTGGTGATCATCCCGACGGTGTACCCCTGTTCGGTCAGTCTCTCGCCGATGACCCGAAGTGTCGTTGTCTTTCCCGCCCCGAGGAACCCACTCACCATGACAACCTGAATCCGGTCGTCCACGCTCCCGGTCGGTGCCTGCTCTGTCCCGTGCTGTGTCATCGATAGATGATATGTAGCGACCTGCTTTACTTGTGTATTCTGCGCGTCTCCGTGCGCTGTACACTACCGTGGATGCTGTTCGTTCTTCCCCCGCTCGAGGACTGCTCCACGAGACGGTCCGCTCCGCCTGCGGCACTCCAGAACCGGTGAGCCCCCGGTAGCCGACACCCGCCGTTGCTGTGTGACCTACCCCAGATCCACGTCCAGCAGAGCGTACAGGCTGGCAGTGTAGAGAAGCACAAACGCGGCGACGAGCAGGACCTCCATGAACAACCCCGGCTGGACGTAGCGTTTCGTCGCGAGAACACCCGCGAGGAGCACCGCTCCAACCACGTAACAGTAGCTGAACGCCGGGTCTATCTCCACGTGTCTCATGTAGTCGCGGCTCATCCAGGAGATCGAGACGAGTCGAGCGATGCCGGACAGTATCGTCGATATCACGACCCCGATACCGCCGAACAACAGCACGAGGGGGATCACAGAGACGAAGTTCACCACAATCGCCGACGTGTTGGAGTAAAACGGTATCTGCGGGTTGTCGGTGCCCTCGTTGAGACCCACAATCGGTTTCCTGTAACTCGATAGCACCTCGACCACGAGCAACCCGAGAAAGTAGTAGTACGCCTCGGTGAACGCCGACCCGTAGACCAGTTCGATTACGATATCGCCAAAGCCGATAGTAACAAACAGCAACAGAACCGGCAGTGCCGACGATACCTTCATCGACTCCCCTACGATAGCTATTATTTCCTCTCTTCGAGACTCGGCGTCCAGTCCACTGACCTTCACCGACATCACCGCGAAGATGCCGTACGGGATAATGTAGACGACCTGTGCCAGGTCGTTCGAACTCTGATAGTAACCCACAGAGGTCGAGGTCACGAGCACACCCAGTATCAGGACGTCGGCGCTCCCGTACACGTTCGAGGCGATTCTGCTCAGTATGCTCCACTTGCCGAATCTCATGACGGAGACGAAGTCCTCGCGCGAAGGGACGGTCCGCAGATCCGGTCTCGTGAGCCAGAACATGAGTCCCGCGCTGAACAGGTACGCCAGCGACCCGACGACGAATATACTCGAGAGACCGTAGCCCGCGTAGACGACGACGATAGTCGCGACGAAAAACAGTGCGCCGGGCACCGCTCTCCCGACCCACTCGGAGCGACTGGGATAGCCCAGACCGGAGTTGTAGTTCAACATTAGTTTCCCGAGCGATTGCGCAAACAGCAGCGAGATCGACGCCAGGACGAGCTCCAGACTCGCCATACTGGCCGTCTCCGGTAACAGGTTCTCCGGGAGAGACACGAACGTCACCAGCAGTAGCGAGGACACGACGAACTGGAACACGACCGCGAACACGACCCCCACGACCAGATACTCCGGACAGTCCCCGGTGTTCCCACTCACCCGTTTCCTGACCGCTTTCGCCACCCCGGCTACGAAGTTCGACAGGAACTCGACCAGCACGAAAAAGAAAAAGAAGACCCCGATCTCGGGGACACTGAACGCGGAACTCAGTATAACTATCAGCAGTATCACCCCGACCGTGTTCACGAGTTTCGAGACACTGACGCCGAGAACCTCTCTCCAGAAACTGATCTCCGAACTCTTCGGCACAGTCCTCACAACACCCTGTATCCACTAATACGTTTGATTCGACGTCGAGCAGGCGACCACCGCTGTCCTGCAGGGTGAGGAGAGACACCTCCGGGTCGAAACTGCCGAACTCGCCGTCACCGTCGGTATCCCCGACGTGACTCTCGTCGTCCGGTATCCTCGGACGAGTTCCGACGCGACCACGTGCGTCGCCTGTCCGGGTGCAGACCCGAGGTATCGCGGGTCTCCCCCTGCGGAACTGAAGCGGATTTCAGTAACGCTCGCTACAGAAATGTTGTTCAGATTAGCTTTTAGTGGGTGTAGCCCGTGGGTATAGATACGATGTCACCGACACCCCACGCGTCGCCGACTCACGCTCGAACCGCTCGCGAAACCTACAGCGCCCGTGGTCTACTGGCCTACGCGGCGGTGGTGCCTGTCTTCGTCGCACTGCTGGCCGCGCCGATGCTGGTGCTGATGTTCACCCTCGGCGCGCTGACTGCGGTGCTGGTGAACAAAACGCTGGGCCTGCTCTGACCGACCGACTGTGACTCCCCGTACCGCCATCTCCACGACAGGGGACACGTACCGACCGGCCCTGTCTCGGCGGTCACACTACACGCGCCGGACTCAGTTCGCCGGACCCCCGGAACAGGTCCTGCTCGCCGCGACGTGTCTCCAGACGACCACCGGCGACAGGTCAGTTGTCGAGACGTCTAACAATCTGAGGCAGTTCCCCGAGTCTCGTACCCATCAACAGATGTATAATCAATCAGATTAGCTATATCCAGAACGGTACGTCGTGGCCCGTCGTCGAGAGCTCAGAGCGTGTACGTGGCGACATCACCGCCGCAGAATGGGCACGACGTATCGTCTCTCGTCAGGTTCTTTCCGCACGTGCGGCACTCGTAGTGCCGGTCCTCCTCCGCTCGACCGCTGCCGTCGGTCAATATCGCGAGTAGACCTATCACAGGTGGGTCGGTAAAGGAGATGCGAGATAATAAATCCTGTGTAGCTACTACTTCTTTCAAATCTTTCCTGATAGCTTCGCGTCCATCGTCGGTCCGAGACGTATCCAACGAGATATGTGTCGGCCCCGGCGCTCCAGTTTGCGGTGGTTCCACCCCGGTGAGTGAGGGGAGTCGACGAACTGCTGGCCGACCTGCGCGCGGACGGCGGAACGGTGATCCTGAACACCGGGGACTTCGCCCGGTGGGTCGCCCGGGAGATGGCGGCACAACTGGCCCCCGACGGCGTGCACGTGGCCCACGTGTTCGTCGACGGCGAGAGTGTCCCCGACGATGTCCCGGGGGAGAAGCGCGTCAACCCCGACGTGCTCGACTGGCCGACTCACAACCACTGTCTCCACCCGCGCGGGTGAATCCGGGCGTTCCTCAGCCGGGGAACGAGTCGGCCGACCTGCCACAAACGACTAATCCACGGCGAGGCTACGACCTCGCAGTGAGGACAGTCCACGAGCAGCGTCGCGCCGGCGACCACCCGGGACAGAGACACCGCGGTCGGCGGGAGCGACCGCACACCCGGAGACAGGTCCCCGACACCGAGACGTGTCGGACGGTACGGACGAACACCGATACGAGACTCGCCGCGGTTCTGCGCCGGGTGGACTGATGCCGGTCGTACAGAACCGCGAGGAGCTGGCGACGACTCGGGCGCGGGAACTGGCAGTCGACTGTGTCGCGGCCGGTATCGAGGCCGCGCATCCGCGCCGGGTCGTCCGGTCGTCGGTGTCGCTGGACGGCGAGGACCTGACTGTCGGCGAGACGACGTACGACCTCTCGACGTACAGCGACCTCCTGCTGGTCGGTGGCGGGAAGGCGACGGGGGGTGTCGCGACGGTGCTCGCGGATATCCTCGGGGACCGACTCTCCGGTGGTGCCGTGGTCACCGCGGAACCGGTCTCGATACCGGGGGTCGAGACGACCGAGGGGGGCCACCCCGTTCCGAACGAGGCGAGTGTCGCCGGGGCCCGTCGGGTCCTCGAACTCGCCGACGGGGCCGACGCGGAGACGCTCGTGCTCGCGGTCGTCACCGGCGGCGGCAGTGCGCTGATGACCGCCCCCGCCGAGGGGGTCGACCTGGACGATGTCCGGACAGTAACCGACGCGATGCTCGACGCCGGTATGGGGATTCACAGTATCAACGCCGTCCGCAAGCACGTCTCGGAGATAAAGGGTGGTCGTCTCGCCCGCCGGGCGGCGCCGGCGACAGTCGCCACACTGGTGTTCAGCGACATCGTGGGGAACGACCCGGGCGTCGTCGCGAGCGGTCCGACCGTCCCCGACAGCTCCACGTACACCGACGCACGCGATGCGCTCGACCGTCACGGGGTCGACGCGCCGGCCGGGGTCCGTGACCGACTCGACGCCGGCGCACGCGGTGACCGCCCCGAGACACCCGACGCCTCGGCCCCCATCTTCGAGCGGGTGGACAGTCACGTGCTCGCCGACGGGATGACCGCGCTCCGGGCAGCACGCGACGTCGCCGCCGACGCCGGCTACCGGACACTCGTGCTCTCCTCGCGTCTGCGCGGCGAGGCCCGCGAGGCCGCGACACTCCACGCGGGTATCGCGGCGGAGTGTCACGCCACGGGCACGCCCATCGACCCGCCGGCGGTCCTGCTGTCGGGCGGCGAGTTGACGGTCACGGTCGGGGATGCCGGGACGGGCGGGCCGAACACGGAGTTCGCGCTGGCGAGTGCGCTCGAACTCACGGTGCCCGCGACTGTCGCGGCGGTGGACACCGACGGCATCGACGGTCGGGCCGACGCGGCGGGGGGACTCGTCGACGCCGGGACCGTGACCGACGCCGACGACGCGCACGCGGCGCTGGCGACTCACGACTCGGCAACGTATCTCCGGAACCACGCCGGCGCCATCGTCACCGGCCCCACCGGAACGAACGTCAACGACCTCCGCGTGGTCGTCCTGCCCGGCCGGTAGTCACCCGGCGGCGTGTCCGCCGGTCGGCGGCGGTCAGTGCGGTCCCG
>CAZFMN010000007.1:0-19878 GCA_964520075.1 uncultured Halobacteriales archaeon | reverse complement strand
CCCGGGGCAGTTCAGGACAGCGTGGACAGGTGCGGGATGTCTGGCAGGCCTCGTCGTCGTCTCTCCGACGCCCCGGTCCGGTCAACGTGGGTAACCCCACGACGGGTCGGAACCGAACACAGATAGCTGACGAGTGTATATCACTCTGTGACATGCGATTCTGCGACGAGTGTGGCTCGATGATGCACGCGGAGAGCGACAGGTGGGTGTGTCGCTCCTGTGAGAGCGAGGCGCGGCGGGACTCACAGGCGGACGCGGCGATGACGACCCGGGATGGCCAGCGGGACGATGGGGCACCCGCCGTGGCCGACGCGACCCAGGACTCCGCCGAGACGATGCAGGTGCCCTGTCCAGCCGCGGACTGTGACAGCGACCGGGCCGACTACGAGATGATACCAGAGCCGGGCGGCTCCTACGAGGTCCGGTTGTTCACCTGCGTCGAGTGCGGCCACCGGTGGCGCGAGTCCTGACGGCGCAACTCGCGGCTGTTCGCCGGTTGCACTGTGTAGACCCATCCGACTCCCGGGCGTGTGCAGGGTCTGTGGCACGACCCTCGACTGTCGTGCGGCGCTGTCGGGTATCACCGGCGGCCCAGAGACGTCTCTGTCACCTGCCGCCGGCCCGGACCCGGCGTCCGACGACCTGTTTGCGGACGTCGCTCTGTCTCGAACCTGTCGAGACCTGATCTGAGCCTACGTCTCTGCCCACCAGTCCGACTCGCGGGTCGCGCGTGGCGTGTCGGCCGACAGGATGTCGGGGACGTCACCGGACAGTTCCGCGAGGAGTGCGGCGGTGTGCCAGTCGTACGTCGCGGTCGCGAGTTCGCGGTCGAGTCGGACGATGACCTGGTCGGCGTACCTGTCGCTCTGTCGCGTGCAGGCCACGAACCCCCGTTCGCAGGCGTCCGGGGCCGTCTGGACGACAATCCCGGCGGCACTCTCCTCGTTCACCTGCTCGAACGTCCTCGGCGCGCCGTCGACCTCCGCCGCGACCCAGTCCAGCGCGGCGGGGATATCCGCTGCTGGTACCCGGTCCGGGAGAACCACGCTCACTGTCTCGCGGCCTACCACCGTCGGCAACTGGGGCTGCATGTAGTACTGCGGGTCGTCGTCGTGTCCGAGCCCCAGCGTGTGCCCGAGCTCGTGGACCGCGGTCTCGAAGACGCCCTGGTCTGTCAGTGTTCGTCTGACCGTCGCATCGAGATGGTCCGGCATCCGCTCCTGTGGGATGTCCGCGCACCCGTTCAGGTCATCGGCCCCACCACAGCCGCGCACCTCGTCGACGAGCGTGACCGTCAGGTACGGCGCCTCGTCCTCGGCCGACTCGTACCGCACGCGAAACCCGTCACCGGGCGCGTACGCCGGTGCGTGCTCCTCCCAGTATGCCATCGCACCGACGACCTGCTCGGTCACGTCGCGGCCGTCGCCCTCTCGGACGATCTCGAACGGAATCCGGAGGCTGTCGAGCGTGTCCAGTCGCCTGTTCGCCGGCCCGTCGTCGATGTCAGCGCGGGTGTCCTCCGGCGTCTCGGGCGGACCTGCACTGTCTGCCCCGCCCGTCGTCTCCGTCGGTCCGGTGGTGCTCTCGCCGCTCCTCCCCGCCAGTTCGTCACGGAGTGTCTCGACCGCCGACATCCCCACCGTGCCCCCGCCAGCGAGCACGACAGCGCCCGCCGCCGCTCTGAGTGCAGTCCGTCGTGTGGTCCCACCGCGGCGACCCCCTCCCGGGTCGTACTCCGCGAGCGCTCTGTGGATGACCGCTGCCTGCTCCCTGTCGATCGTTCTGACCTGCTGGATCTCCGGGCAGGTTGCCCTGGCGAGGTCGTCGACGCTCGTGTAGCCAGCCATGCGGAGATGAACGGCGGTCTGCCGGTCGACCCCGCGCACGTCCTGGAGCCGTTCGGGTTCGCGCGGGTGCATACTCGATGATACGTCTGTCCGCGCTCCTAATAACTCTCCGGAACTGGTGACCGTCACGAGGCCGGCGTGGGAACGTGTTCTGTCTCGGTGGTGACAGAACTACGATTCGAGAAACACTTTTTATCGGTCGGTCCCTCGGTTCAGACAGGTGTAGTCGCGCTGATGGAGAGCACAGACGACGCACAGACAGAGAGCGAATCTGCTTCGACCGCGGAGATGCGCCGGGGGACCCTCCTCGGTTTCGTGGTTCCGGTTCTCTCAGCCCTCGTCGGTGTGACCGGGTGTGGTCTCCCGCTGGTGGCCGTACCCGGCGTTGTCGGGGTCCCCGGTGACGCGGGCAGGCGTTGGTATCTGATCCGTGCGCTGTTGTTGCTCGGCCTCGCGACGTTCGTCGCCGGTGCCTTTCTGGACCGTACCGCGCTTCTTGCGGGGTCGGTGATACTGTTCTCGGCTGCGGTTGTGGCCCGGCGCGACAGCGAGTGACCTCCTGTCGCCCGGTCGAGAGCCGCCCCGACGGTGTCCGCGCCGCTCACCGGCGAGGTGTCTGTGGCCGACGGCGGGTTCCACCGAGCTGTCACCCGGGTCCCGGGTGCGCTCGAGCGAACTCGACGACAGAGGACCGACGCGACCCGACAGGATGGCACATCCCGGTGTAGCACACGGAGTGGCCGAGTCCGCGGGAGCAGACCGTGGTGGTGTCCGTTGTGCGCTCCGCCAGCGGTCCCGTCTGCTGTGCGTTCGGACTGTGAGAGCTACCGTCCCGGTCCCCGGGTCGCCCAGGTGCGTCTGACGGTCGAGACCCGTGCCGCGATGCCACGTCGAACAGCCTGTCCGGGCCGTCTCGGCGCCGAACCCCGTAGCGCGGACAGTCGCCCGGCAGCGGGGGCAACGACACCCGCGCGGGCTCTCACACCCGGAGTGGTGTCGCGTGTTTCCGGGGCTGGGTCGCGAGCCACCGGCGATACAGTTACTCCCGTCGAGCGTGATAACTACATACAGCCATGAGCAGGCGAGTGAATGTAATCGGCGGTGGGGTGATCGGGCTCGTGACCGGACTCTCACTCGCCCGGAGTACCGCGGGGTCCGGGACCGACTACCAGGTAGATATAATCGAACGAGAGGAGAGCGTCGGGAGCCAGTCGACCGCGGTCGCGGGGTACGGTATCAGGACGGTGTACAGACATCCGGTCAACCTGTACCTGGCACAGAAGGGACTCCGGTTCTGGTCGACGCTGAGCGAGACATCCGAGACCGGGTTCCGGAGAAACGGGTACCTCTTTCTGACGAACGACGACGAGATGTCGGACATCCTGCGGCGAGAGCGGTCCCGACAACTCTCGAACGGGTTCCCCGCCGAGATACGCCAGCCGGTCGACCCGGGGGAGTTCACCACCGAGGAGATAGACAGCTACCGGACCGGACTGTTCTCGCCGGCCTCGGCGGTCTCGGACTCCGCGAAGACAATCGACAGTCTCAGACACCTGTGTGAGAGAACCGGTGTCCGGATACGAACAGGCGAGGCGGTCACCGCTATCGAGGACGATGGCACCCGGTGCAGGGTGGAGACGACCCGGTCGACCGAGCGTGTCGACACCGTCGTCAACGCCGCGGGCGTCTGGGCCGACGAGGTCGCACAGCTCACCGGCGAGACACTGCCCGTCGAGTCCAGCACGCGAAAGCTGGCCGTTCTGGAGAGAACTGTCGACCCGGAGATGCCGCTGGTTGTCGATATCGACACCGGGTTCTACATGCTCCCCGGCCACGACAACACGCTCTACGCCGGCGGCGAGTTCGACCACGAGGGGACAGACGAGTCGTACGGTCGCCTGCTGACGCGGTACGGCTCCGAGGCCTACGCCGGGATATCCGACGCCCCTGTCGACGAGGTGCGAGCGGGCTACTACGCCATGACGCCGAGCAGGGTGCCGATAATCGAGCGAACGGGGAACATCGTCCACGTCTGTGGGTTCAGCGGGCACGGGTTCATGCAGGCCCCCGGTGCAGCGAGTGTCGTGACGCGGATGATACGTCCCGATGAGACGAATATCGTCAGCGAGGAGTTGCTCTCGTCGGACAGGAGCCTCTCTGTGACAGACATACAGTTCTAGTCGCGCTCGTCGGTCGGGCACCGTGTCAGACTCGGTCTGTCGGACAGTCGATGGAGTCAGCAACGTCGAGTACGACGTCGCGGTCCAGGTCGCCACCGACGGCGTACACGCTGTCGTTACAGCGCCACTGGACTGTCGTGGTCACGGTCTGCTCGCGGACGGCGTAGGTTCGCCCCCGATACTCGACCTGTTCGAGGGTGTCATCGATCTCGACCGCTGTGGACCTGCTCACGAACAGCCCCTCCGGAGGATCGCCGTACTGGAGTGAGACGGTATCGTCGCTGAGACTCCCGGTCTCGAACTCGAACCCTGCCGGCACCGACGGGTCCGGGACGTGTCCCTCGGCCGCGCGCTCGAGTTCGGTGTAGCTCTCGTACTGCTCGACGTCGGTCGTGACGAGCGTCGCGTCGTCCGGCGGGTCGAACTCGAACAGACTCTCGTCGACGGCAGGGTCGAACGTGATGTTCTGGACCTGTCGCTGCCCCTCGATACGCTCACCCTCGACAGTTATACTGTACTCCTGCCGCATAGCGACGAACGTCTCGGTGTCGTAGTAGGTCGTCTGTTGTATCTCCCGCTCCGCGCTCTCGGTCGACTCGACTCCGATGACGTACGTCTCGCGACCGCCCACGGTCTCGACACCGCGATACTCCGTCCGCACCGGTTGGGAGCCGAACGCTGTCGCGTTGTACAGCCCCGTCCGTGTGGTCGAATCGAACCCGAACGACGGACCGATCGGGACGACGGGAGTCTCGGTCTCGTCCTCGGTGTCGAGACTGTCGATCAGGTCGCGGAGTCGGTCGAGTTGTGCCGAGACGTTCACGCCACCCGTCTGTATCCGGCGCACCTCGTTCGCCGCCGGCCGGTAGACCCACGTTGTCGTCCCGTTCGAGACGCTCACCGTCCGGTTCCCGTCCTGCCGTATCACCTGGTACCGCTCGCCGGTCCCGGGCCGAACCGTCCGCTCGATTCTGCGTTCGGTCGTCTCGTTGCCGAACGTCGACTCGACGACCACCGTCTCGTTGTAGACACCGACCGACGAGAACCGCGCCACCGCCTCGTCATCGTCGGGGAGGTCGGGGTCGTCGTCGGCGACACCACTGCACCCCGCGAGGAGGAGTGCAACCGCCAGCACACAGAGGGCAACGGCCTGTCGCCCTGTCGGGGTCGCTCTGTCAGGGGACACGTAGCCAGGTACTGTAATCGGTCACATAACCGTTTTGTTCACGGGTGCTTGACTGTCAGTACTCGGTGAACCCACCGGTGTCGAGCCAGTTGTGCGCCACCGTGATCGCCTGGTCGGCGTGTAACACCTCGGGACCCAGTGACACCCGCTGGGCATCCGCGTCCTCGAGTAGTGCCGTCTCCGCCGTGCGGAACGACCGGTGGTCCGAGAGCACGAGCGTCGGGTTCTCGGGCGGGTCACAGTCGGCGACAGGCCGGCCGTCCTCGTGGAGTTGGTAGACCGGGCCGTCCGTGTCCGCGAGCGTGTCGGCCAGCCCTGTCTTGACGAGTGAGAGCCCCGGTGACACCTCGACGGGCACGTGCCCAACCGCCTCCTCGCGCTCCTCGAGTGCCGTCCGCACGAGCGCGGCCGTCGAGCGCTCGTCGGGGTGTAGCCCCCTGAGTTCGGACCCGTCGAAACGCACCGTGCAGGCGTCACCGAGCACGAGTGCGACACGGACATCCCGGCGGATGTCGTGCGAGCGAAGCAGTGCGGCCGTGACCGACCGGGCCAGCAGGTCCATCCGCCCCGCCCCCGGCAGGTCGTCCAGCGAGAACCCTGGTGTGGTGGGTGCCTCGTGGGCGA
The DNA here is from genome assembly GCA_964520075.1 of uncultured Halobacteriales archaeon. Lineage (GTDB taxonomy): Archaea > Halobacteriota > Halobacteria > Halobacteriales > Haloarculaceae > Halovenus. The sequence goes on along the minus strand of CAZFMN010000007.1, from coordinate 14,041 downwards.
CGACGACGACGGTTCTCACCACGTCAACCCCTCGTAGGTGATGTCCGACCGACGGGTGAGGACGTTCCGTCCGTCGACCACGACGGGTGTAGCCATCGCGTCGAACTCGTCGTCGAGGGCGCCGAACTCGTCCCAGCCGGTCACGACGACCGCACCGTGTGCCCCCTCTATGGCGGCCGCGGCGCTGTCCGCGTACTCGATGTCGGGGACCCGCTCGCGCATCTCCCCGGCCGCGACGGGGTCGTAGGCGACCACGTCCGCGCCGCGCTCTCGCAACCCCTCGATGACCGGTATCGCCCGCGAGTTCCTGATATCGTCGGTGCCGGGCTTGAACGACAGCCCGAGCACCGCCACCCGGCGGCCTGTCACGTCGACGTGCTCGTCGAGCAGGGAGAGCAACCGACGGGGCTGTTCGTTGTTGACCGCGACCGCCGCGTCGAGCATCGCCGGTTCGTATCCTGCCTCCCGTGCGGCGTGTCTGATAGCTTTTATATCTTTCGGGAAACAACTTCCCCCCCAGCCCACACCACTGCGGAGGAACCGCTCGCCGATGCGGTGGTCCGCGCCGAGCGCGTCGGCCACCTCGTAGGCGTCGACCCCCAGTTCCTTGCAGATGTTGCCGAGGTCGTTTATCAGGCTGACCTTCGCGGCGAGAAAGGCGTTGTTGGCGTACTTTATCATCTCGGCCTCGCGGCGGCCGGTCTCGACGAGTCTGGTGTCGCCGGTGAGAAACGGGTCGTACAGCTCCCGGAGCAGTGCGCTCGCGCGCTCGTCATCCTCGGTCCCGACGACGACCTTGTCGGGGTTGGTGAAATCGGCGACGGCACTGCCCTCGCGCTGGAACTCGGGGTTCACCGCGACACCCAGGTCCTCGCCGACGGTCTTTCCCGATGTCGCCTCCAGTATCGGCACGAGTCGCTCGTCGGTCGTCCCGGGGACGACGGTGCTCTTTATCACGACGAGGTGGTACTCGTCCGTCGACGCGAGCGCCTCGCCGATAGAGCGGATACCGGCCTCGACGGCCGACAGGTCGATACCGCCGTCGGGTTCGCTCGGGGTCTGGATCGCGAGCATCGTCAGGTCCGTCCCGGGAAGCACGTCGTACGAGGTGGTGGCGCGGAAACGAGAGCCGGCGTGTTCTGCCACCAGTTCCGCCAGTCCGGGTTCGTGGATGGGTGACTCCCCATCGTTCAGCGCGGCCACGACCGCCTCGTCGATATCGACGTTCCAGATGTCGTTTCCGAGGTCCGCGAGACAGGCCCCGACCGTCGTGCCGACGTAGCCGCTCCCGACGATGCTGACGTTCATCACCCCCAGATATCCCGGCGAGCGTCTTGAGGATTGTGTCCACGGGCGAGACAGCCACCCGGTGTCGTTCAGCCCCGCGTGACGCCGGTTATCTCGAACCGGGCGCCGCCGTTGTCGCCCTCGCCGGCGGTCACCTCCCAGCCGTGGGCCTCGACCGCACGCTCGACGATGGCGAGACCGATACCGGTGTTCTCTCTCGCCGACCCGGTGGTGACGCCGGGTTCGAAGAGATTGTCCCGGAGGCCCTCCTCGATACCGGCGCCGTCGTCCTCGACGTAGAACCCGTCCGCGAGCAGTCCGACACTGACAGTCAGGCTCCCGGTGTCGGTCCCGTCGTCCGCCCCACCGCCGTGCTGGACCGCGTTCCGGAGCAGGTGTTCGAGCAGCACCTCCAGAGTGCGCTCGTCGGCGAGCACCCGGTCGCTCTCCTCGACGACGAGTTCGCCCGCGGTGCCGATGTCCGTCCAGACCGTCTCTGCGACCCGACCGAGTTCGACTGTGGTGATGTCGTCGATGCCGGTCTCGCGGGCGAGCGTGACGGTGCTGTCTGCCATCGCGTTCATCCGTTCGAGCGCGGACGTGACCCGCCCGACCTGCTCGCTGTCGGTGTCCGGGTCGGCGTCGAGGAGTTCGGCCCACGAGAGCGCCGCGGTCATCGGACTCCGGATGTCGTGGGAGACGACCGATGCCACGTCCGCCAGGGTCTGCTCGTAGTGGTCTCGCTCCCTGCGGGTGCGGAACTCGTCGGTCACCTCCGGGTGCTCGACGAGGACGTGCTCGGTGTCGCCGGTGTCGAGGCGGCGGGCCTGCAGGCGAAACCGGCGCCCGAGTGTCGCCGGTCCGGGGGCGGTGTACGGCACCCGGACACTGTCGACGGCACCGGCCAAGAGCGACTCGAGCGACTCGCGGGCCTCCCCGGCGACCGTCTCGTCGGTGATGGCCTCGCAGGCCGGCGGACAGGGTTCGCCGACGGCCACCGCCCCCGGAACGGTGCCCGGAGCGTCGAGTTCCTCCCACGTGTCGTTCGTGTACACCACAGTCCCGGTGTCGTCGAGCACCGCGAGCGGCGAATCCAGCCGGTCGACCACCCCGCTGACGAGCGTCTCCCGCATACCTCTACTGAGGACGGGTGGCATAATGGACTTTCCCCCCTTCTTCATCCCGCCCGACAGGTATCCTGCGGGTGTCGGCGCGGTCCGGACACCCGACGACAGGTCGGTCACACCAGACAGCGGCGGACCGGACATACGTCGTCCGTGTCACCGGCGAAACGTGACCATTCAAGAGGGAGCGACACGTGCAGTCGCGCATGGACGGTATCGCGCCCCCGAACGAGCGCCGGTGCGAGCGCTGTGGGCGGGTGGAGCGCTGGGACGACAGCGTCGGCACCTGGGTCGCGGCCGCACGCAACGGGACACGCCGTCGCGGCGAACCCCACTGTGTCCACGAGTGGGACATCACCGGCTCGTACAACCCCCTCGCCTGCGAGTGACCGGCGCTGTCGGTCCCCCGACGACCAACGGCGGGTGATACGACCGCTGTGCCCTACCGCGGGGCGGTCGCCGACACGGTCGGCGAGTCAGACAGCGTTTCGTCCCGTCGACCGGCCACGAGTCGACAGCTTTTATCTCACCCGCCCGGAGAGGGCGTGTATGTGGGTCCGCTCGGAGTACGCAAACGAACTCGCGGTGCTGTCGGCGTGGCTGGCGGCGTTTCTCCCCTGGAGCGGCGCCACGCACACACAGCGGGGAACGGTGCTCGGGGCCGAGGTGGAGAGCGACATCGTATTCCTCCGGTTCCCCCTCGTGGAGCTCCAGTTCCGGAGTCCGGCGGTCATCCGGTCCGGCGAGGAGCGCATCCAGGCCGACGCCCCACTGGACGCCGCGTACTCCGGGACGGAGCTGTTCGGTGATATCTACCTGACGACCCCGCCGTCGTCGGTGCTGTTCTACGACTCGACACTCCGGCAGGCCAGTCTGCTCTGGACCGCCGGCGCAATCGGGTTCGCGCTCGCCTTCCTGCTCAGCCTGGCGCTTTATATCCGCGAGGACCGGGTCGTCGCGGCCCTGCCGGTCAGCGCTGTCCAGTTCATGGGTGCACTGCTCGGTGTCGGCGCACTCGGCACCGCGGGCGCGAGTGTGCTCCACTTTGCCGCGCGGGACACGGTCGGATTCCCGGTTCCGGTCGGCGTGCTCGTCGTCGCTGTGCTCGCGGCGGTGTTGCTCCGCACCGAGGCCGTGCAGGCACCCGAGGATGGACCCGGCGAGGAGACGGGGTCGCCCGACCCGGACGCCTGAACACCGGTGTGTCTCCGACCGCCGCGTGCCGTGACTGTCCGCGTGACCGACGCCGGCAGACACAACGGCCAAGACACTGGATGCTGTATCCCCGGGTATGAGTGCCGACGAACCCACGGTGCCGATACGCTGCCCGGAGTGTGACACGACGACGCGTACGCCCATCTCCGAGGTGGCCGACAGTGTCGAGCGGCACAACGAGCAGATGCACGACGGGGAGGATATCGCGCGGGTTGACCCCGAGATCGCCGAGCAACTGCAGGACATCGTCGCCGAGGACCTCGGCCTGCTGTGACTGTTCCGTTCCGAGAACCACTAACGCTTAGGTCTGTCCGGGCGTACGCCCGGGTATGTCACCGACGGACACAGACCAGCACCGCGACAGCCTCCGCCCGGACGGCGGCACATCGGAGGGTGAACTCGATGCGCTCGTCGCGGACCTCCGCGCGGAGGCCGAGCGCGACCGGCCACCCGAGGAGACACCGGAGGTGGGCATCGTCATGGGGTCGGACTCGGATCTGGACGTGATGGCGGGTTCGGAGACGGGTCGGCCCGGTGCACACGATGCGCTCACCACGCTCGGGTTCGAGGAACAGACCGACGCCAACAACCCCCCGGAGTCGCGGTTCACCTTCGAGACGTACGTCGTCTCGGCTCACCGGACGCCCGACCTGATGTACGCCTACGCCGACACCGCCGAGGACCGCGGGCTGGATGTCATCATCGCGGGGGCGGGCGGCAAGAGCGCCGACCTGCCCAACATGACCGCTTCCATCGCCTACCCGCTGCCGGTCATCGGTGTCCCCGTCCAGGAGAAGTCGGTCCCGTCGGTCATCGGGATGCCACAGGGGGCGCCACTGGTCGCCGTCGACGCCGGCAAGTCGTTCAACGCCGCGCTCTCCGCGGTCCAGATACTCGCCCGTGAACACGACGGGTTGCGCGAGCGACTCCTCGAGTACCACGACGAACTCCGGGAGACGGTCGCCGTGACCGCCCGTGAGCTACACGAGATGGGAACGGAGCGGTTCAGAGACGAGCGGTGACCGGCGGCTCTCAGAGTCGGTAGGCCGTCACGTCGCGTGCACAGGTGAGAAACTGCCCGTCGCCCGCGAGGACATCGAGTGTGAGAAACGGGGCACTCGTGGCGGCGCGCTCCTCGCCGGTGGTCTGGTCGAAGGCGACGAACTCCTCCTCCCCCGTCTCGGCGATGACGAACTCCGACGTCGCGAGCGGCGGGGACGGGTTTATGACCTCACCGAGCCCCGCGGTGAACCGCTCGGAGCCGTTCTCGAGGTCGAGCACGTGGAGCGTGTCGGGTCCGTCGAACGGCCCACCACGGAACGTCGCGACACCCCCGCCGATGTCGACCTGTGGGAAGCCAGCACCCAGTGCGCTGACCGGTGTCTCCCACAGGATGTCACCGCTCTCGGTGTCGACGGCGACAGCCGAGCCCTCCTCACCGGTCCGGTCGGGGCTGGTCGACACCACCGTCCCGGCCCCGACCGCACCACCCCGCGTGGTCTCGACCTCGGTCCGCCACAGTTCCGCGCCGCTCGTGGGGTCGACCCGGACCATCTCGAACCCGCCGCGGAGCACGGCCACCTCACCGTCGGCGACGATACCGCGCTCGCTGTCACCGACCTGGTCGATTACATCGCCCGACCCCCTGTCGTACAGTGTCGTGCCCGCCGCGGTGCTGACGAGCGCCGCGGCGTCGGTGAGCCCCGACGGATGGATGACCTCTGCCTGTGCGCCCTCGACATCTGTCGTCCACCGGGTCGACCCCGACGCGACGTCGAGCGCGACGAGTCGGTCCTCGCGGGTCAGCGCGACGACAGCCTGACTGTCCGCGTGAACGCGCGTGAACGACTGGAACTCCTCGCGGCGCCAGCGCTCGGTCCCATCCGTGCGCTCAAGTGCGGTGAGACCGCCCTGAGTCCCGACGAACACGGCGCCGTCTGCGGTCGCCGCGCCGTACCTCGTCAGGTCGACCCTGTTCGTCTCCAGCCCCGTCTGCCACTGCCGTGTGAGCAGGTCCGAATCACCGTCGGACCCGTTATCTGCGTCGCCGGTCTCACCGTCACTCGAACCGTTCTCCGGTTCGTCGTCGCTACTGGACCCGGTGTCGCTCTGATTGTCGGAGTCCCCGCCACCACCACCCAGACAGCCAGCCAGTGCTCCGGCCATCACGAGCGCGAGATAGCCTCGCCGTCTCATACGTGTCGGTTTGCACCGCCGGTGAAAAGACTGGCTGTCTCACAGCCGAGGGGGTGTTGCGTGCCCGCGTCCGGATGTATCCGGAGTTGGCCACGACCGATATCAGCTACTCCCCCCAGTAGAACCGCGGCCCGAGGACGAGGTAGGCGAGCGCGAACAGCAGGAGCGTGCGCGGCAACACCCGTTCGAGGACGGTCGGGCGGAGAATTGCGGCCGTCTGGAGCGCCCCGAGCACGATAGCGTCGCGGTCGCGCAGTTTCGGGTACGGAACCGGCGCGACCATCAGCACCGAGAGCACGACGGTGGCCCCGAGCAGGGCGGGCACGTTCGTCAGCCCCGCGAGGTACGCGGCGGCGAGAATCGAGGACGCGAGCGTGTTCTGGATGCCCGGGCGTGTCTCGTCCTCGCCGACGTAGACGGTGTACAGTGCTGTGCGGACGAGCGAGAAGATAACGAAACCTGCGGCGACGATGCCCGCGACGGCGGCGAGTTCGGGCTCCTCCGATACCGTCCAGGCCGTCTCACCGAACTCCTCGCGTGCGGCGACGAACACGAAGATGGCGGGTGTGGTTCCGAAGGAGACGATATCGGCCATCGAGTCGAGGCACGGGCCGACCTCGGTGCTCCCGAACCGGCGCGCGATGACACCGTCGAGACCGTCCGCCACCGCCGCCAGCAGGATGAGTTGCGCGACGGCCTGGACCTCGCCGAGCACGGCGGCGGCCAGTGCGAGCACCCCGATACCCGAGTTCAGAAGCGTCATCGCGTCTGCCCAACCGAGTCGGTCGACGACCTGCAACGACATACCCGACCGACGACCAGCGGGTACAAGAAGGGCGCGGATTCGACGTTCCCCGCGTGTCTCCTCGCCGACTCCCGGACCCGACCGCTCACACGCTGTTCACCGGCACCCGAGCGGTTATGTTCACGGCCCACGAACGTGTGGACATGTCCGCACAAGACCGTCTCCGGGCGATACTCCGTCGCGTGCCCCTCGGACTCGGTGTTCCGGGGTCGATGGACCACCCGACGACAGGTGGACTCGCCCGCGACCGCGAACAGGCGGAGACAGAGTCCGAGTCCGGTGAGACAGACGGGGATAGCTCCGGGGAGACAGACGAGGACAGGTCTGTGGAGACAGACGGGGATAGCTCCGGGGAGACAAGCGAGGACAGGTCTGTGGAGACAGACGGGGATAGCTCCGGGGAGACAGACGAGGACAGGCCCGGGCGCTGACCGCGCTACTCGTTCTTGAGCGACAGCACCGTCCGGTCGAACGCACAGACGAGCGTGTCGTCTTGATTGAACACCTCGACGTGCATCTCGACGATACCGCGCTCGCCGTCGCTGGTCTCGCGCTTGCTCGTGACGGTCGACTCGACGTTGAGGGTGTCGCCGTGGAACACCGGTGCGGGGTGGTCGACGTTGTCGTAGCCGAGATTGGCGACGACGGTGCCGTCCGTCGTCTCCGGGACCGTCAGGGCGACAGCGAGCGACATCGTGTAGAGCCCGTTGACGATTCGCTCGCCGAACTGTGTGTCTGCGGCGAACTCGGCGTCGAGGTGGAGCGGTTGCTGGTTCATCGTCATATCACAGAACCGCTGGTTGTCGGCCTCGCTCACGGTCCGACTGCGCTCGTGAACGATCGTCTCGCCGACCTCGAACTCGCCGTAGTAGCGTCCTGTCATGTCCGGGGGGTCGGGGGCACGGGACAATACGCTATCGGTCGCCGGATTCCAGAGCTACGAGAGCAGGGGGTCGGGAGACACGGGGCGCAGAGCCGATGTGTCGAGCGCTGCTCGTGACACTGGTCGGGCCGTCCCCGGCGAACCGGTCGACGTTTGACGGGCGGTTTCGCCGGCCGGTTGCGATTGTTGCCGGGTTCTCGACTCTTGGCGTCGTGGTGTGGGTGTTCTGTGTCGAGTACAGTGGACACGTCTACTGCGCTCTCCGGTTGCTCGGGGTATCAGACCTCTGCCGGCGGTTCGCGGTCGACCGAGACGTCCCGCTGTGGGTAGGGGATCTCGATGTCGGCGGCGTCGAGCGCCCGGTGAATCGCCATGTTGAGTTCGTGCTCGACCTGCCGGCGGTCGGCCGGTTTGTCGATCCAGACGAACACCTCGAACAGGAGCGCGGAGTCGCCGAACGAGCGGAGATGCACGACGGACTCGCGCCGCCGCGAGAGGGGTGTCGCCGCCTCCTCGAGGACCCGCTTCACCCGTTCGGGGTCGGCGTCGTAGGAGACACCGACCTCCGACTGGATGCGACGGTCGGGGCGGGGTGAGGATTTGTTGATTATCTCGCCGTCGCTGAGCTCCGCGTTCGGCACCGTCACCAGGTCGCCGTCGAGTGTCTGCAGGACCGTGCTGCGGACGCTGATATCGCGGACCGTTCCCGTGGTGCCGTTCTCCAGTTCGATGAAGTCCCCGCGCTTGTAGGTTTCGTCGGCGTACAGCGAGAGACTGCCGAAGAAGTTGGCCACCGTCTTTCGTGCGGCGAACCCGAGGATGATGCCGATGATGCCGGCGGGGGCGAGCAGCGCCGCGATACCGATCCCCCACTGGTCGAGCACCAGCAGGAAGAACACGGCGATGATGGTGATGTCCCAGATATTCCCCGCGATTGGGGCGAGCGTCTCGTCGTACCTGACAGCGATGGAGCGCTCGATGAGTTCGTCACCTTTCACCCGCAGTTTCCACGTCCACCAGAACCCGAGCAACGTGACCAGCAACGGCCCCGGTCTGTTGACGACGAACGGCGGGAGAAACGCGACCAGCCCCTCGACGAACCGCGGTCCGGCGACAGCCTCGAACGGGCCGGCGAGCCACGCCGGTGTCGGCTGACCGACAATCCACGCCAGCGTGACCACGACCATCGTGCCCGTCGCCACCCCGCGGAACCCGCGCAGGTCGTCGACACTCTCCTCGGATACCTGTGTGTACCGCACGAGTAACAGGTCGACACGCCAGACGAACGCGACCAGCACCGCTGAGATAACCACACTGAGCAGTATTCGCTGGTCACCCACTCGGGCGAGAAGCTCTGTCCCCTCTGTCACGCCCCGACGTACTGACTGTGGACACTTATACTACTCTCCGTGGGTTCGCCGCCGGGAGACCACCCCGGACTGGCGGAGATACGTGTCCAGATGGCAGGTGTGCCAGGGCGGACAGAGCGTCCGGAGCGCGGGTCAGTCGTCCTCGAGCGAGAGGGTCGCGGTCCGTTCCCATGTCGTCTGGTCGAGGACGAGTATCTCGTCTCCGGCGAAGATGTAGAGGTGGTCGTCGACGTACCGGGCGCGACTCACCTCCGCGCCGGCGGAGACCTCCCTGACAACCTCGAGTTCGCCGTCGGCGTAGTCGACAATCGTCGCGGTGTTGCCCGCCGGGAGGACGAACACCTCGTGGCGGCGGTCGATCATGAACGCGTGGTGGGACTCGTCGATCGCCGACCAGAACGAATCGAGCCGTATCTGGTCGGCGACGGACGTGTCGGTCGGGTCGGTCACGTCGAACAGGACGGACTTCACCTGCCCGTTCTCCTTGCCGATACCGATGACGTGGCCGTCGTCGGCGGGGTGGAGATACGAGGAGAACCCCGGCAGTTCGAGTTCGCTGCGCAGTTTGGGCTCTGTCGGTTCCTCGAAGTCGACGACGTAGAACGGGTCGACCTGGCGGAACGTGACCACGTAGGCGGTGTCACCGGCGTAGCGCACGGAGTAGACCCGCTGGTCGTGGCCCATCCCGGTCACACGGGTCTCGCGGGCGAGTGTCTCGTTGCCGAGGACGTAGAGGTGGTTGTCACTCTCGGCGCCGGCAACACGGGGAATGGTGGTGGTCACCCGGAGTGTCCCCCGGTACTCGTCGAGTGCGAACTGATTGAGCACCTCGCCGGGCACCGTCCCGGTCCCGGCAACGTCGAGACGCCCGTCCTCGACGTCGACCCGCACGATACTGGTCTGTGTGAGGGTCTCCTGGTGTGCAACACGGTAGTTGCCGAAGCTCTCCTGCAGGGTCGTCCCGTTGTCGAGGGAGCTGTACCGGGTGACCGCGCGCCGCATCTCCTGTTGTTTCGACCGCTCTGAGATGTTGTAGCCGGCGATTTCCTCGAGACGCTCGGCGAGGGCAGCCGGCACGATTCCGGACTGTTCGGCCCAGGACAGCCGCAGTTCACTCGGGGCCACCCCCGTGGTGTCGGTGAGATACAGCCCGTTCGGGGACATGTAGACGACGGTGTTGTCACCGGTCCCGACCACGCTCACCGAGTCCTCGATATCGCCGGACTCCGCGTCGATACTGAACGCGGTGTAGGTGGCGTCGGCGCCGGTCTGTGTCTCCGGCGCGTAGATGGCACCGCACTCGATTGCCCGACCGCCCAGCGGCGTTATCGGGCAGTCGGTCTCCGGGCCGACGAACGTCTGTGTCACGACGTAGAGACGGCCACCGGTCTCCCGGGCCGTGACGAGTCTGGCGTCGAGCGGGAGCCGCCAGGACTCGACGGGCGACCCGGGGTTGCTCACGTCGTAGCCGACGACCGTGCCGCCGGTCTGGTTGAACACGACCAGTCGGTCACCGGTCTGGAGTAGCTCCCCGCCCGAGTCGATAGTGGTGAGCGTCGACGGGTCCCCGGGGTCGCTCACGTCGATAACGTGGCTCTCCGAGGGCGCCCACGGCGGGACCGGTGCGCCGTTTGCGTCCGATTCGACCGGTCGGGGCGGAACCGTGTACCGCCCGGCAGCGGGCGAGTAGTAGAAGTTGCGCCCGTCGGTCTTCACCATGTCCGGTTCGTCGAGGCCGGCGACCTGCACGTTCGAACCGGCGACACGGTCCGGAGCAGTGCTCTGTGTGGCGCCATCACCGGCATCGGGGGCGGCGGCAGTGTCACCCTCGAAGTTAATCAACCCCGGTTGACCGAACCACCACCCGCCGGTCTCGGCCCGCAACTGGCCCGCGCGAACGTACTCCCTGAACGCCTCTGTCGTCCCGAACTGCTCCAGCCCCGTGTCGTCGACGGCCGGTGTCGTCGTGTTCAGTACCTGCCCCCCCGGCACGACGGCCGTCGGTTCGTCGTCCCCTCCGGTCTCTGTCTCCGGGTCCGGGCCGCTATCTCCGGTCTCTGCGATGCTGAGGGCACCGACCGCGACCGCGATGCCGAGCGCCACACCGACCAGTAACGCCACGACAGCCAGTCGCGTCGTATCCTGTCTTGCCATATCCGTGCTATCTCCCCACACGGTGTATAAACTGCCGAACAGTCAAACCGTGGTTTTAGCCTGGGTGACCGGCCGTGTCGCCCGTCACCTCCTGTGCACCCGGACCGTCCGAGAGCGACCGGCGATGCCCTGTCGGCACCCGGAGATGACCCGCGAGAGCAGAGAGACCGAACAGCGGCCCGGGCGCGTTTCGCGTGGGCCGGGGGTGGCCGGAAAAAACGAAAATTTATACCAGCCACAGTTCACAGTGTACGTATGGACAGGTCGTCGGTAGTACGATAGCTGTACTGTCGAGTGCGGTGTGCCTTCTGACAGCGACGCGTGTTCAGCAACAGAGCGGACGACCGATAGCCGCAAGACGGAGACTCAAACAATGAGTGACCTACCAGACACGTACGAGCCAGACGACGTCGAACCGAAGTGGCGCGAACAGTGGCGCGAGACGGATATCTACAGCTACGAGGGCGGCGGGGACGCCGACACGGAGTACGTCATCGACACGCCGCCGCCGTACCCGACGGGGAACCTCCACATCGGGAACGCACTGGGCTGGTGTTACATGGACTTCTCGGCCCGGTTCCACCGCCTGATCGGTGACGACGTGCTGTTCCCCCAGGGCTGGGACTGTCACGGACTCCCGACAGAGGTGAAAGTCGAGGAGAACCAAGGGATCCACCGGACCGACGTCCCCCGGGAGGAGTTCCGTGACCTGTGCATCGAGCACACGGAGAGCCAGATCGGCGCGATGCGGGACACGATGGAGACGCTCGGGTTCTCCATCGACTGGGACCACCAGTTCCGGACGATGGACCCGGAGTACTGGGGTGAGACCCAGCGCTCGTTCGTGCAGATGGCCGACAGCGACTACGTCTACCAGAACGAGCACCCGGTCAACTGGTGTCCCCGGTGTGAGACCGCGATCGCCGACGCCGAGGTCGAGACCGAGGAGGGTATCGAGGGGACGCTGTACTACGTCACGTTCCCCGGTCGTGAAAACGAGGATATCGAGATAGCCACCACCCGACCCGAACTGCTCGCGGCGTGTGTCTCGATGGCGGTCGACCCCGACGACGAGCGCTACGCCGACCGCATCGGTGACACGTTCGAGGTGCCGCTGTTCGGGCAGGAGGTCGAGCTCATCGCCGACGACGAGGTCGACAGCGAGTTTGGCACCGGCGCGGTGATGATCTGTACCTTCGGCGACAAGCAGGACGTCGACTGGTGGGCCGAGTACGACCTCGACCTGCGGATGGTCTTCTCCGAGGACGGCCGCCTCACGGGGCTGGCCGGCGAGTACGAGGGGCTGACCATCGACGAGGCGGAGGCGGCCATCGCCGCCGACCTCGACGACGAGGGGTATCTCGTCGACACCGAGTCGACAGAACAGAACGTCGGCCAGTGCTGGCGGTGTGACACGCCCATCGAGATTCTCTCGAAGGAACAGTGGTTCGTCGAGGTCCGGCAGGACGAGATCTTGGAGACCGCCCAGGAGGTCGAGTGGATACCCGACCACATGTACGGGCGTCTCGAGGAGTGGACCGAGGGGATGGAGTGGGACTGGGTAATCTCGCGCCAGCGCGTGTTCGCCACGCCCATTCCGGCCTGGCACTGCCAGGACTGCGATTACACCCACATCGCCGCGGAGTCCGAACTCCCGGTCAAGCCGCCCGAGACCGACCCCGCAATCGAGGCCTGTCCGGCGTGTGGCGGCGAGAACTGGCACGGCGAGACCGACGTGATGGACACCTGGATGGACTCCTCGATCTCCCCGCTGATGGTGCAGGGCTGGCCCGAGGAGCCGTTCACCCCCGCGACGCTGCGCCCGCAGGGGCACGACATCATCCGGACGTGGGCGTTCTACACGCTGTTGCGCAGCGCCGCAGTCGAGGACGAGATCCCCTGGGAGGAGATCCTGATAAACGGGATGGTGTTCGGCGACGACGGCAACAAGATGTCGAAGTCACGGGACAACTTCGTCCAGCCGGAGACGGTCGTCGAGGAGTACTCGGCGGACGCGTTCCGGCAGGCGATTGCGCTGGGCGGCCAGCCCGGCACCGACATCCAGTTCCAGTGGAAGGAGGTCACGTCGGCGGCACGCTTCGAGACGAAGGTCTGGAACATCACCCGGTTCGTGGGCCAGCAACTCGACGAGGACCGCGACCCGATCCCCGACCCGGCGTACCGTGATGTGGACCGCTGGATTCTCTCGAAGTGTTCGCGGGTGGCCCGGGAGGTCCGCGAGGACATGGAGCGATACCGGTTCGACGCGGCGCTGCGGACACTCCGGGAGTTCGTCTGGCACGACCTCGCGGACGACTACCTCGAACTGGTGAAAGGCCGCCTGTACGAGGGGCGACCCGGCGAGCGCGACGCCGCCCGGCAGGCGCTTTTCACGACCGTGTCGGCGTCGCTGCGGATGCTCTCACCGTTTGCCCCGTTCCTGACAGAGGAGGCCTACCGCGGGTTGCCCGGCACCGAGGGCAGTGTCCACGCCGCCGACTGGCCGGCCCCCGAGATGGTCGACCCCGAACACGAGGCCGCGGGTGACCTCATCGCCGAGATTGCCTCGACAGTCCGCGGGTGGAAGTCCGATGCCGGCCTGGCGCTGAACGCGCCGCTGGACCGGGTCGAGGTCTACCCCGACGTGGACCTCGATGTTCCGGTCGATACCTACGACCTGAGCGAGGCCGCGAGCGCACCGGTGCAGATCCGCGAGGGTGTGCCGTCGGTCGAACTGGTGCCCGTCGAGATCGAACCCGACCACTCGGTCATCGGGCCGGAGTTCCGCGACCAGGCCGGGCAGGTCGTCGCCGCACTCGAGGCGATGGACCCCGAACGGGTCGCCGAACAGAAGACCCTCGACGGCGAGATCGAGGTCGACCTCGACGGCGAGGTGGCGCTCATCCCCGGCGATGCCGTCGAGATCGTCGAGGAACACCGCGCCGAGTCCGGCGAGGAGGTCGTCGTGCTCGACAGCGACTCCGCGACGATTCTGGTCTACGAGTGA
>CAZFMN010000006.1:38726-57364 GCA_964520075.1 uncultured Halobacteriales archaeon | reverse complement strand
TCGAATCACCTGTGCATGTACTTGCACGCACGGACGCATAAAGCTGATCCGGCGACAGTGGTGAAGAACTGGCTAGACAGATGGACATTTTTAATTAGGTTTAAATTGATTTAGCTACACAATGTCTCTCAATGGATACTAAGTTTGAACTGTTTCTTATATTTCTGTTTTTGATGAGGTCAGTCAGCCTGGTTCAGGCCCAGCAACCTCCAACGACTGAGTGCACACAGAACTCAGGTCCGGCCTGTCAGAAACCTTATTTTACGGACAACTTAGCCCAGTACTTTTTCGGAGTGAGGACTGCGGAGGTTTTCAGTCCTACTGGAGAACCTGATATTACATCGCCAACCCTATTACACGGCTCCGAGGCTGGCAACCGATAAATCTGTGAGCTTTCACGGTCACAGTTTTGGGATTCGAAGAGACCAGGAATTCACGGGGTAGAAGGCCTGAGAACTGCGCCGGCCGGGAGTTGAACCCGATGCCAGACCTCCCTGGGGTCGGTCTGCCGTGATTCGATTCCCTATAGGGATTTCACTGCTCACGGTCGTTCGCAGATGAACTGCGCCGGCCGGGAATTGAACCCGGGCTATGAGCTTGGGAAGCTCATGTCCTACCACTAGACCACCGGCGCACGACCGGAGTTATCCGGCCCACGGTTAAAATCGTTTTTCTCCGGACCGGACGCCGCTCAGCTACGCTCCTCGCGGCTGGTGAGTGTGAGTTCGACAGTCTGCTCCTCGCCGTCGCGGAGTATCTCGACGTCGATGGTGTCACCCGGTCTGGTGTACAGAGAGAGAAACGCCGAGAGCCGCTCGGTGGTAGGGATGGGCCACCTGATACCGTCGTTCGCGAGAGCGGTGATGACGTCACCACCGACCGGGACCGGTCGGCCCCTGACAATCTCCTCGGCACCGTCCGGACTGCCCTGCAGGACGCCGTCGGCCGGCAGGCCGGTCTGTGTGCCGACGACGTACACCCCCCAGGTGGTGTCCAGCCCGTTGGCCTCGATTATCCCCGGCGTCACGTCGGTGATGAGCACACCCATCCGCGAGTGTCTGTACTCGCCGGTCTCGATGAGTTCGGGGACCACCCTGCGGGCCATCCGCGCCGAGATGGCGAACCCGACGTTGTCACCCTGTCCGGCGCTGACGACGCCGGCCACCTCGGCGTCGTGTGTGACGAGCGGGCCGCCGCTGTTGCCCGGGTTGAGCGCCGCGTCGGTCTGGACACCGTCGGCGATAGAGAAGTCGCGGCCGACCGTGTCGATGTTCCGGTTGCGCCCGCTGACGACACCGGTGGTGAACGACCCGGTGAGGTTGAACGGGTTGCCGATGGCGACCACCTCCGTGCCGACCGGCACCGGGTTCTCCGCGAGCGGCAGGTCCGTCGCCTCCTCGGGCATCCCGTCAAACACCTCGAGAACAGCCAGGTCACTGTGGAAGTCCGTTCCGACGATATCCGCGTCACGCCAGCCGTTGTTGTCGAACCAGACAAACGGCTCCTCCGTGTCACGCACGACGTGTTCGTTCGTCACGAGGTAGTTCTGTTCGGCGTCGTAGACCCAGGCTGTGCCACCGCCGGCCCCCTCGGCGGACTCGACACGGACCGCCGCAACCGAGTCGACGATATCCTCGTACAGCTGGGTCAGCCCTTCGTCGGTCGCCGCCGGTTGGTCCGGGTTCGCCCCCGGCTGATTGAACTCCTCGGGAAAGCTATCCGGGTTCGGCTGGTCATCGTCTGGAGTCTGTGAGGGGTCCCCGTCTTGTTCCTCCGACTCTCCGAGCGCACACCCCGCGACTGCCGCCGACAACCCCGTCGCGAGCCCCGCGAGTGCTCTGCGCCGGGAGATTCGCGGTTCATCGTCCATAGGTATAGTAGGAACGTAACACAGGTGAATCTTGTCCTCGCGTGTGCTGGTCGTGCCCGCTCTCCCGGGGTTCGAACGCGTTCGGTACTGTTTTGTGCGCGCTGACCCAGTATCGTATATGGCTACGACGATACCCCAGTCGGTCGGCCAGCGACTCGACGCCGACCGCGAGGAGGGGCGACGGAAGATAGACTGGGCCCGCCAGCACATGCCGATAGTCGAGGCGCTGCGCGAGCGCTTCGAGGCCACCCAGCCACTCGCCGGCGAGCGCGTCGGGATGGCGATGCACGTCGAGGCAAAGACCGCCGCGCTCGTCGAACTGCTCGCCGCGGGTGGGGCGGAGGTCGCGATCACCGGCTGTAACCCGCTCTCGACGCACAACGACGTGTCGGTGGCCCTCGACGCGCACGAGTCGATCACCTCCTACGCCGTCCGGGGTGTCGACGACGAGGAGTACTACGACGCGATGCACGCCTGTATCGCTCACGAGCCGACCATCACCGTCGACGACGGGATGGACATGGTCAAACTCGTCCACGAGGAGTACCCCGACCTCGTCGACTCCATCGTCGGCGGCGCCGAGGAGACGACAACCGGAGTCCACCGCCTGCGGGCGATGGACGCCGACGACGAGTTGCACTATCCCGTCTTCGCCGTGAACGACACGCCGATGAAACAGCTGTTCGACAACGTCCACGGCACGGGCGAGTCGTCGCTGGCGACAATCGCGATGACGACGAACCTCTCGTTGGCCGGCAAGAACGTCGTCGTCGGCGGGTTCGGCAAGTGCGGCAAGGGTGTCGCGAAGAAGGCCGCGGGCCAGAACGCGAGCGTCATTGTCTGCGAGGTCGACCCCCGCAAGGCCCTCGAAGCCCACATGGAGGGCTACGAGGTGCTCCCGATGATCGAGGCCGCAGAGAAGGGTGACCTCTTCATAACGACGACCGGCAACCGCGACGTGATCACCCGCGAGCACTTCGAGGTCATGGACGACGGCGTCCTGCTGGCCAACGCCGGCCACTTCGACGTCGAGGTGAACCTGGACAACCTCGACGACCTCGCCGTGAACCGCTTCGAGGCCCGCGACGGCGTCGAGGGCTTCGAACTGCCCGACGGGCGCGTCCTGAACGTGCTCGCGGAGGGACGGCTCGTCAACCTCGCGGCCCCCATCTCGCTCGGCCACCCGGTCGAGGTGATGGACCAGAGCTTCGGTGTGCAGGCGGTTTGTGTCCGCGAGCTCGCCGCGAACGGTGACACGTACGAGGCTGGCGTCCACGACGTTCCCGACGAGCTTGACCGCGAGGTCGCCGAGATCAAGCTCGACGCCGAGGGCATCACCATCGACGACCTGACCGACGAACAGCAGGAGTACCTCGACAGCTGGCAGCACGGGACCTGAGACGCGCCCCGACTGTTTTGTTTCGGGAGCACACACAATCGGTATGGACATCACGGTGCTCGGCTCCGGCGGGAACTTCCCGACACCGATGCCGACCTGTGACTGCCGTGTCTGTGTGGAGGCCCGCGAGCGGGGCCCACCCTACGCCCGGCGCGGCAACTCGCTGTTCGTCCACGACGCGAACCTCCTCGTGGACACGCCGGAGCTGGTCTGGCACTCGCTGAACCGCGAGGGGATCGACGCCGTCGACTACGTCTTTCTCTCACACTTCCACGCCGACCACACGCTCGGACTGCGAACACTCCAGTCACTCGGGGCCGAGGAGCCACCGCTCACTGATTTCGTCGATGACGTGCCGACGCTCCTGATGAGTCCGGTCACCTACGAGCGGGCAATCGAGGCGAACGCCGTTCTCGGGCATCTGGCCGAGACCTGGGCGGATATCGAACTGCTCGTCGACGGTGACAGCCGGACCGTCGGCGGGGTCGAACTCACACACCGGAGTGCACCGATACAGGCGGGCGGTGAGCGCGCCATCTCGACGCTGCTGCTGGAGGACGGGAGCGGGAGGATCTACATCTCGCCCGACGAGAACAGACACCTCGACCTGGGGAGTCTGCCGGAGCTGGACCTCTGGGTGAAGGAGGCCGGCTACTTCGTCGAGTCACCCGGCGGCGACCGGCTCGTCACGGAGGCCGCCGAGCGCGACGCGCTGGCGGAGGAGATGCGCTTCGAGGAGTCGCTGGCACAGGTCCGGCAGGTCCAGCCGCCCCGGACGGTGTTCACCGAACTCGAGGAGCTGTACCGGCGCAGTTACGACGACTATCGGGCGCTCGCACGGCGGCTGACAGAGCGCGAGGCGTTCGACGTGGCCTTTGCACACGACGGCATGGCGCTGTCGGTCTGAGCAGCGATGCTACCGGGTTTCGTGTTCGTTCACGCCGCTGCGCCTCCGGCGTGTGCGTCCTTCGGTAGCGGTCCAGAAACACACCGAGACCATGCCCGCGGTCCCGGTCAGTTCCGAAGGTTGGTGACAGTCATGTAGTCGGCGAACACGTCGGTCTGGAAGTCAGAGTCAGCGACGACGAACTCGTCGCCGGTCGAGCGCGCGGTCGCGGCAATCATCATATCGCGGGGTGCAACTGACTCGCCGTCATCGAGCAGTTCTGCCTGGAGTCGGGCAGCTTCGACAGCAATCCGCTCGTTGAAATCGAGCGCTTCGACACGTCCGAAATCCTGCCGGCGCTGATGGATGTCTGTCCCGCCAGGCCGGAACACTTCGCCAGCGAGAACCTCGTAGACACAGACGCTGGAGGTGAGCAGGGTCGCTTGCTCGTCGACGAACGCGACGACTGGCTCGATTCCTTCGAGATAGTCGATGATGACGGAGGTGTCGAGAAACGTCATCGGTTGCGTCCGATACTCTCCCGCGACCGCTGGAGAACCTCTCGGGCCGCGTCAGCCTGCTCGGAGTCCCACACACCGGGGTTCATACTGTCGCTCTCGCGGGCGAGACGGGCAACCACCTCGTCAAAGGTTTCGTCTTCGCGCTTCAGTCGCTCCAGCAAGTCTTTCGTGTCGTCGGAAACCCGGATGGTCGTTCCCATGTGTATAACTCGTGTATACAACAAAGTAGGGCTTTCGCCGGTCAGAGCGACTCGACGCTCTGCCGGTCACCGACGACTATCGGGCGCTCGCACGGCGGCTGACAGAGCGCGAGGGGCTCGACGTGGCCTTTGCACACGACGGGATGGCGCTGTCGGTCTGAGCGGGTCAGAACGCTCAACCGTCCGGCGGTGCTTCCCACGTTCATGGAGTTCGGGTTCGAGCTCGCGGTCTGTCAGTGGGCCGAGCGCCACTGGCCACCGGGCGGCGAGTGTGACGGGGCGGTGCTGGTCGCGCGCCAGCTCGGGACGAAACACCGGCGCTGGGACACGGTCGTGCTGGAGTGTGACCCCGAGGGGCTCGCCCGGCGCGCACAGTTCGGCGACCGGCACCTCGACAGCGACCTGCTCGGGGTCGTTCGCCACGCCCCTGCCGAGTGGGCGTGGTACCGGGATGTCCTGCCGGAGCCGGACTACCCCTGGCGGTACGTCCGCGAGGCGGTCACCCGGGCCGCCGACCGTGGTCTCGTCGAGCGGCGCACCCGCGGCGGGCGGGTCCAGCTGCGCCGCAGATGGCCCTACCCCGACTGGGTCGAGCGTATCGTCGCCATCGAGAACAAACCCGACCTGAGCGCGAGCGCCGCCCGTGACCTGGCCCGACAGCTCCGACAGGATGTCGCGCTCGCGCTCGCCGACGAGGTGTGGGTCGCAACCCGGGCCGACCAAGAGACCGCCGCCCTGCTCGCCGACGGACCGGTCGAGGCGGGTATCCTGGCGGTCGACACCGCAGACCGGGGGGCCAGCGCGGCACACACCGTCTGGCGGCCCCGTCGACTGGCAGTCGAGGAGCCGGGAACGCGAATCCTCGACCGCCCTGGTGGGGGTGGCCACGACGCCTCGGCCTGGCGGTTCGAGTATGCGAGCCCGGACTGGAAACGACAGAAGCGCCTCGAAATCGCCGAGCGGGCCTACGAGCGTGGCTGGCGGGCCTACATCGACTCGATGCGGTCGGACTGCCGGCAGTTCGAGTTGCGGCCCACGACCGCCGTGGCCCGGCCGTTCTGTCCGGCAAAGGGTCGCCACCAGACCACCAGGGAGTGTTCGAGTGACTGTCCGTCGTTCGAACCCGAGCCACCCACCTGGCGACAGCAGGGCTGGCCGGTCGAGGGCGGACCCGGGCAGGCCGTCGAGCGACTGCTCAACCGCCAGCGGGCGCGACACCGGCCCGACCCGCCCGGGGACGAGGAGCAGGACTGAAACGGCTCAGGCCCGTGCCTGAATCTCCTCGCGGAGCACGTCGCTGACGACGTCGCCGTCGGCCTTTCCGCGGAGTGCACCCATACACTCGCCCATCAGCGCCGAGAACGCGCCCATCCCCTCCTCGCGGACCTGCTGGTCGTTTCGCTCAACCACCTCTCGAACGGCCTCGCGGACGGTCTCGCGACCGGCGCTCCCGAGCCCCTCCTGCTCGGCGGCCGCCTCGGCCGAGAGCCCCGGCTCCGCGGCGAGCGCCGAGAGCAGGTCCGGCACCCCCTCGGTCGCGAGCTCACCTGCCGCGAGCAGTTCGAACACACCCTCGAACTGGTCGTCGGTCACACGTTCGACGGACACGTCGTCCCGCCGGAGTTCGGTCACGGTGGATTCGAGCGTGTCGGCGGCGAGCGTCGGGTCGACACCCATCTCGACTGCTCGCTCGAACAGCGGCATGCGCTCGCTGTCGGCGACCTGTTCGGCGAGCGCCGGGTCGAGGTCGTGCTCGGCGGTGTACCGCTCGACTCTCTCGGTGAGCAACTCCGGCGGCTCGATACTGCTCGCGTCGGGTTCGACCGGCGGGACGTCCGTCTCGGGGTACATCCGTGCCGCACCCGGCAGCGGTCGCAGGTACCGGGTCGTCCCCCCCTCCAGCGCGTCGCGTGTCTCCTCGGGGACCCCCGCTATCGCCGTCGTGGCGCGCTCGGCGACGGCATCGATTGCGAGGTCGGCCGTCTCGGGGTCGTCGGCGACCAGCGCCACCGCGTCGTCCGGGCCGGCCCCGACCGCGTCACGCAGTGCCCGCACCTCAGCCTCGGTGACACCGTAGGCCGGGAGCTCGTCGGTGTGGAAGATACCGCCCGCGCCGTGGCGCTTCGCGTGGTCCGCGAACTCCGTGCCGAGTCGCCTGTCCGGCAGTATCTCGCGGCCGACCAGCCCGTCGAACCCGAACAGCGGGACCGCGTGTGCCACCCCGCCGTCGGCGAGTGCACCACCGATGACACCGCTGTCTGTCTCCGCGAACACCGCGGAGACATCTCGCGGGTCGCCGACCGACGCCCCGCGCTCCTGCAGTGTGTCGGCGATATCGAGCAACTCGACCTGCCGGTGGACCTCGTTTCGCACGATGTCGTCGATATCGTCGAGACTCTGGACGCCCTTTATTTCGACGCGTGCGCCCTCGGCGATGGAGACGTTCACGTCCTGCCGGATTGTCCCCAGGCCGCGTTTGACCTTCCCCGTCGAGCGCAGCAACATCCCGATCTGTTCGGCGGTCTCGCGGGCCTGTTCGGGGCTCCGGATGTCCGGTCGCGTGCCGATTTCGACGAGTGGAATCCCGAGTCTGTCGAGACTGTAGCGCACCCCCCCGTCGGTCTCGGTGACCCGCTGTGCGCTCTCCTCCTCCAGCAACAGGTCGTCGATACCGACCGGACCGTCGTCGGTCTGGACGACCCCGTCGGTGGCGACCAGCATCGACCGCTGGAACCCCGCGGTGTTCGAGCCGTCGATGACGAGTTTCCGCATGACGTGGGCCTGGTCGACCGGCTCCATCTCCAGCAGTGTCGCAATCTCGAGTGCCGTCGTCGTTGCCTCGCCGTCGACCCGTCGGGGCGGTTCGTCGTCCTCCTCGACCAGACAGGTGGTGTCGTAGGCGAGATACTCGAACTCGCGGTCGACTCGGCTCTCCTCCAGCGCGGCGTCGTCGAGTTCCCCCAGTTCGCTCTTTGTCGGGTGGAGGTACCGCCTGAACCGCCGGTCGGACGCCGCCGGGTCGCGCAGCGTGGTGGGACAGTCACAGAACAGCTTCGTCTCGGTGTCGAGTTGCTGGTGTATCTCCAGCCCCGCCACGAGTCCGAGTGTCTCGTAATCGTGCTCGCTCATTGCTGTGTGCTCCGACACCGAGGGCAAAAAACCTGCAGGTCCTCGGCCGGTCACTCTCGCTCGCTGGACTCACTCCCCCGCGCGCTGCTCTCGGAACCACCTCGTCCGCTCCGGTCTCCGACCGGTTGTTCGGGGTCCGACCGGTCCGCGTCGTCACGATTCCGGGACGCTCGACGGCCACCCCGGGCCTTCGCCAGCCGCTCGGCCTCGGACCGGTCGACGACCCGCGGGTCAGATGTCTCACGCTCGGTGATCAGGTACAGTCCGAGTGTGGCGAGGACACCCAGAACGAGCACAACCCCAAAAACTGCTGTTGTCAGTACCACTGGCATAGTGCGGACTGTACTCCTGTAGCACAAAGATTTTGTGTTACTGTCCGAAACAAAGGATATGAGTCGTTCAGGCGACACACAGGACAGCGAGGGCTGTCCGAAGTGTGGGTACAGCGAGACCGAAGTCGACGAGATATCGACGACCGGCTCCGGTCTCTCGAAGTACTTCGACATCCAGAACCGGAGTTTCACTGTTGTCTCCTGCATCAACTGTGGGTACTCCGAACTGTACAGGAACCAGTCCTCCGGAAACGCAATCGACGTGTTCCTCGGTTGAGTGTCTTGCGCTGGTGTCTCGGGTCTGTTCCAACTGGCGACGAGCGCATCGACCGGCGCGGCCGGAAGAGTAGGCACGTGCCGACTCTGTGGAGGCTGACAGTAGTCGGCGGCCTGCCGTGTGCGAACAGCCGGCACGGGGAGCCGGCGAACGGAATGTTTAAACTTTGGAGGGTAGAACTATCGCGTACCAGAACGCGTGGGGCGTTCAGGCAGTACAGCACTCCGACCAGTATGACAGGGAACAGCTATTGTCCGTGTCAGCAACACAGGAGAGGAGTCGCTACGCCCCGCTGCGGTTATGGAACTGAGGTTCAATCATGGCGAAGGTAATCGACCCATCCAGCAACATCGAGATCACAGACGACGATATAGACAACAACTCGAAGGGTGAGCTCATCAAGCTCGCCGGCAAACTGCGCGACCGGCGCAACGAGCTCAACCAGCTCGCCTCGGAGAAAGCCTCCGAGCGCGACGAACTCAACGCGAAGACCCGCGAGAAGGTCGACGCCGCACAGGAACACCGCGAGAAACGCGACGAGCTCAACGAGGAGGTCCAGGAGCACAAGGAGAAGCGCAACGACCTCAACGCGAAGGCAAACCAGCTCTTCGACCGGGTCGAGGAGCTCAAAGAGGAGATGAAAATCGACGAGGGCACCCAGATCGAGGACCTCGAGGAGGAAATCGAGGACCTCGAGTTCAAACAGCAGACAGAGGTGCTCGACGCCGAGGACGAGCGCGAACTCATCGAGGAAATCGAGGAGAAACGCGAGAAGCTCCGCGAGAAGAAAGACAAGATAAACCAGAACGACGAGCTCGAGGAGCTCGAAGCGGAGGCCGAGGAGGTCCGCGCCGAGGCGTCGAAACACCACCAGAAGGTGACCGAGCTCGCCGACAAGGCCCAGAAACACCACAACAGCATGATCGAGGCCTACCGCGAGGCCGACGACATCCGCGACCGGGCCGACGAGAAACACGAGGAGTTCGTCGAGGTCCAGGAGGCCGCCGACCAGCACCACGAGGACTTCGTGCGTGTCCAGAAGCGCCTGCGCGAACTCGACAAGAAAGAGGAAGAAGAGGAGCGCGAGGAGCGCGAGCAGAAACAGGAGGCCGCCCGCGAGGAGGCCGAGGAGATCTACCAGAAGTTCAAGGAAGGCGAGACCCTCGACACCGAGGACCTGATGAAGCTCCAGAAGACCGGCCTGCTCTGACCTGCCGGACGCCCCACGCGGGTCGTGCCGACACGACATCCCGAGTGCCCGCGACTGACGACCTGCCGTCTCGACGTCACACCGCCTCGACAGACCTGTCTCTGTGCGACGCGTCGGATGTCCTGGCGCCATCTCCGGAGGAGAACCCCGCTCGCCCTGTGTCCCAGAGTCGGCCTCGACCCCGACCCCGGTCGAGTACGGGTTCTGACGCGGACACTGTCGGCTCCCGATATGAACACCGTCGGTCCCGACGCGGACACCGGCCCCGTCGGGGTAGCTACTCGTGGCCGCTGACGGGGACGGGTTCGTACGGCTCCGCCAGCCACTCCTGGTCGCTCGTCGACAGCGAGATGTCGAGCGCGGCGACGGCCTCCTCGAGGTGTTCGACGCTCGTCGTGCCGACGATGGGGGCGTCGACCGGGTCCTGGTGGAGCAGCCACGCCAGCGCAATCTGGGCCATCGAGGCGTCGTTCTCGTCTGCGAGTTCGGCGACGCGCTCGTTTATCTCGCGGCCGTTCCCCTCGAAGTACGGGTGTGCGCGGGCGTAGTCGTCAGACTCACCGCGAGTGGTGGCGTCGAACTGCTCGTGGGGGCGGGCGAGATACCCCCGGGCGAGGGGACTCCACGGGATGACACCGATATCTTCCTCGGCACAGAGCGGGAGCATCTCGCGTTCCTCCTCGCGGTACAGCAGGTTGTAGTGGTTCTGCATCGTGGCAAACCGGTCGAGTCCGAGTCGGTCGCTCGCGTGGAGTGCGCGGGCGAACTGGTGGGCCCACATCGAACTCGTCCCGATGTGTCGGACCTGCCCACGCCGGACGGCGTCGTCGAGCGCCCGGAGGGTCGTCTCGATGGGTGTTGTCTCGTCCCAGCGGTGTGTCTGGTAGAGGTCGACCGTCTCCATCCCGAGGCGGTCGAGACTCGCGGCGAGTTCCTGTTCGACCGCCTTCCGGGAGAGACCGCCCGAGTGCGGGTTGTCCTCGTCCATCTGGAAGTAGCACTTCGTGGCGACGACACTCTCCTCGCGGCGACCCTCGAGTGCCCGCCCGAGGATACGCTCGGATTCGCCGACCGAGTACATGTTCGCGGTGTCGAAGAAGTTGATACCGAGGTCGATGGCGCGCTCGATGATTGGCAGACTCTCCTCTTCGTCGAGTACCCAGTCGCGCCACTCCGGGCTGCCGAAGCTCATACAGCCAAGACAGATGCGACTGACCTCCATACCGGTCCGACCGAGCGTGGTGTACTCCATGCAGGTGGGTCGGGCGGGAGTGTCGAAAAGCTTCCGCGAGGACAGCCCAAGAGAGTCTCCCCGGCAGGACGGGTCAGGAGCGGCGTTCGGCGAGTTCGGCGCGCAGGTCCTCGATGCTCATATCGTGCATCGCGAGCACGACGAGCACGTGGTAGACGATATCGGCGGCCTCGTGTGCGAGTTCCTCGCGGGTTCCGTCTGTCGCGGCCAGCACGAACTCGGTGGACTCCTCGCCGACCTTCTCGAGGGCTGCGTTCTGGCCGCGCTCGTGGGTGAAAAGCGATGCGGTGTAGGAGTCCTCGGGGAGCTGTTCCTTTCGCTGTTCGATCACGGCAAAGAGTTCGTCGAGCACCGTTTCGGTGTCCCGTTCGTCGCCGTCCTCGTCGGTCATGAGGTCACCTCGCGGTCGATAGACTTCAGACCGTCGACTCCACAGACAAGGTGGACAGTCGAGCGCTGGGGGCGTGGGAGCCGGCAGTGTTATTTTGGTCGCGGTACACAGGCGGATATGGACGAGCACGAGTCTCGACCGGACAGCGGTCGTCCGGGAGACACCGGCTCAGACGGGGCCGACCCGGAGCGTATCGCCGACGGGTACGGACCTGTCGAAGCGCCTGCACAGGACAGCAGAGCGGAACCGGCGGCGGACAGCCGGGCGGGGTACGACTACGCGGGTGGCGGGGTCGACCGCCCCGGACTCGTGGCCGACCTGGAGCGACTCGTCGCGGGTGAGGTCCGATTCGACGAGTACACCCGCGAACTGTACGCGACCGACGCGAGCGCCTACGAGGTCACCCCGGTCGGGGTGGTGTTTCCGGAGTCGACCGACGATGTCGCCGCGGTCGTGGAGTACTGCTCACTCCGGGAGATTCCGGTGTTGCCACGGGGGGGCGGCACCAGTCTCGCCGGCCAGTCGGTCAACGAGGCGGTCGTGCTCGATTTCACCCGTCAGATGGACAGCGTGCTCGCGGTCGACCCCGAGACGCGGACCGCCCGCGCACAGCCGGGCGTGTTGCTCGGCGACCTGAACGCCATCGTCGGCGAACACGGGCTGAAGTTCGCACCCGACCCGGCCTGGGGTGACAAGAGCGCGCTCGGCGGCGCAATCGGCAACAACTCCACCGGCGCACACTCACTGCAGTACGGCAAGACCGACGCCTACATCGAGGAGTGTGAGGTGGTCCTCGCCGACGGAACGGTGACGCGGTTCGGCGACATCTCACTCGATGCGGTCCGCGAGCGAGCGGCGGGTGACGGTATCGTGGCGGCCGTCTGCGGGGCGGTGCTCGACGTGCTCGACGAGCGCGAGACAGTCGAGAGCGCCTACCCGGGACTCGAGCGCAACGTCTCGGGGTACAACCTCGACTGTCTCCTCGCGGAGGCGAGCGAGGGACAGGTCAACCTCGCCCGTCTGCTGGCCGGCAGCGAGGGGACACTCGCAATCGTCACGGAGGCGACAGTCTCGCTGGAGCCGGTGCCGGAGACGAAGTCGGTGGCGCTGCTCCGGTACGACAGCCTCGGGGACGCGATGGCCGACGTCGCGCCGATTCTCGACCACGACCCCGCGGCGGTGGAGGTGCTCGACGAGGTGTTGCTCGAACTCGCCCGCGAGACCGCCGAGTTCGGTGACCTGGTCGACGAGCTGACCCCCGAGGGGACAGGCGCCGCGTTGCTCGTGGAGTTCTACGCAGAGGACGACAGCGAGGGCCGCGAGCGGGTGCGTGGACTGCTCGCCGACCGGGTCGGCCCCGACGGTGGGGAGCAGGCTGATCGTCGTGACGAGCCCTCCCGGGCCACGGGGGCACACGAGGCACACGACAGCGCAGAGCGGGGCCGGGTCTGGAAGCTCCGCAAGAGCGGGCTGCCAATCTTGCTCTCCCGGACGAGCGACGAGAAACACATCAGCTTCGTCGAGGACGTCGCCGTCGAGCCGGCACAGCTCCCCGAGTTCGTCGCCGAGTTCCGGCAGGTGCTCGAGGAGAACGGGACGTTCGCGAGCTTCTACGGTCACGCCGGGCCGGGCTGTCTGCACGTCCGGCCGCTGGTGAACACGAAGACCGTCGAGGGGGTCGAGCAGATGCAGTCCATCGCGGACACCGTCGCGGAGCTCGCTGGCGAGTACGGCGGGACCATCTCGGGTGAGCACGGGAACGGTCGGGCCCGGACGGCGTACAGCCGGCAGCTGTACGGCCAGCGGGTCTGGGAGCTGTTCAGGCGGCTGAAGCGGGCGTTCGACCCCGACTGGCTGCTCAACCCGGGGCAGGTGTGTGGCTACGGGCCGGACGAGCGGCGTCCGGCGGACGTGCCCGCGCGGGCGACGGTCGTCGGACTGACCGAGAACCTGCGGTTCTCACCGGACTACGAGGCCAGACTGGGGTTCGAACCCGCGCTTCGCTGGGAGAACGAGGGGGGGATGCAGGGGATGGTGGAGCTGTGTCACGGCTGTGGTGGCTGTCGCGGGCCACAGGAGACGACCGGCGGCGTGATGTGTCCGACCTACCGGGCCGCCGAGGAGGAGATAACGAGCACGCGGGGGCGGGCGAACGCGCTCCGGCAGGCGATGAGCGGCGACCTGCCGGCGGACCCGACCGGCGAGGAGTTCGCGAGCGAGGTGATGGACCTGTGTATCGGCTGCAAGGGCTGTGCCCACGACTGCCCCAGCGAGGTCGACATGGCGAAGCTGAAAGCCGAACTCCAGCACCAGCGCCACCAGTCCGGCGAGACGTCGCTCCGCGACCGACTGTTCGCCGAGGTCGACCGGGTCAGCGCTATCGGGAGCGCGCTCGCCCCGCTCCCGCGACTGCTCCAGCGGCTCCCCGGCAGCGGTCTCGTGGCCGAGAAACTGTTCGGTATCGCCCGGGAGCGGGACCTGCCGACGTTCCGCCGGGAGACACTGGTCGACTGGCTGAGCGAGCGCGACCCCGCGGTCGCCCGCGACGAGACCGAACACGAGGTCCGCCTGTTCCCGGACACGTTCACCAACTACAGCACCCCGGCGGTGGGGCGTGCCGCGGTGCGCGCGCTCGAGGCCGCCGGCGTCCGGGTCGAACTCGCCGAGGAGGTTACGGCCAGCGGACGGGCGTCGTTCTCGAAGGGGTACCTCGACGTTGCCCGGGAACGCGCCGAGACGAACGTCGACGCGCTGGCCCCGGCGGTCGCGGACGGCCGGGATATCGTCGTCGTCGAGCCCTCGGACGCCGTGATGCTCCAGTCGGACTATCTGGACCTGCTCTCCGGGCCGGCCGTCGAGCGTGTCGCCGGCGCGACCTACGGCGTCTGTGAGTATCTCGACCAGACAGGACTCGACGTGTCCGGGGCCTTCGACGGCGAGGGCCGTCTCGTCTACCACGGCCACTGTCACCAGGCCGCGACGGCGCGTGACCACCACGCTGTCGGTGTCCTGCGACGCGCCGGCTACACGGTCGAACCGCTCGACTCCGGCTGCTGTGGGATGGCCGGGAGCTTCGGCTACGAGGCAGAACACTACTCCATGAGCCGGGCCATCGCCGAGATACTCGACGACCAGGTCGAGGACGCCACCGGGAGGGTCGTCGCACCGGGTGCCTCGTGTCGCACCCAGATCGCCGACCTCGTCACCGGCGAGCGACCGCCCCACCCCGTCGAGATGCTCGACGACGCACGCGCCGAGAACTGATATTTGATATGCACTTCGTTCGTTCCTTCCTGCGTGACTGCCCTGCTGACCGGTGACAGCCGGCCGTCGCGCCCGCACGAGAGCCGGCGACGAACCATACAGAATCCGAGTGTTCGCAGGATTTTTGTTCGGCCTGGGCTCAAAAACGAGTGTATGCATCGGGGGGTCGTGTGACGGTGCAGGTAGAATCGGATATCGACATCGGGTTCGAGGTCCTGTTCGGGGCGGTACACCGGCGGGTCGCCCGGGTCGCGGTACTCGACGGTCGACCGGCAACCGACGTCGGACTCACCGCGGTGGTGGCGGTCTCTGTACTCGTTCTGGGCGTCGCCGGGTACCGCTGGGCGAGCGGAGGACCACACGGGGACTCCAGGGGTGACCGGTCGACGTCGACCGGCAGTGAGTCCGGTGATGACCGGTCGGTGTCGGCCGATGGGAACTCCGGAGATGACCAGCCCACGTCAACCGACCCGGGCGCCACAGACGGGGGGGCCGGAGTCGGTCAGCCCTCCGGGACACCGTCGGTTGTAGCGGACTCACGGGCTCCGGAGACGGGTGACGAATCGACCGACGGCGTCGTGGCGGGAGACGGGCCAACCGGTGCGGAGCGGGTCACGGATGGCGCCGGCGAGAAGCGGGCCGCGGCGGGCGGCGACACCCGCTCGAACGGCCACGGGGTCACGGCCGGCGACGCCGGGTCACGGAGCGACGAGGAACGGGTGCTCGCGCTGGTCGAGGACAGCGGCGGCAGGATGCGGCAGGCCCGCATCGTCGCCAGCACCGACTGGTCGGAGTCGAAGGTGAGCACACTGCTCTCGGAGATGCACGATGCCGGTAGCGTGACGAAGGTCCGCCTCGGTCGCGAGAATCTCGTCTGTCTCGCCGGGGAGGAGCCGGAACTCGTCGGTTCGTTCGCCGAGACTGAGGAGGAGCGGCAGGTCTGAGCGGCGCTCAGAACTCCGTGAGCCGGGACTGGACACCGGCCACGAGTTCGGAGTTGCGCCGCAGGGCCGGCAGTCCGACCGGAAGCTGTGACTCGAGTTGCCGGATAGCGCCGTGGAACGTCTCGGCGGTCACCGGGTCGCCGTCGAAGGCGTGGCGCACACCCTCGCGTATCTGCCACACCCCCACCGGCGCCCAGTAGGCGTCGGTCGCGTGCCGGACGACGAGCGCCGTCGCCTGCCTGTCGACCGATTCGAGATGTTCGAGCACACCGAGTCGCGCCGCGTAGTACGCACCGGCGGTCTCGTCGACGTAGCCGGTCCGGCCCTCGTAGCCCTCGCTGTCGGCGGCCACGTGGTAGCTCCCCCCGGGTTCGGGGTTCCAGATGCTGCCCGGTGCCTTCAGTTCGACCAGTTCGAACTCCCAGTTGCCGGGTGCGAGCACTACCCAGTACTCGTTTGCTATATACTCGTTGTACCAGACCTGCACCTCGTCGACGGAGGCGGCGTTGCGGAGCGTCCCGCGGAGGTAGTTGCCGACGGTGTCGTCGACAGCGGTGATCGACCACCGCGTCGGGACGAGTCTGCGCGAGCGGTCCTGTCCGAGCGCGCCCGCCGAGAGGATGGTGTTAATATCGTAGACATCGAACCCGCGTCGGTAGAGGTACGTCATCGCACCCTCGGCGCGCCAGTCGTCGTCCTCGAGGGTCTTCTCGACGGGCCGTGGTACGTGGGGGTTCTCCGCGAGTGTGGCGTCCGTGGCCCGGGCGCGCGGCCCGGTCGGTGTCCTGACGTCGTCGACGGAGAGGTCGAACTCCGGCCGCCTGTCGAGGCCAACCTCCACGTCGACAGGGTGGTCGGCGACCGCCACCTCGCGCTGGACGCCCACGAACCCGTCCCAGACGTCGGTCACGTCGACACTGGCACTCCGGGTGGAGTTGAGCAGTCCCGTGCGGCGCTGGAGCACGTCCTCGATACCGAACCCGCGACGGTACCAGTCCCCGCTGGTGGCGTACCCCGCCGCGTCGCGCTCGCTGTCGACCGGTGAGAGCAGCCCCGTCGACACCTCCGGGTAGTTCGACCGTCCCACGAATATCTCCGGCGCGCTCGACCCGAACAGGGCCTCCCCCTGCAGGGCCTCCTCGAACTGGCGCTCGACCCGTTCGAGGTGGTCCGTGATGGCGTAGGACTTCTCGGCCGCGAGACGCCGGCGCTCGACGCTCTCGTCGCGCTCGAACCCCTCGATGAACTCCTCCAGTCGCATCTACCCGTGTTTCGGTCCCCGGCGGAATCAATCTGACTCACCGTGTCGGTCCCCGGGACACCGACACGTCGACCGCGGACCGGGAGCCCGAAGGCCTAAATCCCGCGACGACCTACTGGCGTGTATGAGTACAGAAACCGACACTCAGGACCCGGAGGACGAACTCCGCGAGCGGATCACGAACTTCCTGCGGCGGAACTTCCCGCAGATACAGATGCACGGCGGCAGCGCCGCCATCCAGAACCTCGACCTCGAGGAGGGCTCGGTCACCGTCCAGCTGGGTGGGGCCTGCTCCGGTTGTGGCATCTCACCGATGACGATTCAGGCGATAAAGACCCGCATGCAAAAGGAGATTCCCGAGATCGAGACGGTCAACGCCTCGACCGGGATGGGCGGCCACGAGGGGATGTCTGGTGGCGGCGGCGGAATGAGCCCCTCGTTCCCGGGCGACTCGGGCGGCAGCGACGACGAGGGACCCGAAGCGCCGTTCTGAGCCGCGGCAGCCGTTTTCGCGTTCGTAACAGTTAGACACCCGCCCGAGCAGCCTGCAATGCACGCTCGATGTCACGACGCGGGCTGGTCGTCACACTCGGCCCGTGTCCGGTGCGGAGCTGTTCGACCTCCCCGACCCGGTCGAGCAACCGCTCGATACTGTCGACCAGCACCGGGCGGTCCCCCTCGGCGAGGTCCGTCCGGCCGAACCCGCCGTTCGCGAACACGAGGTCACCCGCGAACAGCACACCGCTTGCCGGTGCGTACAGACAGACGTGGTCGTTCTTGTGGCCCGGGGTGTGCACCACGTCGTAGTCGTGGTCGCCCAGTCTGACCTGTTCGCCGTCGTCGAGTCCGCGGTCGACGGCGTCGTGTCCGGTGTCGTACCCCCAGACGTCGACACCGAACGCCCCGGTCACGTCGTCGAGGTTGCCGATGTGGTCCGGGTGGGTGTGGGTCAGCACGACCCCGTCGAGTCCGGTGCCCTGCTCGCGGACCGCGCTCACGATATCGAACCCGCTGCCGACGTCGACCAGAACCGTCCGCTCGCCGGCCACCAGAAAGGCGTTGCTCGTCATCCCGGTCTGTCCGGCCGCCAGATTCTGTATCATACGACCGATAAGGACGATGCGGGCTTCCGTGTACCGGTTCGGGACCTCCCGAACGGAGACGGTTCGCGACTGCCAGCCATCCGGAGTCGACCCCGGCACGGAGTCGACACCGTCGGTTCCTCGCGGACGCCGCCCGGGACCACAGCGTTCTCTCGGGGAGTCGTCACCCCGCCGAAGTACGGTCGAACTGGAGACCTACTCGCTGGTCGCGTCCTCCTCCTCTATCCGGTCGACCTGTTCCTGTAGCTCCTCGACGGCCTGTTCGTCGACAGACCCCCAGTACGCGACGATGACCAGCGCGAGGACGAAGATGAGCCCCCACCCGAGCGTCGAGTACTGCTCGGGAACGTACAGGCTGAAGATGCCGTCGATCACACCCTCCAGCGAGAAGACGACAATGACAGGGCCGATTACATCGCGCGGCAGGAAGTGGTCGATGTACGCCTTCAGCACGCGGGTGTTCAGGTCCATACCCACACTGTCCCGGTCGAACGGAGTTAAACTCGTCTGTGAGGGGTCGACCTGGTA
Source organism: uncultured Halobacteriales archaeon (assembly GCA_964520075.1). Classification (GTDB taxonomy): domain Archaea; phylum Halobacteriota; class Halobacteria; order Halobacteriales; family Haloarculaceae; genus Halovenus. The sequence goes on along the minus strand of CAZFMN010000006.1, from coordinate 38,797 downwards.
TCCGCGCTCCGACCGGCAGGGGATATCCCGGGGCGGCACCCGATGCCAGGGGATGTCCTGGGGCGGCACCC
>CAZFMN010000006.1:20122-38626 GCA_964520075.1 uncultured Halobacteriales archaeon | reverse complement strand
CAGGGGATATCCCGGGGCGGCACCCGATGCCAGGGGATGTCCTGGGGCGGCACCCGACTGCCCGGAGACCGTCGGCCCTGTCCCGTCCACCGCGCGGCGGATGTCGTCTTCAGGTGCACAGTCTTTTACTCGCAGAGCACGAAGGTCTAGGACCAGTATGAGTAACGAGTCTATCGAACAGGGAGCGGCAGATCTGGAGTCACGAGCAGAGATAGCGGCGGCGAGCGCCCGTGCTGGCGCCGAGGTTGCGGTCGGGTCGTTCCGGACGGAACTGGAAATCGAGCACAAGTCCGGGAAGACAGATGTCGTCACGCGCGCCGACAGGCGCGCACAGGAGGCGGTCGTCGACCGTATCCGGTCGTCCGACACCGACGCGACGGTCGTCGGCGAGGAGAACGACACCGCACAGGCCGTTCCCGGGAGTGGAACGGTGTGGGTCGTCGACCCAATCGACGGGACGAACAACTTCGTCCGGGGGGACCGGTACTGGGCGACGAGTGTCGCCTGTCTGGTCGACGGGGACCCTGTCGCGGCGGCGAACGTCCTGCCCGCGCTGGGTGACAGCTACGTCGGCACGCCGGAGGGGGTCACGCTGAACGGTGACCCGGTGTCGGTGAGCAACCGGTCGGACCCGGACCGGTTCGCGGTCGTGCCGACAATCTGGTGGGGGTTCGACCGCCGCGAGGAGTACGCGGCCGTGCTGGAGGCGATTGTCGGTCGGTTCGGTGACCTCCGCCGGGTCGGGTCCGCACAGGCCTCACTGTCGCTGCTCGCGGGCGGCACGTACGAGGGGGTGTTCACCACCGTCGACGCGCCGGCCTGGGACACCGTCGCCGGCGCGGCACTGGTCCGCTGGGCCGGTGGCACCGTCACCGACCTCGATGGCGGTGCGTGGCACCACGACACGCCGGGTCTCGTTGCCTCGAACGGTCGCGCACACGACGAACTGCTCGCCGCCGCCCGCGAGGCCACGCGGACCGCCGACCGCTGACTCTCGCGCTCGACTGTCCGGACTGTCGCGTGGCGGCGCGACTCCTGCACCCACCCCACGGTCGACGGCCGACACACCCGTTTCGCGGACCCGCCGAACCGTCGAGTGGCCGGCACTGAGCGGGTCGTTTCCGGGAGTCAGGACAGTCGTCGGGAACGGGGGGGTCACGGGCGACACAGACCGGTCACCGGCAGGGACACCCGACAGGCGGTTCGCCGGCATCCGCGGGGAAACGCACATTACCACACCGGTCCGAATTCCAACCGTGAGTGACAGTCGCGCCGCCCGGTTCTCTCTCGCGGGGTTCGCGGTTGCGCTGGTGACGGTCGGTGTCGGGACAGCCGCGGGGCTGGCGTTCGTGCCCGTCGTGGGGTCGTACGTCGGGATGTTGCTGGGCGGAATCCTCGCCGGTCTGGCCGTCGAGGACCGGCCGCTGGCGGAGGCCGGAACCGCGGCGCTGCTGGCGAATCTCGGGGTTCTCACGGCGGGCACACTGGTCGGCAACGGGGTCGTCGCCGCGGTGTCCGCGATAGCGTCGCTCTCGCTGGCGACACTCCTGACCGCGACCACCGTGAGCTTCGCCGTCGGCGGGTTCGGTGCTCACTTCGGTGACGACCTCCGCGAGGGGCTCACCGCGCCCGTCGAGACCCCACCGTCCGGGTCGACGACACCGCCGGGACCGGTGCCCCGCCCGGACGAGGAGCGTGTAACCCACGAGTCGACCGAAGACGTGTCGACGACACGCGACACCGAGAGCGAACGCAACCGCGAACCCGGTCCGGAGTCCGCCGAGCGCGGGGAACGCGAACTCGAACGCGAGTAGAGCCAGCTCGCGTGGAGCCGGTCGCCCTCTGTCGACACACAGTCGAACGAATCTGAACAAGGGGGTGTACCGCGTGGCGGGGTCAGCGACACGTCGTGATGCTCGGAGCCAGTGGTACAGCGGTCGATACGAGGGCGGTGACATCGGCGTGCCGTCCGACACAGGTCAGAGACACCCGACGAAGAACGAACGCGGACTGCTCGCCAGGGGGGACGGGCGGGTGCCCGACCGACGTTACAGCTCCTCGGCGAGTTCGTCGGCGTCGATGTCGGCATCCTCGAGTGCCTCCTCGAGACCGCCTCCGCCGCCGCCCATGCCACCCATCATACCGGGGAATCCGCCACCCTCGATCACCTCTTGGACGACGATACGGTCGACACCGAGCAGGTCGATGAGTTGCTGGCCGATCTGCTGTTTCCCCATCATCCACTGCTGGTTCATCGTCAGCTCCGGCTCGGCGTCGATGTACAGCGCCTCCTTCTCGACCTCGACGGTCTCGTAGGTCGGCCCGTCGTCGTCTGTCTCGTCCTCGTCCTCGTCCTCGACGATCTGTTGCTCCTCGACGGTGTCGGTCTCGAAGTGCACGTCGAGGTCGATATCGAGGAACGTCCGGAGCAGGTCACGGGCCTGTGCCTCGCGGTCGTCTACCGTCCCGACGATCTCCCACTCGTACTCGAGGGTATCGCCGGCGAGTGGGTGGTTGAAATCGACCCGCGCACGGCCACCGATGATGCGCTCGACGAACCCGTTCTCACCGTCGATTGTGACCTGGTTCCCGGGGTAGCGGTCGTCCTCGGGTATCTTGTCCGTGCTCACGGTCCGGACCTCCTCGTCGTCGTACTCGCCGAACGCCTCCTCCGGGGGGACCGTCGCCGTGCCGCTGTCACCGACCACACCCCCGACGAGCGACTCCTCGACAGGGTCGAATATGTGCTGCTCGCCCAGGACGATTGTTCGCGGGCCGAACTCGCGCTCGCCGTCGTCGATTCCCTCCTCCTCGGCGAGGTCACCGTCAGTCGTGTCGACGAGGTGGCCCTCCTCGGCGGTCCGTGCGACGTACTCGATGCGCACGAAATCGCCGTACTCGAACCCACCGTTCTCCGTCTCCTCTGTCTCCGCTGGTTCGGGGTCGTCCGACTCGACTACTGTCTCGCTCGTATCCGCGTCGGGTTCCTCCGCGTCGCCCTCGGGCTCGTTGCTCATACTAAGGAAACTGTCGGTGCGCTATTAAGCACACCGTTTCAGCGACACGCGACCACCGACAGCCCCCGCGGGTCACGGACGACTGTCGACAGCGGGTGTCTGGCTGGAACTCGCAGGTGGGTGGTCGGTCGACCGCCGGCAGCAGTCCCCTGGTCGCACTGCTCGGGAGATCTCTTCACAGTTGTATCTGTCGCGTGGTGGCCGGGGCAGCAACCGACTGGGGTATGGTTTATCTCTGTACAACACAGGATGAGGCAGAATGTCCCTGCTATCTCGAGCAGTCCCATCGCGGCGGTGGAGCGTCGCGCTCGCAGTTTGTGTGCTCGCACTCTGTCTCGGATTTGGCGCCGCCCCGGCGACCGGTGAGAACGTCACGGCAACAGATGACAGCCTCACCGTCGAGGAGTCGGTCGTGGAGACAGACCTGCCGGACCCGGCCTCGGACCGACTGGGCTGGGAGAGCGGCGTCTGGGCGAACGCGACGCTCTCTATCGACCAGTCCGACGGCATCACGGAAGCCGAACTCGAGGCCGTCGTCGCACGAGCAATGGCTCGTATCGAGTCTATCCGCGGTCTCGAGTTCGACCGAACCCCGCCAGTGCGGATACTCTACACCGACGAACAGGAGTCAGCAGTCGCCGAGGGACAGTTCGAGACCGGATCGTCCGGTGAGGCGGAGCAGACACTGCTCAACACACAGTACGAGGCACTCCTCCTGATAAACGAGTCCAGCGACGCTGTCGAATCACGGCAGGCACTGACCGGCGCTGTGAACGGGTACTACAGACCGGAGACCGGTAACGTGACGATGATATCCCCGAACGAAACTGTCCGGCAGATCCGCGAGGCGATACTCGCCCAGGAACTGTTCCACGCCCAGCAGGACGCCCAGTTCGACATCCCGGGGGTCGAGACAATCGAGGAACGAAACACACGGAACGGCTACGTCGAGGGTGACGCAAACTACGTGCAGCGCCTGTACGAACAGCGCTGTGGAGCCGACTGGGCCGGGACCTGTTACCGTCCGGACCGCACCAGCAGACCGGACCTCTCCGCTCTCAACGAGGGGATGGCGAGGCTGTTCCAGCAACCGTACGAGTCGGGAGTCGGGTTCGTCAGCAACAGACACCAGCAGATGGGCTGGGCGGCCGTCAACAGTCTCTACGAGAACCCGCCTGCCAGCACAGAACAGGTCATACATCCTGACAGGTACGGGGAGGACGACCCGAGTGAGCTAACAGTGCGTGACCGGAGCACGGACAGTTGGCACCCCCTGACAGCCGACGGTGAGCGCCTCACCGGGTCTGTCGGTGAACCCGGACTGTACGTATCGCTGCTCTCTCCGACATTCGGCCCCGGCGGGAGTATCATCCCCAGCGAGAGCTACAGCACTGGTGGACCCGGAGGCCAGACAGTCAGCTACAGTCACCCCGCAACAACCGGTTGGGACGGTGACAGACTGCTTCCCTACGTCGCGACGGCGTCGAACGCGACCGGATACGTCTACGAGATGGCCTGGGATACGCCGGCCGATGCCCGGGAGTTCCACGACGCGTACCGCCGGCTGCTCGCCTACCACGGGGCCGACCCGGTCGCCGACCGGCCAAACACCTACCGACTCCCCAGTAGCAGTGGGTTCGGTGACGCGTTCCACGTCGACCGGAGCGGCACCAGTCTCCGGGTCGTCAACGCACCGTCGGTCGAGGAACTCGCCGAGATCGACCAGGGGATCACCGGGTCGAACAGTTCAGGGTCGTCCGTTTCCTGGGAGCGGTCGAACCTGACCTGGGTGGCCGAGTTCGGCGGGACACCCGCCGGGTCGACAGTGGTAGACGGGACCGCCTACGTCCGGTCCGGCAACGGGACGCTGCTGGCGTTCGACGGCGCGACCGGCGACCGACTGTGGCAGGCAGGGTTCGACGACCGGACCGGTGTGCTGCGCGTGTCGAACGGGGCTGTCTACGTCGGCACCGGGTCGAACGTGGTGGCCGTCGACGCCGCAACCGGTGACACACAGTGGCGCAGTGCAGTTGGCGAGTCGTTCATCAGACTGCTGGCAGTTGTCGGCGACACCGTCTTCGCCGGGACACCGACCGGCACGTTCGACGCACTCGACGCGGCGACCGGCGAGCGCGAGCAGTCCAGCGTGGTCGAACAGGCGGTGTCGAATCCGACAGCCACCAGCGACACGCTGTTCTTCGGCACCAGGTCTGGGCTGGTCGCTGTCGACGCCACGACAGGCAACCAGACCTGGCAGACCGAACTCGGCGGGGTCGTCCTGTCCCGTCCGACCGTCTCGGCGGGGACGGTCTACACGCCGACGGTCAACACAACCACCAGAGTGGGTCGGATACACGCCCTCGACGCCGCCACCGGCGACGTGGTCTGGACACGCGAGACTGCCAGCATCAACCGGCTCTCGATCACCGCAGCAAACGGGACGGTGTACACGAAGAGCGTCGACACCGGCGCCGCGGGTAGCCCGGCGGCGACACCAGTCGGGAGACTAACCGCACTTGCCGCGGGGAGTGGTGATCAACGGTGGCGTCTCGAACTGAACGGGTCACTCAACACGGCACCGGTTGTGGCAGGGGAGACAGTCTACGCCGGGAGTGCCGATGGGACTGTCCACGCGATAGCGGCAACCTCCGGCGAACACCGCTGGACCACCACTACTGCCGGTGCGGTGAACGCGCCACCCGTGGTGACAGACGGGAGCCTCTACGTCGGCACCCAGGGCGGTGTGTTGTCCGCGCTCGACCCGGCAACCGGTGACGAGCGGTGGTCGTTCGTCGCGGATGGGTTGTCGAGTCTCTCGCCGACAGTCGATGGCGGCACTGTCTACGCCGAGGGCTCCACCACGCTGTACGCCGTCGAGGGACCGACCCCCGATGACGGCGACGACGACAGTCCCGACGGTGACAACCCCAACGACGGGGACGGGGACAGTCCCGACGGTGACAACCCCAACGACGGCGACGGGGACGACGACAGTCCCGACGGTGACAACCCGGGTACAGACGATGGTGACTCCGACGGCGACACCGACTCAGGTGGGGGTGAGGGCTCGAGTACAGACGGTGACGGTCCCGGGTTTGGCGTGCTGGTGGTCGTGCTCGCACTCGTTGCCGGGGGACTGCTCGCACGGGTCCGGTGAGTCCCGGCCCGAGGTCACAGCATCCCAACCGGAACCGCTCGCGACCCGGGACGTTCGGTCGACGGTTGCTGTCACCAGTTCGAGAGTCTCGAAAAGAACGAGTCACGCTCGGTCTCGACCTCTGCTGCGACCGCGGGATGTGCGTCGAGGTACTCCTCGACCAGCCAGCGTGTGTCTGTCTCGGGACAGTCGAACACGCCGTCGACCTGCTGTCGGTCGATTATCTCAGTTGCCGTCGCGAGGGCCTCGACCCGGTCACCCGCGTGCCGGTCCCCGTACGCCTCGGAACGCACGTAGAATCCCGACGGGAGCACGCCACCCGCGATGTCAGTGCGATACCGGACCCACACCCCGCGCTCGCGCACCGCCTCGAATCTCTGTGAGCACTCCCCACAGTAGGCGTTCTCACGGGTGGCACCGATCTCGGCCTCACAGCGAGCACAATGGTCCACACACGCGTCTGGCATCGGGCACAATTACCGGTGTCGTTCGGCTCCCCAGGGTGTCGGGTGCCGACACGGTCAGCGCACGAGGGCGAAACACCCGTCGGGAGGTGTCTCGAGTCGACAGGGCGGACAGGTCCTCGACGGCAACTCCCGGGAAGCCGAGCACACCCGGGAGTCATCGGTCCGCTGTTCTCACATCGGTGAGAACCCAAACCACGGCTCTGGCCGAGGTGGTCGAGGAACCCCAGGTCCGGCGTGGTCGCCCTCGCGGGAGCGGTGTGGTGGTCTCCCGTCGGACACAGCCCACCTGTCACGTCGTCGCCCGCGGCTCTGTGGCAGATCGAGCGTCGGGGATGGGGCCAGCAATCGACGGCAGAACGGTGGAGTCTCACGCCTACCGCCTCCGCTCACCACGCGTCAGCGGCGGGCCTCCGCCCGGGCGTCGGCGACACGCTGGACCATCCACTCGGCGAGACCGGCCGCCCGGTCGGGGTCCCGGGCCTCGGCGTACACCCGGATGATGGGTTCGGTCCCGCTGGGTCGCGCGAGCACCCAGCCGTCGCCGTAGTCGAGACGGTGGCCGTCGGTCGTGTCGACCGTGGCGTCGCTCTCACGGGCCGCCCGGGCGACTGCCTCGAGCATCGCCTCGCGCTCCCGGTCGTCGTGGTGGTGCAGGTTCTCGCGGACGTTGTGGTAGTCGTTGTAGGGCGCGACGACCGCGCTGGCTGGCTGTCTCGCCACCAGTTCGAGGAACCGCGCCGCGGTGTAGGCCCCGTCCCGGGCGAGCCGGTAGTCGGGAAAGAAGATGCCGCCGTTGCTCTCACCTGCCACCGGAACCGTCTCGCCCGCTGCCAGCAGCTCCCGTATCGCCGTGATGATGTGTGTGCTCCCGATCGGGGTGAGCTCCATCTCCGCGTCCGCGTCGGCGACGACATCGACCAGCCGCTGGGAGACGTTCACCGCGGAGACACACGTGTCCCCCGACTCGAGTTCGGCCGCGGCGAGCGCCGCGAGCGCGGCGGCACCCTCGATGTGTGAGCCGGTCTCGTCGACGAACATCGCACGGTCGGCGTCACCGTCGTGGGCAACCCCCAGGTCTGCATCCGTCGCGCGCACGAGCGACCGGAGCTCCCCGAGCGTCGACTCGACCGGTTCGGGGTCACGACCCGGGAACCGACCGTCGGGCTGTGCGTTGACCGTCGTCACCGTACAGCCGAGCGCCGCGAACAGCTCCGGACTGGTCAGCGCACCCGCACCGTGTCCAGGGTCGAGCGCGACCGTCAGGTCCGCGTCGGCGACCGTCGACCGGTCGACCGCCGCCAGCAGTTGCTCGCGGTAGGCCGTGCCCACGCCGTCGACCTGCTGGCGCTGTCCGACCTCGTCCCACGCAACGAGTGCCGGGTCGCCGTCCAGACGCGTCTCGACCCGGTCGAGGCTATCGCTCGTCAGTTCGACCCCCTCGGGGCCGACCAGCTTCAGCCCGTTGAACGCCGGCGGGTTGTGCGAGGCCGTGACCATCACCCCCGGTACCCCCTCGCGCTCGCAGTGTGCCTGCAGTGCGGGCGTCGGCACGGTGCCCACGCGGTCGACACCGTGACCGACACTCGCCAGCCCGCTCGCCACGGCGTCGGCGAACAGTCCACCCGTCCGGCGGGTGTCCCGCGCCACGGCGACCCGCCCCGCGTCGAACTCGCCCCCCGCGGCCTGGGCCACCCTGACCGCATCGCTCGGCGTGAGCCCCTCGCCGACGACACCCCGGACACCGCTGGAGCCGAATCTATCCATATGCTCCCTGCGAGTCGGGCCACAATATGAATTGCGCTCTCCGGAGTTCCGAGAGCCGGGCTCCCCACACCGGGCTGTCTGTCGCGGGTTCGTCCCCGCCCGCCGGGGTCTCTGCCCCCGACTACCCCCGGCGGTAGCGCGCGAGCAACCCCGCAGCGAGCAACGCCAGCGCCACCACAGCGACCCCGAACCCTGGCCCGCCGCCGTCTGCACTCCCGTCGTCTGCACCGCTGTCGTCCGGGCTCCCGTCATCTGTACCGCCGTCATCCGTACTTCCATCGTCTGCACCCCCGTCGTCCGTACTTCCATCGTCTGCACCCCCGTCGTCCGTATCTCCATCGTCTGCACTCCCGTCGTCCGTATCTCCATCGTCTGCACCCCCGTCGCCGGTACCTCCGTCGTCGGTGCCTCCATCATCTGCACTCTCGTCGTCGGTGCCTCCATCGTCTGGGCTCCCGTCGTCCGTACCTCCGTCGTCGTCGGGGTCGGCGGTCAGGGAGAGCGTCGCGGTGCTGTTGTCGAGTGCGACCTGTCGGAACTCGGGGTTGGCGAGCGCGGTCGGGTCCTCGGCGATCGCGAGCGGGTCGGGGTCACCGTTCTCGTCGGTCGCCGCGGCTTTCCAGGCCGAGACCATCGCGTCGTAACTTCCCGCCGGGGCGCTCGTGGTGTTCCACGAGAGCGTGACCGTCTCGGTCTCGCCCGCCCCGATCGGTCCGATGTCGGTCGCCGTGCCGTTGTAGCGTTCGCCCTCACTGCCTTCGAGCCGGTAGGTGAGGTGGTACGCCTGCTCGACCGGTGCCTCGTTCTCGAGGGTGACGGTCGCCTCGGCGGTCTCACCGACAGTGACGGTCCCGGTCATCTCCACGTCGGCGATGGTGGCGTCGTGGTTGCGCCACTCCGTGTAGGACTCGTAGCCGGGGAGGTCGGTCCCCTCGACAGACTCGTTGCCGTAGGCGAGCAGCGAGGCCGTGTAGGTCAGCAGCTGTTGCCAGAGGTGTGGCTGGGAGACCGCCGCGTCCACCTCGCCGTCGGCGTAGGTCTCGCGTATCCACGCCTCGCCGAGGATATGTGTCGACTCCGCCCGTGCGGCCTCGCTGGCGAGCCACTCGATGCCCTCCTGGAGCTGTTCGCGGGTCACCGGCGCGTCGTCGGTCACCCGGTTCGCGACACCGAGTCCGATGAGCCGCTTCGACTCGTACTGCCCGGCGTCGAGTTCACCCGAGAACGTCCGGTTGACGTTCTCCCACATCCCCTGGAGATGGCGCTGCATCCGCGGGTTGTCGAGCGGCCGGATGAACGCCGGCATTGCGACCCGACCCGAGCCGTACGTCCCCTCGTCGTCCTGCCAGTAGTGTCTGTCAATCGCCACCCGGAGTTCGTCACGGCGCTCCGCGTAGGCCAGCGCCTCCTCCGCGTAGCTCTCGTTGCCGGTTATCTGGTACATCTCCGCGGCCGCCTTCGCGGACGCCTCGAGCCCGGCGTACGCCAGCGCGCCGCCGACCGCGGTCTGTCTGTCGCCGATGTTGTCGTCCTCGGGGCGGGGACACTGCAGCCCGGTCTCCTCGTCGACACAGTCGTACGTGAGCCGCTCGCCGACCAGCCTGATCGCGGGGTACACCCGCTCCAGGTACGTCTCGTTGCCCGTCACCGCGTAGTGGTCCCAGAACGTCCACGCGCCGTAGCCGGTCTCGTCGATCTCCGCGCCGAGCGGTCCCGCCGGCACGCCGTCGGCGTAGTAGTTCATCGCCCAGGTCCCACGGTGGGTGGTCCCCGTCACCGGCAACTCGTCGAAGATGGCGTCCCGTATCGTGTCGTCCTCGGGCACGATACCCAGCCCGAGGTCGTAGTACTCCATGTTGTCGTTGCAGTGCTCGGGACAGTCACCGCCGCGGTTCTGCTGGAGTGACATGTACCAGCGGTTGTGCTGGTTGACCCACTCCGGGAGACCCGCACCGTTCTCGCCGAGGTACCTGTCGAGCGCGTAGTTGAAGTACGCGCCGTCGCGTATCCAGTCCGCACCGTAGGGTGCCTGTGTCGGGGCGGCCGCGATTATGTTGCCGCTGAACCCGTACTCGTTCTCGGTGTAGGGGTCCCAGGCCTGCACGAGCGAGACGAGCGCCCGCTTTGCAAGCTGTGTGACGTTCTCGGGTGCACCCGCGGGCAGGGGTGCGTCACCGACGTACTGGTCGAACCACTCCGCTTTCTCCTCGACGACAGTCTCGAAGGACGTGTTACGCGCCGTCTCGACGACGGCCGTCGCGTTCTCGCCTATCTGCCGCTCGGGCTCGTCCACACTCGCCGCGCCGAAGTACAGTCTGGCCTCGCCGGAGCCGTCCTCGAAGCTGATATCGCGGGTCAGCGCCGTCGACACCTGGCCGGTGTGCTCGTCGTTACCGGGCAACTCAGTGCTCCCGTTGCTGAGCAACCGGTACGGGTCCGCGGGGTGCTCGCCCATGAAGTCGTCACCGGCGACCTGGTGCTGGCTGCTCTCACCGTCGAAGGCCATCGCCGTGGCGACCGAGAACTGCGGGCCGGCACGCTCGCCCATCCCCTCGAACAGCCCCGGGTCGTAGTCGGTCGTCTCGTAGACGATGGCGTCGCTCTCGGCGTCGTAGCTGACGTTCGCGTCGTTCTCCGACTCGTCACACCAGTCCTGTGTCGGGATGAGAGCATCCTTGTTGTCCACGAGGTTGAAGTTCGCGTACGAGACAACGGACACGTCGGTCACCGGCGACCCTCCGCTCGCGTCCACCTGGATATCGCGGATGTGAACGTCCGCGTCTTTCGGAATCGCGTCGGTCACCGTCACCGTCAGCCCGAGTGTCTCGTTGCGGTACTCGGTGACGAGTGTGTCGGAGGTGTCGGTCTCCCAGTACTGCTCGACGTGCTCGGCGTAGGCAGGGTCCGCGGTCGACACCGGTCCCCAGTCGCGCAGCCAGTCGAATCGCTCCTCACCACTCTCGGTCGTGTAGGACAGTCCGAGGAACGTCCCCGAGTTCTCGTCGGCCCCGTAGTACGGCTCGCGCCGGTCGAACGCGTGGTGTTTCAGCTGGTCCGCGTACGAGGGTGTCGGGTACTTGAAGTTCGTTACCGTCCCCAGCTGGTTCGTCGTGATGGTGAGGTTCTGGTTGCCGATCTGTGCGTTCGCGCTCGTCGGCCCCCACTCCTCGCGGCCGCCGGGGTCTGCCTTCTCCGGCATGTCCTGTGCCCGGCAGAGCGCTGACGGTATCTGTTCCGGGGGGTCCTCCACCAGTTCGCTCGCGTTGTTCAGCACCCTGTCGGGGATGTTCTCGCCGACCTGTGTCAGCAGTGATTCGATGAGGATGTTCGAGAAGTTCTCCGTCTCCGCCGCGACCTGAATCACCAGTTCCTCGTCGAGTTCTCTGAGTCCCTCCTCGACGAACCCCTCGGGCAGTTCCTCCTGTATCTCCGGGGGTATCAGTCCGAGAATCTGCTCGATGGAGCTGTTGAGTTCACTCTCCTGGCTCGTGGCGGCGACTGCCGTGTTCGTCACCACCGCCTGGTCTGGTCCTGTGCCATCCGCGTGCAGTGTGGGTGTCGAGCGCTCCACCGTGGTGTCGACACTGGTGGCGCCGGCAGCCGAACCTGCCGGTCCGAGCGTCGCCGCGACCAGTAACAGCACCACCAGTATCCGGAGGGCTCGCAACTGTCTCCCCTGGCCCATACAGCCGAGAGACAACGGCAGTACATAAGCGCTGTGGGATTGTCTCGCAGTGTACAGACTCCCACACGGGAACTCCCTCTGCCGATTGACGGTCTCACCGTCACCGGATGCCGACGAGAGCGGGCGGCACGGGGTCACGTCGCCGGTCGTGTCGGCGTCCATCGTGGGGAGACCTGCCACGTCGTGGGCCGCGGTGTCGGTGTCGAACTCGCTCGCGAGGGAGTCGCCGTCTCGTCGACGACCCGCCCGGACCCGGTGGGTGTCCGGAGGACAGTATCGATTCACAGTCGCCGGACGTTCGCCAGACTCGTGGCGGGCGTTCGGCCGATACGGGCGGGGCTCTCGACCCCGGGAGCGGCGAGTGCGGGATGAGTCTGCTCGGTGTTCGCGCTGACAGGGGAATTAATCATGAACTTTTATTAGGAATGGGGACACAGAGGGTAGTACAGTGACCGCGCTCGGAGTACGCGTACAGTAGGACCGCCCCGGCCGAGCGCATCGGTTCCCGACCACACCCGGACGACACATATCCCATGAGCACACGACCCCACACGACGACAGAGACCGAGCCCCGACCCACAACAGACACAGACGAGGCGTTCACAGCGAGCAACGCGCCCCGGACGTTCGACCCGTTCAACACGCGCGACTGTCCGGACCTGTTCGAGGACAGGTGGGCCGACACCAGCGACCGGCCGAACCGGTACTGAGTCCGGCGCGGAGACGGCACACGTTCGATACCGAACTGTACCCGGTCGACACCTCGAGACGACTTGGTCTGTGGTAGGTGGTCGACAGAACCACCGACGTCCGGTTCGGGGCTACCGTCACGCTCAAATAACTTCACCTCTATGTGTCTCGTATGGCAGCAGAGACAACCGAACGTACAGGAATCAAACTGACGCGGCGACGTGGTATCGCGCTGATAGCGCTCGTGGTGGGAGCAATCGTCGTCGAGGGAACGTCGTTACTGCCCTCGTTCATCGGACACATCCACTACTTCATGTCCGACCAGGTGAACGTCATCCAGGGGAACTGGTCGCTCGTGCTCCTGAACATCGGCGTGTTCCTGGCGTTTGCCGTTCCGCTCGCGGCGGGGTTCCGGTGGCGGGTCAACTGGCAGTCGGCCTCGCTCGGGGTGTACGGCGCGTTCATCGTCTCGCTGTTCGTCGAGATGTACGGCGTGCCGCTGACGTTCTACATCAGCTCCGCCGCGGTGCCGAGCGCCGCGGGCCTGGGTTCGACCGGCGGACAGTCCGCGCTCTTTACGTTCACGTTCCTCGGGCAACCGATGGCGCTGACCTTCTGGAAGACCGTCGGCGCGGCGATGATCATCCTCGGGGCAATCGTCATCGCCGTCGGCTGGGCAACACTGTACCGCACCAGCGACGAACTGGTCACGAGCGGGCTCTACAACTACTCCCGACATCCGCAGTATCTCGGGTTCCTGCTGTTCCTCGGTGGCTGGTTCGTCCACTGGCCGTCGATGCTGACGACGGCGATGTTCCCGGTGCTCGCGTACTTCTACTACCGGCTCTCCAAGGTCGAGGAGAAGGAAGTAATGGAGCAGATGGACAACAAGGAGGCCTACCAGAAGTACATCGAGTCGACCCCGCGGTTCATCTGAAACCGCGCCCGAGCGCGATTTCTGCCGTTGCTCTCACGCCCACAGAGTGGTGTCCGCGCCGGTCACGGAGTCGGTGTGCGGGCGACTCACGGCACCGGTTCGAACGTCCCAGGTGACCAGTCGCCGTCGCGGTACGCCGACAGATAGTAGGTGACACCGGGCTGGTGGGCCGCGCCGAGGATGATGTGGACGGGGTCGGAGTCGGTCGCGCGTGCGAGCACGTGTGCGGCGATGCGCTCGTTGCGGGCGTGGGTGAACAGTTCGAGTTCGGGGTCGTGTCGCCGGAGCCACTCACGCTCTATCGGTTGCGGGAGAAAGGACCGCTCGTAGTACCGCTGGAGGGCCCCGAGCTGGTCGGGGTCGGCGGCAGCGATGCGTGATCTCTGGAACGATGCGAAGTCCTCGCCGGTGGCGAGTTCCTCGTGGCTCATCAGGAACGTCGAGGCCACGTCACCGAGCGCCGACGCGAACTGGTCGCCGTACACCTCGCTACCCGAGTCGATCAGCGAGAACGTCACCTCGCGAAGCCGGCTAACCACCGACCGCAGTCCGGGACCCTCGCGCTCGGTGTCGACAGTCCGCCTGAGTTGGCCCTCGATGTGCGAGTCGAACCCCTGCTCCCGGCAGTGGTGCATCGCCCACCGGTAGTCGTCGGTCTCGCAGACGGCATCCATATCCGCGAAGTACATCGACCGGACACCCTGCTCGCAGTAGACCGCCCCACCGGCATCGAGAACCGTCGCCACGTGCCGGCGCAACACGGCGCGCTCGGGGTCGGTGTCCGCGTGTGTGATACCGTGGACGTGGACGGGCCGGCCGTCGACGAGGACACGGTTCCCCGGCAGGCCGTCCCCCTGCTCCGGCGGACCGAGTTCGCGTCCGCGCAGGAACCGCCACTCGGCTTTCGCCTGCAGGTAGGCGTCGTGTGCCGAGTCCGCACCCATCAGGTCCGTCAGCTCCGCGAGCGTCTCCGCGGAGCGGATGTCCGCAATACGCTCGCGCTGTGTCTCCGTGAGCCTGTCCGACCGACCAGGGTCTGTCACCACCAACTGTTCGTGAGCAACAGACGTGAGTCTTGGCCATGATACCCGCTGGCCGTGACAGCCGCGAGACGGTCCTGCCGGTCGGCGGGGGCAGAAAAATGAGAAGAGTCCGCGGGTCGACCGGAGGGTCCGGTCTCAGCTGTTGAGTTCGACGAACAGCGCCTGCACGTCGAAGATGGAGACGCGGTTCTCGTTGATCCCCGCGAAGTCGAACAGCCCGGGGTTGTCCTGCAGCACCGGGCTGTCGAGTTCGTCGAACAGGGACTGGACGTCGAAGATGTTGAACTCGCTGTTGCCGTCGATGTCGTTCAGGTTGCCGTCACCGGTGGTGTCGGCCGCCGGCTCCTGGCTGCCGCCGACGTCGACCGACAGCGTGAGGCTCCCGCTCACCGCGTCGGTGCTCCCAGCCATCGACACGTTGTAGATGCCGGGCTCCAGGCCGCTGGTGGCGTTCTCGAAGGTGACCGTCACCGTCTGGTCAGCCTCGAGTGTGACGTTCTTGGACAGCGTCTCGTTGCCGATGGTCAGCTCCATCGGCACGTCACCGCCGGCGCCGCCGGTGTGGCTCATCTCGGCGGTCACGTCGTAGCTGCCCGCGACGACTGTCGCGTCCTCACCCTGGCCCGCGATGCTCAGGTTGGCCATCGTCACGTTCGGCGGACCGGGCGCGACGACGGAGATGTCTGCGCTGTATATCTCCTCGATTGTCGCCCCCCCACCTGGCTCGAACGCTGCGGCCAGGTTCTGGCCTCGCTGGTAGCCGGTCTCGACCTCGTCACCGGGTCCGAAGTTCGTGTCGAGCGCACCGTTTATTTCGGTGAACGTGCCGAGGTTGTCGGTAAACGTTACGTTCTCACCGGGCTCGAGGGTGAACGCGGTCACGTTCGCCGGGATGGCGATTGTCCCGCTGTCGGGTGCCGTGTCGTTCAGGTTCGTCGCGTGCAGCACCTCGCCCTCGTAGGGCGCGGTGCCGTTGTTGGTGAGGGTAATCTCCGTGATGATATCCTCTCCGGGCGTGAGTTCGTCGGGCTGGTCCAGTTCGACCAGCTCGACATCCGGCGAACCCACGGTGATGGTGGCGAACTGGCTGTCGTTTGCCGTCTGGACACCGTGCTCGAAGACACCGCCCTCGCCCGGCAGGGGCACGTCAGTGAACTCGACCACGGTCTCGCTGCCGGGGTCGAGCTCGACGCCCGACACCGTCGCGGCGACCGAGCCGTTGAACACGAACTCGACGGTCTGCGTGCCGGTCTCGTTCCCGACGTTCGTGACCGTCGCGCTCACGTTGATTGTCGCGCCGGTCTCGGCCTGTGCCGGCGCGGAGAGTCCGGTCACGTCGAAGAAGGCTCCGGAGAGCTCCGGCGGCTGGGCGACTTCGACGCCGTTTCCGAGTATCTGACCGGCCTCGGTGGTGTACTCCTCAGGACCGACAAAGCCGGTGACCCCGAGGCTGGACAGCAGCACCGAACCAGTGTCGGGGTCGACCGTGGCCGCGGGACCGCCTTCACTGCCTGCCTGTACCTCTGCGAGCGTCTCGCCTGATGCGCCGGAGAACCACGAGATATCGGGGCTAAAGCCACCGCCGTGAATCTCGACAGTGTCACCGGAACCACCGACACCGTCGAAGAGCGGGTGGTCCTGCTGGATGGCGTACTCGACAGGGAACGAGCCCTGGAAGCTCTGGAACGTCTCGGCTGGGTCACCGACCACGCTCGACCGGTCGACGATGCCGTCACTGTCGCTACCCCACTGGTCGAGATACACCGCACCCGTCGTGATGTCCGCCTCGACGGTGGTTATCAGTTCGGCGGTGTCGGCGTTCAGGCCGTTCCCGGTCACACCCGAGGTGCTCGCGAACGGTGAGTCGCTGCGCTGTCTGACGTTCTCACTCGCACTCCCGGCTGTGACGTTGAGGTCGTTGAACACGAAGATGTCCGTGTTGTCGACGACACTGTCTGTCACGTCGTCGGCATTGACAATCTGCGTGTTGAAGTTGTCAGGTATATTACCCGCGAGGAGCGACTCCACGCCCTCGCCGAACGTTTCGCCGGACTCGACAACAGTGACCGTCGTGAAGTCACCGACCAGAATCTCGGCGGTCTGGCTGTCGTTGTCGGTGAACACGCCGTGGGTGAACGTGCCGGTCTGGTCGGGCAGCGGGATGCCGTTGAACTCGACGGTCGTCTGCTCGCTCGCGTTCAGTTCGACCGTCGCGTTCGCGGCCACACTCCCGTTGAAGACGAACTCCACGGTCTGTGTGTCCGTCTGGTTGCCGAGGTTGGTGACCGTCGCGCTGACGTTGATTGTCGCGCCCGCGCCCGCCTCTGCGGGTGCCGAGAGGTCGCTCACCTGGAAGAACGGCTCCTCAAGTTCACCGGGTTCGGCGAACTCGACGGCGTTTGCCAGAATCTGACTCGCCTCGGCCGTGAAGTCGGCGGGCGTGATATCACCGGCGAAGCTGGTCACCGTCGCGATGGACGAGAGCAACACTGCACCCGAGTCGGGGTCGACAGAGACACTGGGACCGAAGCTCTCGTCGGTCGCGTTCTGGTCGTCGACTGTCGCGAGCGTCTCGCCGCTCGCGTTCTCGAACCAGACGAAGTCCGCGTCGCCACCGGAGTGAATCGGTACCACGTCACCTGAACTACCGACCCCGTCGAAGATGGGGTGGTCCTGTTCGATGGTGAACTCCACCGGTGGGGCGTCGTTGAACTCGGTAACCACCTCTTCGGGGTCGTTCAGCACGTCCACACGGCTTGCGATTGCGTTACTGCTGGTCCACTGCTCCAGGTAGACCGCGTTCGTCAGCGGGTCGTCCTCGACTGCCGGGATGATATCCGGCGCGGCGTCGCCGAGGTCGTGGAAGAGGAACACGTCGGTCTCTGTGATGACCGAGTCGGTGACGTTGGCCGCGTCCACCACCGTCGGTATCCCAAACCGGGGCAGGAGCGACTCCTGAAGCAGGTCCGTGGTCAGTTCACCCTGCGCGTCTCCGCTCTGGGTGACTGTCAGGTTCTTGAACTGGAGACCGACGGCGAGCGGTGCCGTCGCACCGTCGTCCTCGGTGAACACGCCGTGCTCGAAGTAGTCCTCCGTGTCCGGCAGCGGGATGTCCTGGAACGTGACAGTCGTGCTGTCGAGGCCACCCGCGAGCGTGAACGCGCTGAGGTTCACACTCTCGTTGGCGACGACACTCCCACCGAACACGAACTCGACAGTCTGGGTGTCACCCAGTTCGCCGACGCTCTCGATGGAGGCGGTCACGTCGATGCTCTGGCCGGGGTCGGCGTTCAGCGGCGCGTCCAGACCGGTGATGTCGAACTGCGACCCCTCGGCCTGCAGCGCTGCCTCTGCCGTAACGTTGTCCTCGACGGGTTCGATGCTGGGCGGCGCAATGAAGCCACCCTCGTTCCAAACACCGACGCGGGCACCGTGGGTGAACACCTCACCGGGGCCGTAGAAGTCACCGACACCGGCCACCGAGAGCGAGACAGTCTGTGTCTCGCCGGGTGCGATGTTGAGCTCTGTCGCCGGGAGACTGATCGGTGTCTCGCCATCAGTGGCGAAGAACTGGTAGCCGTAGGAGTCGGGCGTCTGCTGGCCGACGTTCGTAATCTCGAACGAGACGGGAATCGCGTTCCCGGTGACTATATTCGAGGGAGCCTGTAGATTACCGACCTCGTACTCCGCCGGGGCGAGTGTCTCGGTCAGTTCGGTCGGGCCGGTCTCGACGACGAGCGAGTC
>CAZFMN010000006.1:0-20022 GCA_964520075.1 uncultured Halobacteriales archaeon | reverse complement strand
CCGGGGCGAGTGTCTCGGTCAGTTCGGTCGGGCCGGTCTCGACGACGAGCGAGTCGCCGGCACCCTCGAACGTGTGCTGGATGCCGAGCAGGTTGCCCTCGGCGTAGCTACCACCCGACGAGAGGTTGACCGTCAGTGTGACCTCGCCGTCGACCGTCCCGTTGAACGGAATCGGCTCGCCGAGCGGCAGTTCGTCGCCACCGAGTGTCACCGTCACGTCCTCCGGTGCGACGTCACTCTCGGCGGTCAGGTCGAGTGTCAGGTTCTCCAGGTTGGCGACGTCGACACTCACGTCGAAGCTACCACCGAACTCGGCAAAGGCCGGTTGCCCGTCGAGCAGGTCGACACCGAGCGCGTCGGCGAGCTGGAAGTTCACCGGGCTGGTGTCGTCCTCGACGAGCGTGGTCTCGGACTCGAAGCCGAACGCGCTCGCGGTCACGTTGACCGACTCGCTCGTTGTCTGGAGCGTGTAGCTGCCGTTCTCGTCGGTGTTCGTGAGTGCGCCGTCCTCGCTCTCGACGGTTGCCCCGACGACGGGGTTGCCCTCGCTGTCGGTCACCTCGCCCTCGATGGTGAGGTTGCCGTTCACGATTGCCTCGGTTGCGGCGGTCACGTTGATGATACCGGTTCCGTAGCGGATATCGCGGCTGTTGAGCGACGGGAAGTCGTTGTCTGGCTTCTCCGCCGTCTCGGCGAGCGCACTCTTTATCAGCGGCGCGGGGAGGTCCTCGGCGGTCGCGGACTGGATGAGCGCGACCGCACCCGCGACGTGGGGTGCAGCCATCGAGGTACCCGACGAGAAGGAGTAGGTGGCCGCCGGGTCACCGATGTCACCGCCCAGCGGACCCGAACTCAGCACGCCAACACCGGGCGCACTCACGTCCGGCTTGACGTACTGACGGGGGTAGTAGTCCGGGAACTGTGTGCCGCCGCCGACGTCGACGTAGTCGACGCTGAACCGGTCGACGATTGCGCCGCTGGAGAAGCCTGCGATGCCGCGGGCCTCGTTCGAGGCACCGATGGAGAACCCGTTGAACTCGGCACCCGGCGACGTTGTGGGGCCACCGGCGTCACCGGACCCCTCGTTGCCGGCCGACCCGACGACGACGGTCCCGGCGGCGAGTGCATCCTGCATCTGCTGTTCCATCAGCAGTTCGAGCACCGAGTTCCCGGCGCTCTGCACCGGGAACCCGAGGCTCATGCTCGCTACATCTGAGTCCTGCTCGACAGCAAACTCGACCGACGCGAGCGTGTCCACCGCCGCGGCACTGCCCTGGAAGCTGTTTATCTTGATCAGGTCCGCGTTCGGTGCGACACCGTACCGGGGCACGTCACCGACCGGGTCTGCCGCACCGGTCGCGGTACCCGAGGTGTGCTCGCCGTGGGACCCCGGGTCACCGAGCGTGCCCGTGGTCACGTTACCACCCTGGGCGATTGCCTTTATTTCGAAGTCGAGGTCGGGGTGACCCGCCTCGGGGTTGCTGATACCGTCGTCGATTATCGTGACCGTCGCGCCCCCACCGGAGACGTTGTACTTCTCCTCGAACCCGGGCACGTCGATCTGTCGGAGCCCGTAGGTGAAGTTGTGCTCCTGGTCGATGCTCACGTCCGAGGTCTCCTCGACCGGGGACGGGTGGGTCATCTCGGCGTTCGGGGCGACCCCGATGACACCGTCGATTGCGGCGAGGTCGGCCGGGTCGACGGCACCCAGGTCGACACTCACCGAGACGACGTTACCGACCCAGAACGTGTTCCGAACCGTCACACCGTCCATCGCCGAAGCGGTGTCGGCGACCGGACCGAGTGTCGCCTCGGAGTCTGCCTGCAGGGTCGCCGCGTCGACCTGGTCGGTGTCGAACGCCGAATCGCTGATGTCACGGTCGACAATCAGCAGCGCCACGGCCGTTCCGTCGCGCTGTTCGAGTTCGTCCGAGACGACGGTCTGTGTGTCCGGTGAGAGGTCGACACTGGACCCCTCGACTAACTCTGTGTTGTCTGTATTCAGTTCCTCTGTTGCCGAGAACTGCGCTGTTGCGGTGAACGCACCGACGGCTACTACCGATAGTACCAGCACCGCTGCAAAGAGCAGCACTCGGGCCTGCTGTCGTGATGTCTTGTCTGATATCATTCGTTCGTGTTCGCGACCGCGTGCGGACGCTGTCACTCGACAGCGACCTGTGTCACTGATTGGTACTGCCCGATACACGACCACCCTGCGGTGAACCGTCCACCTGTTCCGGAGCCGTCCGCCAGTCTATGCCGAAGCGCAGACGACCCTGCACTGTGATAGCATCGAAGACGGTCACAGTCGGGCCGTCTACCGCCGGACGGTGCCCTGCCGCGTGTGTTGCTGGACGGTGAGAAGCAGCGAGTGTCCTGCGTCGACTGTCGTTCGAAACGGGCAACCTGTAGTTGAAACTTCAGAGTGGGCTCGGCCCGGTGATGGATGCCACCGGTGGTCCGCCAATGATTTCCCGAGTGAGACAGTCTCCGTATCAAGTCAACCCGCTGCCTGTCCCGGATATTCTACCATCGACCGTATATAAGTTTTGGTCGATGATGCACAGACAGCACCAGCACAGTCGGCACCACACCACGGACTGAAAACGGCGGGGCATTCGTCTGGATATCTGCCGGCACGCTTCTGTCGAGTATCACGTCAGCCTGTCGGGGTGTGTCACCCCGGCACGGCTCACCGGTTTCATCCAGCGAGACGGAGGAACAGCGACTGTACGTCGAAGATTGTGATACTGTCGTCCGCACTGCCGTCGAAGTTGAACAGGTCGGCGTTGGTCTGGACGACGGGGTTCTGGAAGCTGGTGAAAAACTCCTGTACGTCGAAGATGGTGAACACACCGTTACCGTCGATGTCGTCCAGCAGGCCGTCCCCGTCTGTGTCGGTCGCCGGGTCGTTGTCGCCCACCGCAACAGACACGAGGAGTGTCCCCGTCAGACTGTCCTCGCCGGCCGACACCGTCAGGTCGTACTCCCCGGGCGCGAGGGTGGCGGTGGCGTTCTCGAAGGTGACCGTCGTGCTCTCGTTCACGCCGAGCGACAGGGTCTGGGTGCGGTTCACCCCGCCGACAGAGAGACTCACGTTGCCTTCGCCGGCACCACCGCCGACGTGACTCACGTTCACCGTCACGTTCCCGGTCCCGGTCACGAGCGCATCGGAGCCCTGTCCGGCGATATCGAGCCCCGACAGGTCGAGCACCGGTGGCTCCGTCTCGACCCCGAACAGGACCGCGTTCCCGAGAACCCGGGCGGCGGCGTCGGTGAACGCCGACTCCGACTGTGCCGGGTGTGTCGCGACTGTCCCGAGCAGGACGGAGTCACTCCCGGGGTCGACCGCGGCGACTGCCCCGTCTGCCGGTTCACCCGCGATACCGACCGTCGCGAGCGTCTCACCCTCGGCATCCTCGAAGAAGACCCGGTCCGAGTCGGTCTGATTGTGGACGAGCACCGTCTCGTTCGGTCCGCCGACACCCTCGAACAGCGGGTGGTCGGTCTGTATCTCGAACGCGACCGGGTTCGCCTCGCCGCTCTCGAACTCACCCGTCACCAGCGTCGGGTCGTCCAGCACCTGCTCGCGCTCGAACAGCGCGTTCGCGAATTCGAGCCCTGTCTGGTCGAGATACACCGCGTGTGTCTCGGAGTCGTTCTCGACTGTCGGTATGACCTCGCTTGCGACACCGCTCTCGAAGTACTGGAACACGAAGGCGTCTGTCTCTGCGATGACGGTGTCGTTGACAGCGGTCGAGTCGACCACGCGCACGTCGAGCGGATTCTCCGCGAGGTCGACACCCCGCTCGACCAGGTCTGCGGTCTCCTGCCCGAACGCTGTCTCGGTGTCCGCCACAACCGTCACGGTCGTGTTCTCCTGTGCCAGCGTCGCTCCAGCCCCCCCTGCCGCTCCGGCCCCGCCGACCGCGATGACCGCGAGCAGGAGCACAATCAGACAGGCCCACACACTCGTCGGTACGCGCTGGCACCGGCAGGCGACCGTCGTACCCCGGCGACCACTCGACGGTGCTCCCCCCTCGACTGCTCCCGAACCGCGCTGTGCTGTATCGAGCATCTGTGTTCTCGTCTCTGGATTGCCCTGTCGGGCGTATATCGTCCGATTGTCCCGGCATGGGAGCGGACGTACCGCCTCAGGTCGTGCGATGGGTCGAATCGATATAAAGCTCTGGGTTTATCTGAACAGCGCCGTCTGTCGGTGGCGGCTGTGATACAGAGCGTACGCGATTCACCCCCGCCTGCTCGGTCTTCGGTTCCGACCGAGCGTCGGCACACTCGTCCTTCGCGGGAAGGGCGGGGTTCGCCCGCCCGATAAAGACAGCCGCGTTCGGTCTCAGTTGACGAGCTCGACGAACAGCGCCTGCACGTCGAAGATGGAGACGCGGTTCTCGTTGATCCCCGCGAAGTCGAACAGCTCAGCGTTGTCCTGTAGCACCGGGCTGTCGAGTTCGTCAAACAGGGACTGGACGTCGAAGATGGTGAACTCCTCGTCACCGTCGATGTTGTTCAGGTTGCCGTCACCGGTCGAGTCGGTCGCCGGCTGCTGGTTGCCGCCAACATCGACAGACAGGGTGAGCGCTCCGGTCACCTGAGCGGTTGTTCCTGCGGTCACCGTCACGTTGTACACGCCGGGTGCCAACTCGTCGGTGGCGTTCTGGAACGTGACCGTCAGCGTCTCTCCGACAGCTATCGAGACTGTCCTGTTTATTACCTCGCCGCCGATGGACAGGTTCATATCGACAGCACCGGCTGGCCCGCCGGTGTGGGTTATCCCGACGCTCACGTCGTAGCTCCCGTCGAGGACCGTCGCGTCGGCACCCTCGCCAGCAATCGAGAGGTCCGCTATCGACACGTTCGGCGGACCCAGTTCGGGTTCGGCGAACGCAACTGCGTTGGCGAGAATCTGCCCAGCAGCGTCCGTGTAGTTCTCGGTCAGAATCGCCGGTTCGCCGAACAAGTCGGTCGTCGCAATCGACGCGAGCAACACCGCACCCGAGTCGGGGTCGACCGCGACTGCCGGACCACCGACGACGCTCTGGTCTTGGACCTCGGCGAGCGTCTCGCCCTCTGCACCCTCGAACCAGGAGAACCCGCCGTTACCGCCGGAGTGGATTTCGACGGTGTCACCGGGTCCGCCGACGCCGTCGAATATCGGGTGTTCCTCCTGGATGGTGTATTCGACCGGTGTCTCGCCGTTGTTGTCGTTCAGCGGTGACTCGTTGGGGGTCCCGAGAAGGTCCGAGCGCTCCGAGATGGCGTTGCTCGAGATGCGCTGTTCCAGGTAGATTGCGTTCGTCGTCGAGTCGTTCTCGACAGTGGTTATGATCGCCTCGATCTCGGTGTCGTTGAGTGCCACACCAAAGTCGTGGAACACGAACACGTCCGTCGCGTTGACGAGCGCGTCGTCGACGGTCTGGACCTCGGCGACCGACGGCTGGAGTCGCGTCGGGAGGAACTCCTCGAAGATGGCCAGCGTCTCCTCACCCTGTCCGGGTTCGGCGAAGCTGTCGGACTCGACGACAGTCACGTTCGTTATCTCGGAGTCACCGACCGCAATCGCGGCCGTCTGACTGTCGTTTGCCGTGAGGACGCTGTGTTCGAACACTGCGTCCTCGTCGGGGAGTTGGACGGAGTTGAACGCGACGGTCGTGTTCGCACCCGCGCTCAGGTCGACGGTCGTGTTCGCCATCGTCTGCCCGTCGAACTGGAACAACACGTCCTGAACCCCCGGCAGTTCGCCGGTGTTGGTAACGGTCGCACTCACGTCGATTGTCCCGCTGGCGTCGGCCTCGGTGGGTGCGTCGAGTTTACTCACCGCAAAGAACTCCGAGCCAACCGTAATCTCGGCGGTCTCGTTGTCGTCCTCGGTGAACACGCCGTGGGTGAACGTGCCGGTCTGCTCGGGCAGCGTCGGGCTGAACTCGATGGTGGTGCTCTCGCTGGCGTTCAGTTCGATAGTCGTGTTCGCCACCGTCTGCCCGTCGAACCGGAACTCGACATCCTGCACACCGGCACCGCCGGTGTTGGTGACGGTCGCGTTCACGTCGATTTCGGCACCGGGTGTGGCCTCGCCGGGTGCCGCGAGCTCGCTCACCTCGAAGAACGGCTCCTCGACGACACTGATCTCCTCGCTGTATATCTCCTCGACCGTCGGGTTTCCACCTGGCTCGAACGCTGCGGCCAGGTTCTGGCCTCGCTGGTAGCCGGTCTCGACCTCGTCACCAGGCTCGAAGTTCGCATCGAGATTGGGGTTGTCGTTGATGACCCCGAGGGTGGGGAGGGTATCCTCGAAGGTCACGTTCTCGCCGGGCTCGAGGGTGAACGCGGTGACGTTCGCCGGGATGCCGATGGTCCCGAGATTGGGCTCCGTACCGTTCAGGTTCGTCACCTGCAACACCTCACCCTCGTAGGGTGCGGTCCCGTTGTTGATGATAGTTATCTCCGTGACAATCTCGTCTTCCAGCGTGAGTTCCTCGGACTGGACCAGTTCGACCAGCTCGACATCGGTAAACCCGACCTGGATCTCCGCGAACTGGCTGTCGTTTGCCGTCTGCACACCGTGCTCGAAGACGCCGCCCTCACCCGGCAGCGTCGGGGTGAACTCGACGGTCGTCTGCTCGCTCGCGTTCAGTTCGACAGTCGCGGACGCGGCCACACTCCCGTCGAAGACGAACTCGACGGTCTGCGTGCCGGACTCGTTGCCGACGTTCGTTACTGTCGCGCTCACGTTGATTGTCGCGCTCACGTTTGCCTGTGCGGGTGCGGTGAGCCCGGTCACCTGGAAGAAGTCACCGGAGAGCTCCGGCGGCTCGGCCACCTCGACACCGTTTGCCAGAATCTGTGCGGCCGCTGCCGTGTAGTCGGCCTCGCCGACGAACTGAGTGCCTCCGAGACTCGACAGCAGCACCGACCCGGTGTCGGGGTCGACAGCAACCGCGGGACCGCCCGAACCCTCCTGGTTCTGCACCGTGGCGAGCGTGTCGCCGGCAGCACCCTCGAACCAGGTGTGGTCGGCGAAATCCGCAGTGTGGATAGTCACGACGTCACCCTGACTGCCCACGCCGTCGAACAGCGGGCTGTCCTGCTGGATGACGTACTCGACCGGCCCGGTTCCCGACCCGAACGCCTGGTCGGTCCCTGCCGGGTCGCCGGTCACGCTCGCGCGGTCCGGAATCGCGTCGCTATCACCGCCCCACTGGTCGAGGTAGACTGCACCTGTCGTGACATCCGCCTCGACGCTCGTAATCAGTTCGGCGGTGTCGGTGGTCACCCCCTCCGAGACGCCGCTCGCACTGGCCAGCGGCGCGTCGTCGGTCCGCTGTCTGGTGTCCGCAGCGTCGCCCCCGGCCGTGAAGTTGAACGCGTTGAACACGAACACCTCGGTCTCGGCGACCACAGTGGCGTCCACGTTGTCTACGTCGACAACCTGTGTCTCGTACCCGTCGGCTGGGAGTTCGCTCTCGACGAGTGCGAGCACATCGTCACCGTAGGTGTCAGTGCCGCCCTCCACGACAGTGACCGTCACCGGTTCGGGCCTGACGGTGATGTTCGCCGTCTGGTTGTCGTCGTCGGTGAACACGCCGTGCTCGAAGGTGCCCTCCGTCTGTGGCAGTGGGATGTCGGTGAACTCGACAGTGGTGTTCTCGCTTGCGTTCAGCGTCTCCGTCGTGTTCGCGACCACGCTCCCGTCGAACCGGAACTCGACTGTCTGCGTGTCGGGTTCGTCACCGACGTTCGTGACGGTGGCGCTCACATTGATTTCGGCACCGGGAACGGCCTCGGCGGGGGCCGAGAGGTCACTCACCTGGAAGTCGGCACCCTTTATCAGGGTGATGTTCGCGGTCTGACTGTCGTTTGCCGTCTGGACGCCGTGCTCGAAGGTGCCCGAGGCGTCGGGCAGCGTCGGGTTGAACTCGACGGTGGTGTTCTCGCTGGCGTTCAGCGTCTCCGTCGTGTTGGCAACCACGCTCCCGTCGAACACGAACTCGACGGTCTGGGGGCCGGCCTCGATTCCGACGTTGTCGACCGACGCGCTCACGTTGATGTCCGTGCCTGCGCCGGCCCGGGCGGGCGCGTCGAGGTCGCTCACCTGGAAGTTCGGTGCCGACTCGGCCGGGTCGATGAACTCCACAGCGTTGGCGAGTGTCTGGTTGGCCGCGGCGGTGAACTCGTCGGGCGAGTCGAGACTATGGGCCATGATGCTCGATAGCAGCACCACCTGCGAGTCCGCGTCCACCGCGACGCCGGTCCCGTCCACGCCGGACTGGTCTCCGACCTCGGCCAGCGTGGTGGCCGTCGTGTTGCTGAACCAGGCGCGGTTGTCCTCGCCGACGGTGATGTTGACGCTGTCACCGGCAGACCCCACGCCGTCGAATATCGGGTGGTCCTGCTGGATGATGTACTCGGCCGGTTCCGCGCCTGACGTGGTGTCGTCTTTCTCACCGGGGTCGCCGATTGCGTCCGACCGGTCCTCGATACCGAACGTATCACCGAAGTTCGACCCGTCCAGATAGATTGCACCGGTGGCAGTGTCGTTCTCGATCTCGTTTATGAGGTCCGCCGCCGCGACGGTTTCCTCGTCGATATCCTGAACGACGAAGACATCGTACTCGTCGGTGAGATTGTTCGGGAGCACGTCCGCCGAGGAGACGATTTCGACGGTGAACCCGACCGGCAGGTCGCCCGCGAACATGCTCACGGTCCCCGCGGCGTCACCGTCGCCGCCCGGGTTCTCGACCACCGCGACGTCGGTGAACTCGACACCCACGCCGATTTCGGCGGTCTGGCTATCGTCCTCGGTGAACACGCCGTGCTCGTAGAACCCCTCCGCACTGGGCAGCGGGATATCGGTGAACGCGACGCTCGTGTTCTCGCCGGCCTCCAGCTGGACCGTCGAGTTCGCCACCGCTGTCCCGTCGAAGACGAACTCGACTGTCTGTGTGCCGGATACGTTCCCGGTGTTGGTGACCGTTGCGCTCACGTTGATTTCGTCACCGGGTCCGGCCTCGCTCGGGGCCGAGAGCTCACTCACCGCGAAGAACGGTGCCTCGACGGTGATACCGGCGAACTGGCTGCTGTTCGCCGTGGAGATGCCGTGCTGGAACTCGCCACCCTCGTCGGGCAGCGTCGGGCTGAACTCGACGGTCGTGTTCGCGCCCGAGTCCAGTTGGACGGTCGTGTTCACGACCGCTGTTCCGTCGAAGACGAACTCGACTGTCTGCTCGCCGCTCTGGTTGCCGATGTTCTCGACGGTTGCGCTGACGTTTATCTCCTCGCCGACCGCGCCGACCGCGGGTGCCGAGAGGTCACTCACCGCGAAGTACGGACCCTCCAGTTCCGGCGGTTCGGCGAACTCGACGGCGTTTGCGAGAATCTGCCCCGCCTCTGTGCTGAGCTCGTCGGGGTCGGTGATGCCCGTGACCATGATACTCGACAGCAACACGGCCCCCGAGTTCGGGTCGACTGCGACGCCAGCCCCGTCGACGCCTTCCTGATCCCCCACCTCGGCGAGGGTCTCGCCGGCCGCACCGCTGAACCAGGCGCGGTTGTCCTCACCGACTGTGATGTTGACGCTGTCACCGGCAGTGCCCACGCCCTCGAATATCGGGTGGTCCTGCTGGATGACGTACTCGGCCGGCGCGGTGCCGCCGGTATCGTCGTCCGTCGCGTCGGGTGCGCCGATGGCATCCGACCGGTCGGTGATGCCGTACGTGTCACCGAACCCACCCTGGTCGAGGTACACCGCACCGGTCGTCACGTCGTCCTCGATGGTGGTGACCAGTTCAGTCACGTCGACAGACGCCTCGTCGATACCCTGAACGACGAAGATGTCGTACTCGTCGGTGAGGTTGTTCGGCAGGATATCGGCGGACGCCACCACCGCGGTACTGAACCCAGGCGAGAGGTTGTCCGCGAACAGGTTCTCCGTCCCGGGCGCGTCACCGTCGTCCTCTGCCGAATCGACGACCGCGATGTCGGTGAACTCGACACCCACGCCGATTTCGGCGGTCTGGCTATCGTCGTCGGTGAACACCCCGTGCTCGTAGAACCCTTTCTGGCTCGGCAGCGTCGGGCTGAACTCGACTGTCGTGTTCGCGCCGGCATCCAACTGGACCGTCGTGTTCGCAGCGACGGTCCCGTCGAAGACAAACTCGACAGCCTGTTCACCGGGGACGTTCCCGGTGTTGGTGACTGTCGCGTTCACGTCGATTGTTGCGCCGGGAGCAGCCGTTCGCGGTGCCGAGAGCTCACTCACCGCAAAGAACTCCTCCTCGACGCTGATTGTGGCGTTCTGACTCTCGTTTGCCGTCTGGATACCGTGCTCGAAGGTACCCGTCTCCGATGGCAGTGTCGGGGTGAACTCGACTGTCGTGTTCGCGCCGGAGGCCAGCGTCTCCGTCGTGTTCGCCACCACACTCCCGTTGAACACGAACTCTACTGTCTGCGTGCCGGACTGGTTGCCGATATTCTCGACGGTGGCGCTGACGTTTATCTCGGCCCCGGTCTTGGCGACCGCGGGTGCCGAGAGGTCACTCACCGAGAAGTACGGCCCCTCCAGGTCCGGCGGTTGGGCGAACTCGACGGCGTTTGCGAGTGTCTGGTTTGCCTCCGAGGTGAAGTCACCGGGACTCTGAAACGTATTCACTGCGATGCTCGACAGCAACACCGACCCCGAGTCGGGGTCGACCGCGGCGGCAGGTCCGCCATCGACGAACGAGTTCTGGTTCTGTGCCGTCGCGAGCGTCTCGCCGGACGCCCCGGTAAACCAGGTAATCTCTCCGAACGACTCGGTGTGAATCTCGACGACATCGCCGGGCGCACCGACACCGTCGAAGATGGGGTGGTCCGTCTCGATGACGAACTCCGCCGGACCCTCGCCGCTACTGCCGGCCTCTTCGATACCCTCCGGGTCGCCGATTACGGCCGACCGGTCCGGAATCCCGTTGCTACTCGACGCCTGGTCGAGATACACCGCGCCCGTTGCCACGTCATCTTCGACGGTTGTGAGTAGCTCCGCATCCTCGTTCGTGTCGTAGAGAACGAAGATGTCTGTTTCAGCGACAACCGAGTCGTTCACATCCGCGACTCCGATGTACTCGACATCGTACTCCGGCGGCAGTTCGTCCTCGAAGAGAGCGATTGTTTCGGTGCCCTTCTCGCCGTCACCATCACCGACGAGATTCACTGTCATATTCCCCTGTGTGGTGTCGACATCGTCACCCGCGGCGACCCCCGCGAGGCCGACGCCACCGACTGCCACCAGCAGTACGACTGCTGTCAGCGCCACCCCTCGGACGCTGTTCATCGCTGTCTCACCCCCGTACCGGCGTGTGAGAACTGTCGCAACTCGACCGCTCGCACGTCCGACTGGTCACCACAGTGGTTCGGTTCCACCGCGTGCTGTCCGCTCCGGTCAGATGAACGCTGTTGTCCGATTTCCGCTACAGACGCCGACAGTTCGAACCCGGTCATATCTATCTCTCTGAATAAGGTCGGACGCATAGTTTTTAAAGATAGGGGTTTCCGAACTGCCGGTGTTCAGATGTACGGATTCTCGGAAGAGGGTGGTCAGTCGAGCACAGGACAGGACGCGGCGAGTACCGACCATCCGGAGCTCTCGCGGTCTGAGTGAACTCGCTCACCTATGCGTGACCTCGTCGCAACCCCGAACCGATCGTCGCGGCCCAGTGAACCGATGCCCGCGTGCTCGCTCGGTACGCACGCCAGCAGGACGGAGTCCTACGCCCCGGGCAGGTCGTACACCGTGTCGGGGCGCAGAAACCACAGCGACAGGGTGAGAAACAGGAACAGCAGGGAGATGACACCGACCCCGAGGAGGTGGTGTTCGACAGCCAGTTCCAGGCGGTCCGAGAGCAGTGCCAGAGCCGTGCTAATGAAGGTTGCCAGCCAGCCGCCGATTCCGACACCGACGGCGGTGTACCGCCCGACCGTCTCCGGTGTCGCGAGGTCGGGCCAGAGCGCGAACGTGACCGTCGTGTAACAGCTCACGGCCAGCACGTAGACGAGCGGGACAGCCGTTCCGAGTACCGACGGCGCGTCGAAGAGGAGCCGGCAGGCAAACAGGAGCTGTGCCGCGGCGAACAGCGCGAACGTCGCGGCGAACAGCCACAGATACCGACCTCTCGCGTACAGGAACCCCGCCGCCAGCCCACCCACGACGTGTGTTGCGCTGAGGGAGACACGGACACCGTAGTCGGAGGACCGCCACGCGGCGTCGACGAGGGCGGACGTCTCGATGATGCGCACGAACCCGAGACTGTCGACGAAGAACGCACCGAACAACAGCACCAGCCCGACGGCAACCGGTGCCGCCAGTATGCGGAACTCCGGCCCTGTCTCCACCTGTCCCCCCGAGCCGTCACCCCGCCGGCTCTCCGCTCTCCCGAGGACACCCGGAGCGAGCGAGAGCCCCCCGAGCAGCGCCACCACGGGGACCAGCACCACCACCGCCGGGAGGGTGAAGTTCCCGGCAGCCCACTCGAACGGGACCAGCGCGGCGAGGGCGAACGCAGACGCCGCGACCGCCCCGGCAGCGTAGCCCCGCTGTGCCGGGGCGACGAGGTCGAGCAGGAGACTGAACGCGAACGGGATCGCCGTCCCCAGGAGCACCGAGCACGCGAGCACCCACCCCAGAAACTGCGGGAACGAGGATACCGACCCGAAGACGTACGTGACTCCAGTCTGCAGGAACAGCACACCGAACAGCACACGGAACTTCACCCGGATGTCTCTCCCCCACCCGAACCGGTCCATCAGGTAGCCGCTGACGAGGGTCGTGGTCAGTGTCGCAACCGCCAGCAACCCCATCGCGACTGCCACCAGTTCCATCGACAGCCCCAAGCGCTCATCCCCGGCCCCGGTCACCCCGAGCTGGATGAACGTGACGTTGTAGTAGTACGCCGCTGTCAGGACCGAGACGTACACCCCGAACCTGGCGGCTCTGCCCGTCCTCGCCGTGAGACCGCCCACCGGTTTGCCCATGAGATGCGTCGCTTCCCGGCACAGATCCGGACTACGCGGGTATAGCTATTTCGACATCAGTGGAGTCGCCACACGGCAGAACCCGTCCACACGCCCGGTCTGTGCGCTCTCCGGTGTCCCGGCCAGTCTTTAGCTCCGTCGACCTGTCCGACTTCCGGAACGGCCAGACCGTCGGGAAAGCCGGGGCGTCCACCGACCTGCACCCGGTCGGGGGGTATCCGTCACCAAAGGATTTAAATACCGGCATTGAAGTTTAAGTATGTCCTTCACAAACGTAGGACCGAGATGACAGAGCGAATCGAAAGACGCGATCTGCTGAGGGGAATCGGAGCAGCTGGCGCCGCCGGAATGCTCGGACTCGCCGGGTGTGTCGGTGGCGACGGCAGCAGCGGCGGCGAGATTCAGCTCGGTCTGGTGATGGGTGTGACCGGGGGGCTCTCGACACTCGGGCCACCGATTCGGAGCGGTGCGGAGGGGGCTGTCGAGCAGATAAACAACGGTGACACCGACTGGACAGTCGAGA
The DNA here is from genome assembly GCA_964520075.1 of uncultured Halobacteriales archaeon. GTDB lineage: Archaea > Halobacteriota > Halobacteria > Halobacteriales > Haloarculaceae > Halovenus. Next base: position 6,476 of record CAZFMN010000006.1, on the reverse strand, counting down.
CCCGTTTCGAGGACACAGAGACGAGACCTGGAGCGGGGCAGGACGGTGCACAGGCCATCGCGGACGCCGGGTTCCCGATGTTCGTCGGGGCGCTTGCATCCGGTGTCAGCATCCCGGTCGCGAACAACGTCAGCCTCGAACAGGGGCTGATACAGATGTCCCCGGCGAGCACCGCCGTAGAGTACGAGACACTCGACGAGAACGTCGACGGGACGTTCACCTGGCGGACGGCCCCCTCGGACGCGTTCCAAGGGCAGGTCGCGGCGGAGATCGCACTGAACCGCATCGGGGCCGACTCCGTCTCGACAGTCGCTCGTGACGACGCCTACGGCCGTGGTCTGTCCAGGGAGTTCAGCGATGCCTTCTCCGAGGGCGGCGGAACCGTCGAACAGGAGCTGACGATCGACCCGTCGAACGACTCGTTCACCTCACAGCTCCAGACGGCACTGGACCCGGGTCCGGATATGCTGTACGTCGTCGCCTTCACCGAGGAGGGCCAGAGCCTGATGCGTGACTTCTATCAGGATTTCGACCAGCCCGACCTGCCGATCGTGGTGTCCGACGGCCTGCAGGCCGCGAGCCTCCCGGCCGACTCCGGACAGGACGTGGAGACGTTCTCGAACGTCACGGGCACCGGCCCCGGTATCAGCGACGATGTCGCCACCGGACTGGACGCGTATCTCGACCAGGTCGGCGAGGACACCGACGGCATCTTCGTGCGGGAGTCCTACGACGCCGCGGCGGTGCTCTCGCTCGCGCGTGTCGCCGCCGGCAGCGACGACGCGAGTGACATCGGCGATGCGATTCGACAGGTCAGCTCGGGCGACGGGATGGACGTGTCCGCGGCGAACCTCGTCGAGGGTATCAACGCGGCTGCGGACGGTGACGATATCGTCTACAGCGGTGTCTCCCGACCACTCGAGTTCAACGAGAACGGCAGCGTCGCCACCCCGGTCTACGAGTACTACGAGTGGGGCACCGACGGCGGTGAGGCGACGCTCCAGACAATCGACGTCATCTCGGGTTCGAACTGACCACCGGGGTCACCCCCCGAGGAACTCCTCGCGGACCTGCTGGTCGGCGAGCAGTGTGTCGCCGGCATCCTCGTGGCGGTTCCGCCCGTCGACGAGCACGTACCCCCGGTCACACCGCTGGAGTGCCTCGACCGCGTTCTGCTCGACCATCAGGATGGCCGTGCCAGCGTCGTTTATCCGGTCGACCCGGTCGAGTGTCTCCTCGACCAGATCCGGGGCGAGGCCGGCGCTCGGCTCGTCGAGCAACAGCAGTTCCGGGTCGAGCATCAGTGCTCGTCCCATCGCGAGCATCTGCTGTTGTCCCCCCGAGAGCGAGCCGGCGAGCTGGTCGTCCCGCTCGCGCAGTATCGGGAACCGGTCGTAGATGCGCTCCAGTCGCTCCTCGGGGAGTTCCTCGAGGATGTACGCCCCCATCTCCAGGTTCTCGCGGACGGTCAGCCCCGGGAAGACGTTGTCCGACTGGGGGACGTAGTTCAGCCCGCGGGTGATGACCTGGTCGGGCCGGAGCCCGTGTATCACCTCGCCATCGAACCGTATCTCCCCGTCCATATGCTCGGCGAGGCCGAACACGGTCCGCATCACGGTCGATTTTCCGGCCCCGTTCGGGCCGACGATTGTGACGTACTCCCCGGCCCCGACGTCGAGGTCGACATCCGAGAGCACCTGCAGGTTGCCGTACCCGGCGTCGAGCCCCCGGACGGCGAGCAGGCTCTCACTCCCGCGCTGGCTCTCGCTCATCGGACCTCCCCTCCGAGATACGCCTCGAGGACGCGCTCGTCGTCTCGAACCGTCGCCGGGTCACCCTCGGCGAGCACCTGCCCCTGGTGTAACACCACGACCGGGTCACAGTGGTTCATCACCACATCCATGTCGTGTTCGACGAGCAGGAACGTGTAGCCGCGCTCCTGGAGCTCGTGCAGTCGGTCGAGCAGTTTCTCCTCCAGTGTGGGGTTGACCCCGGCCATCGGCTCGTCGAGCAGTATCATCTCGGGGTCGGTCATCAGCACGCGTGCCATCTCCAGCAGCTTGCGCTGACCACCCGAGAGCGACCCGGCCTGCTCGCCGGCGAGGTGGTCGAGCTCGAAAAACTCCAGTGTCTTCCAGGCGCGCTCGCGGAGCTGTTTCTCCTGTTGCGTGACCCGACCCCGGAACCCGGGGAGGACGGCAGACCAGAACCGCTCGCCGGCCTGGTCGGGCGGGGCGAGCATCACGTTCTCGATGACGGTCATCCCCTCGAGTTCGCGCGCAATCTGGAACGAGCGGACGAGTCCGCGGCGTGCGATCCTGTCGGGTTGCCAGCCGGTGATGTCGGTGCCGTCGAACCGGACCACACCGGTGTCGGGGGTGTTCACCCCGGTGACGAGATTGAACGTCGTGGACTTGCCCGCGCCGTTCGGGCCGATGAGCCCCGTGATGGTGCCGCGCTCGACCTCGAAGCTCACACCGTCGACGGCGGTGATTCCGCCGAAGGACTTCCGCAACCCATCGACGGCGAGGATTGTCTCGGCGGTGTCGACACCGGGTGCTCGCCCGTCTGTCTCGTCGGACCGGCGGTCAGCCCCGTCGGTCCCGGTGCTGTCCGTCGCCGGTTCGCTCACCTCGGCCGCGCGGCGGTTGTTGCTCACGACTCCCCCTCCGTCGACCCGGGTCGTTCCGAGAGGTCGACGGTCGATGCCTCCTCGGTCCGGCCACCGAACAGACCCTCCGGGCGGTTCTGCATCAGGTAGACCAGGATGATGCCGAGCAGCACGAACCGGAGTGCCGAGAGATTATCGTCGGCGAACATGTATCCCAGAAACGAGTCGACCCCGGTGAGCGCGTCGAGGATGGTGTTCGGTTCCGACGAGAGGCCGAACTGGGTGTCGACGATGCGCTGGACGAACGTCGGCACCTCGAGTAACAGCGCCACGAACACGATACCACCGACGACACCCCCGGTGTTGGACCCGGAGCCGCCGAGTATGAGCGCCACGAACACGAAGAAGGTGAGCTCGGGTTCGAACGTGGCCGGGGCGGTCGACCCGCCGGCTTTCATCTGCCAGAGCATCCCGGTGAGCGCCATCAGGCCACAGCCCACCGCGAACGCGATTATCTTGAACCGCCGGGTGTCCTTGCCGAGCGAACTGGCGACGAGTTCGTCCTCGCGAATTGCCTTCAGCACACGGCCGAACGGCGAGTTGCCCACCCGGACGAGCAGCCAGTAGAACAACAGGGCGACGACAAACAGCACGACCGTGTAGACGAGTCGCTCGACGAGCGCGGGGCCGAACCCGACCGCCTCACCGGCGCTGAACAGCGGGTCGCCGACGATTGTCGGGTTCTCCACCGCGATGAACGCCCCCTGGTCGGGGTTCTGGTACAGCAGGCGCTTGACCGGGTTCGGGGGGAGATCAAGCGTGCCGGTCCCGCCGGTGCCGAGCGTCTGCCCGGCGACCGTGAACTCGGCGGCCGGTCGTGAGCGGATCACCAGCCGGATCATCTCGCTGAACGCCAGTGTCACGATGGCCAGATAGTCCGCCCGGAGCCGAATTGCCGGGAGTGCCGCGAGCGCACCCAGCAGTGTCGCCGCCAGGAACCCCCCGAGTATCCCGACCGGGAGCGGCAGTCCGAGTCCCAGCCCCTCCGCAGGGAGGCTCAGCAGCGCCATCGTGTAGACACCGACCGCCGCGAACCCCGCCACACCGAGGTTGAGCAGGCCGGCGTACCCCCACTGGAGGTTGAGCGCGAGCGCGAGCATCACGTACACCAGCGCCAGCAGCGTGACCGACTGGAGACGACTGGTGAGCGCCTCCGCGTTCTGGAACCCGCCGAACCACGACAGCACCAGAAACAGGACGTACAGCCCGAGCACCAGTCCGGCGACAATCTGGAGGTCACTGGCCCTGCGCCGGACGGTGCCACCGTCCGTGACCCGCGGGTCACCGACCACCCCGCGGACGGTGTCGAGCCGTGTCCGCAGGGCCGCGAGGACGCGCTCGAGTGGGCCGGGACTCATACCGTCTTCACCCCCCCGAGCAGGCCCTGTGGCCGCACCAGCAGCATGACGACGAGCACCCCGAAGGCCCCGACCAGCACGAGTTCACTCGGGAGCCAGACCAGCGACAGGCGGCTGGTGATACCGATGACGATACCCCCGACGATTGCCCCGTACACCGAGCCGATACCGCCGAGGATGACCGCCGAGAAGACGAGCAGGAGCAGGTCCCAGCCGAAGGTGGGGTCCATCGAACCCTGCTCGAGCGCGATGAGAAAGCCCGCCACACCGGTCAGGGCACCGCCGACCAGCCACGTCGTGCGGATGACCCGTTCTGTCGGGATACCGGTCACCAGCGCGAGATCCCGGTTGTCGGCCATCGCCCGCATCGCGGTGCCGAGTTTCGTGTACCGCAGGAGCAGATGTGTCCCCAGCATGAGCAGGGCGGCGACAACGACAAGTGTCACCTCGTGTGCACCGACCGACACCCCACCCTGGCCGACTGTGAGCTCCTGGTTCGGTACGTCCGTCGTCAGACTCCGGGTCGAACCGGTGAACAGGATGATCAGCGCGTGCCGCAACGCCAGCGCGACCCCAACACTCGCGATGAGCAGGGCGATCCCCCGGGCCCCGCGCATCGGCCTGAACACGACCCGGTCGAGCGCGAGCGCCAGACCGCCGGTGGTCACACTCGCGACCACGAGCCCCGCCAGAATCGCAAGCGGCGTCGCGAAGACGTTTACCCCTAACTCGCCTGTCGGGACGGTGTCCGAGACCAGCACGAGCGCGTCGAGTCCGAACGAGCCGAGTCCCGCGACGACGAACGCCGCCAGCCAGCCGGTGAACGCACCGGCTGTGATGTAGTCACCGTGTGCGAAGTTCGCGAACTGCAGGATGCTGTAGGTCATCGCCAGCCCGATGCCAGCGAGACCGACCGCCATCCCGAACACGATTCCGTTCCAGAGGAACGTCGCGAACGTGCTCACGGGGAGTTCGCCGGTCACGAGACGGCGACCAAGGTCGGAGACCAGAACGAGCCCCAGCAACACGAGCACCACCGGTAGCAGGCGGCGTACCGACGATAGCAACCCCTCCGGCGCGTCGCGAACAGCCATACCTCCGGATATGCACGACACCGGTGAAAAGGTTTCCCGAGAACCGCGTGGCCCGCGCGGTGTCTGCTCCCCCGGCGTCGGGGAGCGCGAGGAACGGCCGTGAGCCGTACTCCGGGAGGTGTGTCACTGAGAGCAGCGGTGACAGCGGGAGAACGCGGCGGGCGGCGAGGGTGGCCGGGCGAGTGCGACCAGACGGCGTGGTCTCGTACGGTCGTGCGCAAGGAACTACCGCCAGAGACAGGATATCACACGTTCCGAGGCCGAATCGAAGCGAAAGTACTTCTGCACGACCGTATCAGGCGAACCGGTCGGCGAGGTAGCCGCCCAGGGCACCGAAGCCAGCGTTGAACGCCGCCCCGACCAGTCCGGAGATGATGACGACCCCGGCTATCAGACCGCCGCCGCCGGCCTCACTGATCGCAGCGCCGCCGGCGACCGCCCCGGCCCCGATGGAGGCCAGCAACGGGAGTGTGACCGCGAACGAGACCAGCCCCGTCGCGGCGCCGATGCGGACAGTGGAGTCGCCGTCGTACAGGTGCGCCCCGACACCGCCACCGACGAGTGCTCCGAGACCGGGGATGGCGGACGACACCAGCGACGACACGGTGGCCCCGTACACGGTGCAGGGCAGGAACGTGGCGGTGGTGCCACCATCACGGGAGACCCGGCGGCGGGTCTGCCGGCGCGTGTAGACGAACGCCACGGCGAACCCCACGAGCACGAGACCGGTCACGCCGAGTCCGACCGCGAGCCAGTCGGTGAACGGCTCCGCGGCGGTTATCAGCTCCTCCTGGGTGACCCCGTTCGGCTCGACATCCTGCTCGGTGACGACATCTCTGATCGCCTCCTGGTCGGCCCGTGTGTAGACGAGGACGCTGGCCGCTGTCAGACCGAATCCGACGATGCCCGCCAGTATCCCCAGTATCCAGTCGACGAAACCCGGCACGGGGTCGTGACCGTCCGGGGCGTTGCTCGGACTCTGCCTCTCGCTCTGTGTCGCATCGACGTTCGACATATCTGCCTCTTCTCCCTCGATACGGGTATAAACAGAGGTGGTGTCTCTCAGCCTGCAACGCCCTGGCCTGGTGTTCGCGCCCGACCGGAGCAACTGTATCCGCGACAGTGACCGGGCGAGAGATACGGGGAAACCGTGGTCGGCCGTGAGCAGGTCCGTCGGAGCACCGTCTGTCGGTCGCGTGTCTGACAAAGCTCTATCTGTCTCGGACTGCTCGGATTCGAACACAGTGGTTCGACGAACAATCACGACCGAGGCGGTCGGTCGGCGTGAACTACGGCCGGAGCTGGCGACTGTCGAGGCAACCGCATCCGGAGCGGGCGAATCGGCGACGGTGG
>CAZFMN010000005.1:37480-58557 GCA_964520075.1 uncultured Halobacteriales archaeon | reverse complement strand
CGGACTGTTCAGCAGTCAGGCAGCACACGACGTACTCACGTTCCTCGCTCGGCATCACACGGAGGAGTTCTCCATCACGGAACTCCAGGACATCGTCAAGTACTCCCAGCCCACCGTGTCGAAGGCGGTGGACGTGCTGGTCGCAAACGACCTCGCCGTCGAGCGACGCGAGGGAAACACGCGGAGCGTCCGGGTCAACCGTGACCGACTCTCCCGGCCGGACGACCCAATTTTGCAGATTCCACAGTCGGAGTTTCAGCCCCCAGTTCGGGCGGCGGTCGAGGAGTTGTGCGACAGACTCGAGACGGTTCTCCTCATCGTCCTGTACGGCAGCGTCGCTCGCGGCGAGGCCGACCGGCGCAGCGACATCGACCTCTGGGTGCTCGTGAGCGAAGGCCGGATGACAAACCAGCGTACCGCAAACCGGGTTCGACAGGATCTCGAAGGCCGCGAGTTCGATATCGGCCGGTACGCGTACGAAATCGATGTCGAAGGCTACTCTGCCGTGCCGAACTACGCAGACGAGATACGGGAGATTCTGAGCAACGGGTTCGTAGTCCACGAGGCGGATGAGTTCGACTTCGAGACCGAACGTGGGGTTATCCTCCACGGTGATACAAATGTGTGAAGAGTCCGACCCACAGACCATCACCGACGGACTCAGTGTAGCCGTCGATGCGTTCAACGAGGAGGGACACGGAATTCCGACATACGAGGAGCATATCGACACCGACGCTGACTGGAAAGCGCAACTGACCAAGGGCTGTCGGCTGCTGGCTGCTATCGACCATCTCGTGGGACAAGGTCTCTACACGGCGACCGTGGAACTGTGTTTTGGGGCAACCGAACGTTCGATTGAGGCCTACGCGCTAGCCGAAGGTGGCGACAGCCTGGCTGATTTTCACGACCACACCTATTGTTACAGTCGTGCAAGTGACCTCGGACTGCTCTCCGCCGCGACCACAGAAAGGCTCTGTGAGCTCTACGACACCAACCGCACGGACAGCTACTACGGCGGGCGACGCCCAACAGACCGACAGGCACAACAGATGCGAGAACTGGCCCGGAGTCTTCACGAACACGTTACCAGCCAGATTCGAGAGGGGGGGGTCTGTGTCTGTGGGTCGCTGTAAGGCCGCGTGAGTACGACCGGGAGTTCACAACACTGTTTGAGTACCGTGTCCGCCGACGGATCGGCTACAGTCACAACCGCGGTGAAATCACCCGCTTCGTGGTGCAAGTTGAATACCGACTCGATGGAGACTGGGCTGAAATCGTTCGGTTCGACCACGACCCCGAGGGGAAGCACGGCCACGATGTAACCGAGGAGGGCGTTCATGCGGATGTGTATCAAGATGGTGAGAAACTCAGGAGCGAGGAAATATCCCCTTCGATGACCGCCAACGACGCGCTCACCTTCGCCGAAGAACACTTCAATCAGCACGCAGAACGGTACATACGGAGATTCGAGCAATGGCACGGGATACGGAACCGATGACCGACAGTGAACTCGACGCCTTCGACGAGACGATAAACGAACAGGCCGAGGAACTCCGCGAGGCGCTTGCGGAAGACCTCGGTGGCGACCCGGAAGGACTACCGGAAGCGGCCCGTCGCCGATGGTGGGGACTGATTACCGGCGCACCCGATATCGAGACAGTCGAAAGAACGTTCGACAACCTGCAAGCGCGGGTCGATAGATACCGTCCGGAGTGAACCACCCGCTCCGGAGTGTGTCTGTCGCGGCTTTCTAACCGAACATCTTGCGCATCATGGGGTGCATCTCCATCAGGCGCTCCTCGGCGATCTGCTCGTAGAGCTTGTAGGTGATGGAGACAGTCAGCAACAGTCCAGTGCCGGTGACGTCGCCGATGGTGCCGAACATGTTCGCGCCGACCGCGAGCACGCCGACGAGAGCGCCACCGATGACGGTCACCTGCGGGATGTACTGTTCGAGCACCCGCTCGATGCTCTGGACGTTCTGCCGGAACCCGGGGATCTGCATCCCGGAGCCGTGAATCTGCTGGGCGGTCGCCTCCGGGCCCATGTTGGTCGTCCGGACCCAGAAGATGGCGAAGATGGCGCCGCCGATTATCATCACCGTCAGGTCCGTCGTCACACGTATCAGGATCTGCCAGACCTCGGGGTTCCCCTCGACGTTGAACGCGAACCACATCCAGTCCTCGGGTCGCTGTATCGGGGCCACGTAGTAGAAGAACCCACCGACCGGGCCCTCCTGGCTGTAGACACCGAGCCAGCTGGGCATGTCGATGACGTTGTTCAGGCCCTGGCCCATGAACTGGATGTTCATCTGCAGTGCCCGCACGAGAATCATCGGCAGAACGCTCGCGTAGATGAGCTTCACCGGGAACCGGCCACGGGCACCTTTCACCCGTGCGTTGGAGAGTGGTATCTCCACCCGCACACTCTCGGCGTACACCACCACCACGAAGATGGCGACGGTGGTGATGATTGCGAGCAACTGGGCGTCCCCGATAAAGAGTTCCTGGAACCCGCCCGGGCTGATGGGGTTCGGACGCTCCCGGACACCCAGTATCATCTTGCTCCAGGTGACCAGGATGCCCGGCTCACCGATGTCCGGCTGGTTGATGATTATCTCGTTGGCGAGCAGACCGCTGATCAACCGCTGGCTCACGCCCGCGATGATGAACAGCCCGATACCGCTCCCGATACCCCACTTGCTCACGATCTCGTCCATGTACAGGATGAGGATACCGCCGGCGAACACCTGTGCGAAGATGAGGAACTCGAGACCGCCGATCGGGATACCCAGGCTGGTCGCGACAGACTGGTCCGGTGTCAGAAAGCCCGCGTACACCATCGGAATCGCCGTCATGACAGTCATGACGATGACGAGGAACTTCTGGAGCCCCTGGTAGAGCACCTGGTCGCGGGGGTTGTTCTGGGTGTCGAGACCGAGCAGGTTAGACCCGCCGAGCAACTGCAACACGATGCTCGCGGTCACGATGGGACCGATACCCACCTGCATCAGCGACCCGGACGCCCCGGCCAGGATCGACCGGAAACGACCGAACACCTGTTCCTCTGACCCCACGCCGAACAGCAGGACGTTCGTGAGGAAAAAGTACAGTACCACGATGCCGGCGGTCCAGCCCAGCTTGCGCCTGAACGGGACGTGCCCGTCGGGCCGGCGGATCGCCGGCAACCGCGTGAGAACCGGTTCGGCGGTATCCTTCCAGCTCATGTTACTCTGTTGTTGTGTTGTCGGTCGCACGCTCCGAGCGGACGGCCTCGCCGCCCGCGCCATCGAGGTTCTCCTCGGCCGACTCCGAGAACGCGTCGGCCACAACCTCGAGTTCGCGTCGCACCTGTCCGTCCCCGAGCACCTTCACCGCGTCCGCGTCGTAGCCGCCGTCGACGAGGTCCCGGGCGTCGACCCGGTAGCCGCCGTCGGTTTCGGTCGCGGTCCCCTCCGCGGCAAGCAGCGGCGCGTCCTCGTCGATCCGTTGCAGGTCGACGGTCAGCACCTCGTCTTGGACCTTCTCCGGCGGTGAGAACCCCGACCCCTCCTCGCCGAGCGGTGGGTGGTTGTGCATCTCGTGCTTGTCGCGGCCGGCCGCGCCGTGTCCGCCACGGTGGCCGGCACCACGGCGGTTCTTGCCCGACCCGCCACCGTGGGTACGCGAACCCCGCTGTCGTTTTTTCTTGCCTGTCATTATCGCATCGCCTCCAGCAGTTGGTCGATTTCGTCGGTCTCGTGGACGCCGACCTGTCCACCAGTAGCGACTGGTTGTTTAATACCCTTGTGACCGCTCCGCGGCGGGTGCAGTCGCAGCGTCGGCGACAGACCGGCCGCCTGCAGGCTGGTCTCCTCCGCGAGCAACCCCGCGGCCAGCTCCGAGACCGACCCGTACCCGGTCTGTTCGGCGACCCAGTCGTCGTCGATGTCGGCCTCACCCTCGGCGGGTTCGCTCCGCCGGCTCAGGATGGTCTCCAGCACCGCCTGGCTCGGCTCGCCGTGTGCGACGTAGTCGTGGACCTTCGTCACCATCCCCTCGTAGGTTGGCTCCTCGGGAACGAGTGTCGCGTGATTTACCCGTCCGAGGTTCAGCATCGTCAGGGTATCGCGGATGTCCCCGTTCATGTTGACCTCGCCGCGCACCTGGACGACAGCTTTCATTCCGACACCTCCCGCTGGCGCTCGTGGACCCGCTGTGGGACACGCGCCTGTGCGGCGCTGACCAGGGCGTTGTAGGTCGCCTTCGCGAGGTTGACCGTCGTCCGGGTGTTGCCGTGGCTCTTCGTCCAGGCGTCCTCGACACCCGCGAGTTCGAGCACCTTCCGCGGTGTCTCGGCGGCCGCGAGTCCGAGCCCCTTCGGGGCGGGGCGGACCTCCACGCGGACGCTGCCGGCGGTGCCCTCGGACTTGCGGATCAGCGAGTGGTCACCGCCCGGTCGGTCCTCCCAGGACCCGCTGCCCAGGGGGACCTGCACCAGATTCAGTTTCGCGATGTCGATGGCCTTCTCGATTGCGCCGCCGACCTGGTCGTCACGACCCTGTGCGTAGCCGACCAGCCCGTTGCGGTCGCCAACGGCGACCACACACCGGAACTTCACGCGTCGTCCGGAGTCGGTCATCCGCTGGACCATGTTGATATCCAGCACCTCGTCCTCCAGGGTGACCAGCTGGTCGACCAGTTCGGCCTCCTTCAGCGGGAGCCCCGAGTTCAGCGCGTCCTCGATGGTGTCGATATCGCCGTCGGCGACACGCTTGCCGAGCCGGGTCTGCGGGACCCAGCCCTCACCGGCGCTCATAGCTCCACCTCCCCGCCGAGCAGTCGCTCGCGGAGTTCGTCGAAGTGCTCGGGAAGCTCCGTCGCGTCGAACTCGCCGCTGTAGAGACCGTCCTCCTGTGCGGCGTACTCGGCGATGTGCTCGCCACGGGTGCGCGGCCAGTCCGCCAGCACCGCGTCGTTGTGTGGTATCTCGAGCCCGGCGTCGATTGCACCTTCCTGTACCGCGAACACCTTGTTCCCCGGCGTCGGGGAGTGCAGGCCGATGTCGAGCACCGCCGCCTCGCGACCGGCCTCGACGGCCCGCAGCCCCGCCAGCAGACCGGTGAGGTAGGCCGCGGGCATGTTGCCCGTCGGCGCCTCCCAGCCGTACTCGCGGAGGTCGTTCGAGCGGGCACTGGCGACCGTCTCGTCGCCCTCCCGGCTGGTCTCGACCAGCTGCGCCCTGACCTGGGTGTTGCTCGTGCGCGCCACGAGCCGTGGTTTCCCCGATTTCAGCAGGCGCAACCGCTGGTGGTAGTCCGTCCGGGCCTCGCGACGCCGTCGCATCGGCACTGTGTACTGTGGTCCTGTTGCCATCATACGTCACCTCGTTTGTCGATCTGTCGTTCGAGATCCGCCACGCTGTCGAACTCTCCGCCGCCGGCCTTGTCGTAGAGCTGGCGGTACTCGCTCCGGGAGAGTTCACCGGAATCGCGGAGCTCCCGCAGTCGCTTTCGCTGGGCGCGGATGCGGGACTGCCAGTCCTCCGTCTCGTTCTCGCGGGCACCGGCTTTCCCCTTGCGGGTGCCGGGCCCTTTCTGGTGGCCGTACGAGCGCTTCGACTGTCGCTCGCGGGCCCGACCCCGGGAGTTGCCCGACTTCGGGTCCGCCTGGATTGCCTCCTCCTCGATCAGGTCGCGGATATCCTCGCGGGTGATCGCCTCCGCGATGTCCGCCTGCCTGTCGGGGTCGAGCCAGACCCGGCTCTCACCGACGCCGAGCTCGTCCGCGGCCAGCCGCTTCTGTGCGCCGAGGTCGGTCATTCGACCTCCACCTCCTCGTAGGTCGGGTTCAGCACCCGGATGCCGGCGTCCTCGGCCTGCTCCTCGATGCGCTCGCGCTTCCGCCCGCCGACCGACGAGGCGATCCGCACCGCCTGCCGGTCGCCGTCGACCCCCTCCAGGTCGTCCGTGTTGTACACCCGAACCTCCTCGAACCCGGAGGGGTGGCGACCCCGTATCTCGGCCGGTGTTCGAAACCCGGCATCGACGGTGTCGCCCTTTCCTTTCACACCCTTTCGCTGCTTCGAGAGCTGTCCGCGCGGGCGACGGTACGAGGTCGGTACCCGCTTTTTCTTGTGATGATCCTGCCGGTTGAACTTCGGCTTGCCCTCGCGACTCCGCTGGCCGAGCAGACGCTCCTCGGACTCGGCGAGCTCGGGGGTCTTCTCGGTCAGCCCGCGTGCGACCAGCTCCGTCTCGACCTCCTCGGTCTCTTCCTCCTCCAGCTCCGGCTCGACGCTCTCGTCGATGTCGATGTCACCGACATCGGCCTTTATCCGGGCCGCAAGCGCCATCCCGACCCCGTCGACGTTCGCCAGCTCCTCCTGGCTCGCGCCCTGGATGTAGTCGATGCTGTCGTAGCCCGCCTCGCGCAGTGCCTCTGCCTTTGTCTCGCTGACACCGCTGATATCCTCCAGCTCGGTTATCTCGTCTGTCTCCTCGGTCGACTCCTCGTCCTCGTCTGCCTCGTCGGTCGTCTCCTCCTCGGTCGTCTCCTCGCCGAGGTCGGTGACAGCCGCGTCGACATCGTCGCTGACCTCGACGCTGGCAGTCTCTGCCTTCATCCGGGCCGCCAGCGCCGTGCTGACGCCCTCGACCGCCTGCAGGTCCTCCTGGTCGGCCGCGGCAACGTGTTCGACCGTCTCGACCCCGGCATCGGCGAGCGCCGCCGCGGTCTCCTCGTCGACGCCACCGAGCTCCGTCAGCTCGGCGTCGGACTCCTCGCCGCTCATCAGGCGTCACCCCGGCCGGGCTTGTTCGTGATGTAGGCCCCATCCTGGAAGACGCGGGAGTCCTTGTCGGTGACCCGCGTGAGCTGTTCGATGTCGGCCGCGGTCTGCCCCACGGACTCGATATCTGGCCCGTGGATGGTTATCTGCTCGCCGTCGATCTCGACCTCGGTGTCGCCGTGGACCTCGGTCCGCCGGGCCGCCCGCTCGCCGAGGAAGTTCTCGATGACGACCTCACTGCCCTCGACTGTCACCTGCATCGGGAAGTGCGAGTAGAACACCTCCATCTCGTACTCCCAGCCGTCGGTGACACCGTGGAACATGTTCTCGATGTGACTCTCGAACGTCCCGATGGTCGAGGCGGTCTCGGCGTCGTCCGCGTCGCTCGCGACGACCACCTCGCCGTCCTCGACTGTCACCGAGACGTCGGGGTACCACAGCCGCCGCGTGACGCTGCCGTTCGGTCCCTCGACGGTGAGCTCGAGATGGTCCATCTCGGCGCTCACCTCCGCCGGTATCTGTAGTCGTGTTTCTATCATTTTTAGTATACGTATGCGATGACCTGGCCACCGACCCCCTCCCGGCGAGCCTCGTAGTGGCTCATGATGCCGTGAGAGGTGGTGACGACGAGCGCCCCGTAGTCACGGGCGGGGAGGAACCGCTTCTCCCACTTCTCGAACTCGTCGGCACCCGCCGAGTAGCGGGGTTTGACCGGGCCACACTCGTTTATCGCGCCTTTCAGTTCGACCTCGAACCGGCCGGCCTTCCCGTCGTCGATCCGCTGGAAGCCGTCGATATACCCGCGGTCGTAGAGCACCTCGAGTACACTGCCGATCTCGTTCGAGGCGGGCTGTACCTCCTGTGTGAGCTGGCCCACACTCTCGGCGTTGTCGATCGCCGAGAGCGTGTTGGCCAGTGGGTCGTTTCCTGTCATGAGTACTTCTTGAACCCCATGCTCCGGGCGACCTCGCGGAAGCACTGCCGGCAGAGGTAGATATCGTACCTGCCGACCAGTCCCTGTTTGCGCCCGCATCGCTGGCAGTCCCGCAACTGTTCGCTCCGTGTCGTCGCGTGTTCGCCGGTGACCGCATCCTCGTCCTGCTCGCGCTCGGGCTCCTCGCCGTCCTGTCCGCTCATGCCGTCACCTCCACGTCGAAGGTCGACTCCACGAACGCGACGGCGTCGTCGACACTCAGGCGGTGACTCGTCGGGATCGACCGCGAGGCGCGGTCCCGCTTTGCCACCCGGTAGCCCGGCCGCACCAGGTTCACCGTCACGTCCAGCCCGTAGATGCCGACCGTCGGGTCGTACTCCTGGCCCGGGAAGTCGGTGTGGTCCTCGACACCGAAGCTGAAGTTGCCCGTGTCGTCGAACTGGCTCCGCGACAACTCGACCGTCGCCAGTGCCGTCTCGAGAAACGCCCGTGCGTCCTCGTGACGCAGGGTCACCTTCGCGCCGATGGGGTCACCCTCGCGGATGCCGAACTCCGGTTCGGTCATCGTCGCCACGGTCCGGACCGGCTGCTGTCCCGTCACGTCGGCGAGTATCTCCTCGCCCTGACCGAGCTCGCGGCCACCCTGACCGACACCCATGTGCACGACTGTCTTCTCTATCCGCGGCTGTCGCATCTCGTGGAGTCGCTCGCTCTCTGAACTCATTCTGCTGCCTCCGTCTCGGTGTCGCTGTCACTGTCTTCCCCGGTATCGTCGTCGATGAAGTTCTCGTCGATGACCACAATGTACTCCTCGACGGTCTCGAACTGCTCGCCGTCGCCGTGGGCCGACAGCAGGACGTTGTTCGACGAACTGCTCGCGGTGACCTGTATCTCGTCGATACTCCCGATCTGACCGGCGTGCTGGCCGTCGACCGCTGTCGCCAGCGCACCCTCCTCGTACTCGAAGTGAGCGACGATCTCGTCGTCCTCGTTCCCGACCACCAGCGAGTCACCGACGCTGTGTGCCGAGGCGTCCTCGACCAGCAGCGTCTGCCCGTCGTGCAGTGTCAACTGGAGGTCGCCGCCGGGGACGTGCTGTTTGCGGATTATCTTGCCGAGTTTGCTCCCCGCGGCATCCTCGTCTATCGGGGTCAGCGACAGTCGGCCACCCTCGTCCGGGAACACGCGGTAGTACTCCTCGCGCTCGCGGAACGCCAGGATGTCGAACATCCCGACCGGGCGCTCCTCGTCCGTGACAGTGCCCCCGTTGATATCGATGGCGTCCTGTTCGAGCGCGTACCGGGCCTCCTTGCGACTGTCGACGTACCCGAGCACGTCCCGCAGGAGGATGAGCAGGGGGACCCCCGCATCACCGTGTGGTCCGGCGTCGGCTTTCACCGTGAACATCTCGGTCTTCCGCTCGACCGGCCACGTGTTGGGAACCGACAGCCGTTTCTGGTGGTTGGTCACTGTTCGCCCTCCAGTCGCTGCTCGCGGCGCGGGTCCGAGAGGTCCAGACTCGTCACGCGGACGTTGCTCGCGTCGAGCGGTCGGGGAACCTCCTCGCCGTCGACCGTCTCGTTCGTGACACCGTCGACCTGGATGGTCGCGTCGCGCAGGTCCACCTGCACCACCTCGCCGGTCTCCTCGGCGAAGTCGCCACGCATCACCTCGACCGTGTCGCCCTCGTTGACCCGCACCGAGCGCTGGTCGTACTGCTCGCGCAACTCCGTCGAGAGCGTCGACCGCACCTGCTTGTGTCGCTCGTGCAACGGCGCCTCGCGCTGTGCCTCCCGCTGTTTGTGTGGCTGCTGTGTCATACTATCATGGTCGCTGTCGACGCGATCGCGCCGAACCGCTCGGCGACCTCGCGTGCAATCGGTCCCTTTATTTCGGTCCCTCGTGGGTCGTCGTTCTCGTCGACGACAACCGCCGCGTTGTCCTCGAAGGAGAGTCGGGTGCCGTCGGGCCGCCGTATCTCCTTTCGCTGCCGGACGACCACCGCGTTGAGCACCTGCCGCCGCATCTCCGGGGTGCCCTTCGTCACCGACACGGTAATCCGGTCACCGAGTCCCGCCTTTGGCTGGCGGTTGACCCGACCGGAGTAACCCGACGTGCTCAGCACCTTCAGTTCGCGCGCCCCGGTGTTGTCCGCACAGGTCAGTATCGACCCCTTCTTCAACCCCTGGGTGACGTCCGCCTTCATCGCCTCCATCAGTCCTCACCTCCGCGTACCTCGACGACGACGTGTGATTTCGTCTTCGAGAGCGGCCGCGTCTCGGCGATCTGTACGGTGTCGCCAACCGAGAGCGGTTCGAGCACGCCCGGCACGTGCGCCGACACCCGCGAGCGGCGCTTCATCAACCGGTCGTACTTCGGGACGGTCACGTCGTACTCGCGCTCGACGACAACCGTCCGCGCCATATCTGTCGAGACCACCTCGCCCTCGATGACCTGTCCACGGACGGACAGCTCACCGTAGAACGGGCAGGTCTCGTAGTCGTACTCCTCGGGCTTTTCTGGCTCCGGTGGCTGCTCTACGTCGAGTCCTATCGCCATATCGAATCACCTCGCTGTTCGGTGCGCCGCGCCGGTCGCCCGACGAGACGCTCGCCGTCTGTTCTGACCCGCTCCCCGTCCGGGAGTGTCCACTCGAAGGTAGCGTCTGCCTTCGGCACCTGCAGTACACGCCCCTCGTGCTCGATACCGAGTGTCCGGGTCGTCTCCATCACGGTCTCGCCGCTCGTGCCGAGCAGGTCCGGGTTCGACGCCCCGACCACCTCGACCGCCAGCCCGACCAGTTCGTGCCGGGCGAGCGTCTCCGCTGTGAGTGTCACTGTCCTCCTCCCTGTCGCTCGGCGACACTCTCGGCCTCGAGGTCGCCCTCCTCGCGCTGTATCGTCTTCAATCGGGCGATTGTCCGCCGCAACTCGCCGATGCGCGAGGGGTTCTCCGGCATCCCGCCGGCTGCCTTCACCGACTGTGCGTTCAGGAGCTCCGTCTCCAGCTGCTCGAGTTCGGCCTCCCGCTCGGCCGGTGTCATGTCGCGTATCTCCTTCGAGTGCAGGATCGTCATACGTCGCCCTCCACGTCTTCCATCTCATCGAGCAGTTCCTCGGCCTCCTGTTCGGTCTCCCTGTCGAGGTCCTCCTCGATGTCGGTCTCCAGGTCCTCGAGCTCCTCCTCGACATCCTCGACCGGTTCCTCCGTCTCGAAGGCCTCGCCCTCCTCGACGACCGTCTCGGTGACCTCGTCGGGGCCAGCACCGGGAGCGGGGTCGGGCGTGGCGACCTCGTCGGGCACCTCGCCGTCCTCGCCGTCGGCCTCGCCCGCGAGCAGTTCCTCGACACCCTCGTCCTCGGGGACGTAGGCCTCCACCTCGACGTCCCGGCGGACCTCGAAGTCGTCCGGAAGCTCCGCACCTGGCGGGATGATGCGCACGCGCACCCCGATGGTGCCGAGCTTCATCACCGCCGTCGCGACGCCGTAGTCGACGATCTCCTCGGCCGGTTCGCCGTTGTGCTTTATGTAGCCACGGTTGAACTTCTCGACGCGGGAGCGTGCGCCGGTGACCTTCCCCGAGAGCACGATCTCGGCGCCGAGCGCGCCGGCCTCCATTATCCGGTCGATCGTGGTGTGACCGGCCTTCCGGAAGTACCAGCCACGCTCCAGCGCGTTCGCCAGCCTGTCGGCGACGATGCGGGCGTTCAGGTCCGGTTCGTCGACCTCCTGCACGTCCACCTGCGGGTCCTCCAGGTTGAACTCGTCTTCCAGTGTGGTCGTTATCTTCCGGATGTTCTTCCCGCCTTTCCCGATGACCATCCCGGGTTTCTCGGCCTCGAGCACGATCTGTGTGCCCATCGGGGTCTTTGCGATCTCCATGCCGCCGTAACCGGCACGGCCGAGTTCGTCCTGGAAGAACTCGTCTATCTGCGTGCGCTGAAGCCCGTTCTCGATGAACTGCTGTTCGTCAGCCATCTGTTGCCTCCTCGATGACAATCTCGACGTCGATCTCGGGGGTGTTCCACTCCGAGGCACGCCCCATCGCGCGGGGCTTGCGCCCGGGTTGTTCGTTTACCTTGTGCGGGGCAACGTGGCTGATCTCCATCTGCTGGCCCTCGAACCCCTGGTGGTCGGCGTTACCGATGACGTTCCGGAGCAGGTCCAGAAACGCGTCCGCGGCCTTCTCGGGGTAGCGACCGGCGTCCCAGCCCTCGATGTCGCTGCGGTGACCCGCGCCGGCGTTGTGCTGGCGCATCGGCACCGACTGCTCGCCGTCCCGGACCCGCTCCAGGTACGACACCGCGTCGCCGGTGCGTTTGCCCTTTATTTCGCGGGCGATGGCCTTGCTGTGCTTGAGACTGATCTGCCGCTCCCGGAGCATCGCTCGCGCCGTTGTCTCCGGGTCGGTGTCGACTGAGTAGCTTATTCCCATTGTTATTTCAGTGGTACGAACTTCGAGGAGCGTGTCGCTCCGATTCCGGCCTGTCCGTGTTCGACGTCCTGGCGCGTGAGCTGGAACTCGCCGAGGTAGTGGCCGAGCATCTCCGGCTCGACGGTCACCCGCTCGAAGCTCTGCCCGGCGTGCACCGCGAACGTGACCCCGACCATCTCCGGGAGAATCGGCATCCCCCGGAGGTGTGTCCGGATCGGGTCGTTCGCGGTCTCCTCCTCGCCGGCCTCGCGGGCCTCTGCCAGCAGCTTCTCCTGCTGGACGGACAGACCGCGTTCGATTGTTCGCCGCTGTCGCGCGGGAAGCAGTTCCGCAACCTCCTCGACGTCCATCGCCTGCAACTCCTCGAGCGTGTGGCCACGGTAGGTGAACTCGCCCTCGTGACCGATCTGGTAGTCCTGTGAACTCATTACTCGCCACCTCGTCCGGTCCGGCGTGATGCGATGTCGCCGACCTTGCGGCCCGGCGCGGCGTCCCGGGAGATGCTCTTTGGTCGCCCGGGATGCTGGCGACCGCCGCCACCGAACGGGTGGTCGACGGCGTTCATCGCCACACCGCGCACGCGAGGCCAGACCATCCCGCGTGCCTTTGCCTTGTGGTGTTTGTTTCCGGCCTTCACCAGCGGCTTGTCCGTCCGACCGCCGCCGGCGACGACCCCGATGGTCGCCCGGCAGTCCGGCGGGAGCCGCTTCAGTTCGCCGGAGGGCAACTCGACGACCGTCGCCGTCCGCTCGTGGGCCAGCAGCGTCGCGCTGACCCCCGAGGCACGGGCGAACTTGCCGCCGTCACCGGCCTTTGCCTCGACGTTGCAGACCGGCACACCCTCCGGAATCTCCGCCAGCGGGAGCGTGTTCCCCTTCTCTATCGCCGCCGAGACACCGAGCTGTATCTCGTCACCGACCGCGATACCCTCCGGCGCGAGCACGAGTCGCTTGTCCCCGTCCTCGAACTGTATCTCGGCCACCGGCGCGCTCCGGGCGGGGTCGTGCTCGATGTCGACCACTGTGCCGCGCACGACGTCGCCCTCCTCGACGGTCCGGTGGGAGAGCTCCGCCTTGTAGCGATGGGATGGGGCACGGAACGTCGACCCGCCCCGGCCACGCCGCTGTCCGCGGATGCGCTGTCCCATCTCAGAACACCCCGATCCTGGAGGCGATCTCCTGTGCGTCGTGGTCGTCCGAGAGCTGTACCTCCGCCTTCTTCTCCCCGCGCGGGGTCACCATCGCCGAGACGCCCTTTACTGTCACGTCGTAGCGCTGCTCGATCTCCTCGGCGATCTGCCCTTTCTTCGAGTCGACGTGACAGATGAACACGAGCTTGTTCTCGAAGTCCATCTTGTCGACGCTCTTCTCTGTCACCCGCGGGTACTTTATGTACTCTGTCATCTGTTACTCACCGCCTCGATGGACGATTCGGTCCACACCGTCAGCCGGCCGGGGTGGGTCCCCGGCGCGAGTTCCTCCGCGTTTACCTCGTGGGCGGTCGTCACGTCCGCTCCGGCGAGGTTGCGGGCGGCCCGCGAGGGTTCGTCGGTCGTGACGAACAGAATCGAGGTCGCCCGGCGGTACTTCCGGCCCCGGGTCGTCCCCTGTCCGGCCCGCACGGTTGTCTCGTCGGCCCGCTCGATGTCCGCGTCGACACCGATTGCCTCCAGCGTGTCGAGCGCCTCCTGGGTCTTTTTCAGGTCCTCGAACGCGTCCGTGAGTACGAGCGGCAGTTCGACGCCGTCCTCGAACTCGTGACCGCGCTCGCGGACAACCTCGGCGTCGGCCGTCGCCGCGATCGCCGACCGTATCGCCTTCTTTCGCTCCTTGTCGTTTATATCGACCGAGCGGTCTTTCTCGGTCTTCGGCGGGTGTGCCGGGCGCCCACCCACCGTCTGGGGGACACGCCGGGCCTGCCCGCCCTCGCGCGGGACGTGGGCCTGACCGCGGCCGCTGCCGAACGACTCCGCCGGCGTCCGGAGACCGGCGTACTCGTCGGCCCCGTAGTCCTGTTTCCTGTTTGCCTGTGCCGCGACGACCGCCCGCCGGATGAGGTCCGGCCGGAACGGCGTCTCGAACACGCCGGGGAGTGATAGCTCCCCGTCGTCCTCACCGTCGAGTGTGTGTACTGTTGCCTGCATCGTTCACCCCTGACTTGACGCCGTCGAGACGTACCGCACCTCTGGGTCGAGACGCGGCTGGTCGTTCGGACGCACGGCCGGGCGCAGTCGAATGAGTCGCTGTTTCGGCCCGGGGACCGACCCCTTCACCAGCGTGTACGCCCCCGAGACGTCGCCGTACTCGACGAGACCGCCGTCCACGTCGAACCCGTCGTCCTCCACCGCGAGGAGGCGCTTGTTGAGTTCGGTTCGCTGGTGGTAGCCGGTCTGTCCCTGCTGGGGGACCGTCGAGCGCACCCGGGAGGGGTTCCAGGGGCCGAGATTGCCGATGCGGCGCCGCCAGCCCTGGCGTGCGTGTTTCCCCTTCCGCTTCTGTACGCCCCAGCGTTTCACCGGGCCCTGGGTGCCCTTTCCGGTCGTGATTCCCGCGGCGTCGGCGTACTCGCCGGCACGGAACACGTCGGTCATCCGGTACTCGCCGTCCTCGAGCATCTCGAGACCCGCCTCGACCCGGTCGGCCATCGACCCGCCGCCGATGCGGTTCTCCATCACGTCGGGTCGTTTCTTCGGCACCCCGGAGAGTTCGGCCGGCACCGTGTGCGTTATCGCGTGCACGTCCGACAGTTTGCCCGACTCGAGTGCGTCGTGTAGCTGTTCCTCCGCGACCCCGCCGGGTTCGGCGGGCAGGTCGAGTGCCCGCTCGAGTTCGGGTCTGAACTCGTCGGTCCAGACCTCGGTCAGGGGTCGCTTTCCGTACGGTGTCTCCTCGTAGGCTCGAAGCGCAACCACGCGAACCGGTGGCGTCTCGACGACAGTGACCGGCACAGTCTCCTCCATCCCCTCGCGGGGCGACTCCGGCTGGTCGTTTATTATCGTCACGTGGGTCATCCCGGCCTTGTAGCCGGCAAACCCCTGCGGCGCGGGCTGGCCCTCGTCGTCGGGCCAGCTCCCGAACCGTGGTGTCTCGTCGGACGCGCGGCTTCGCGGGCTGAAACCCATCGAGCCTTTGCGTGGTCTGTCAGGTTGTGTCATTGTGTTACTCCATCGTGTTCAGGCACGCGAGCGTTGCGAACATCGCCTCCTCGGTTCGCACCACCTCGCTTCCCTGGTCTGGAACCGTGTTCACCCATCGGTCGAACGCTCCCCGTGTACCGTTCCGGACGGCCCCGGTGTCGAGCCCGCGGATGGCGGGCAGGCCACGCTCGGGCGCTCCGAACGCAACCGTGTACGAAGGCTGGTCGTTTTGACTGGCCCCGCGACACGACGCCGCGAGGTCCTCGAGACGACCCGGCCGCAGGCGCTCACCGTACCGCGAGGAGGCGATTGTCAGCCCCGCGTCCTCGCGGGCGAGCGCGCCGTCGAGGTCCGTGGTGTCGACGACGTAGCCCGGCGTGGGCTCGTCGACGAGTTTCGCCCGGACCGGTTCTCGCGAAGAGATGCTGACGGTGACACGCTCCCCCTCCGACGGTGTCGCCATCGCCGGCGGCACCGGGAGCGAGACCGGGTGTTGCAGTCCGCAATTGACCCGAACGCGGCCATCAGCTCCGACCTCGGTCACGATTCCCTGTTTTGACGACCCCGAACGCTCCGGTTCGGAGCCGGTCTGTGAGCGCACGCGGAGCGGCGGCATCACGCCCACGTACTCCAGTTCGTCCCGCTCGTCCCACACCTCCTTTCGGAGCTGGGGCGGCGTCGCGGCGTACCGCAGCACGGTTTCGACGAACCCGTCGTCGTGTCTCCGCTCGCCCGCGGGGTCCGGGTAGACCGTGAGCCGGTCCACCCGGAAGACGACCGCCGCACGGGCAACCGAGCCCAACTTCCGTGTCGCCTCCCGCTTTGCTGTCTCGCGGACGAGTGACGACGGCACGAGCACGCTGACTGTCATACCGTAACGCTTCCACGTCGCGCCACTAGACTGTGCCGAAACTGGTCTACCCAGGCGTATAAACCCGCCGCTTCCACCCCGTGATGTGACCCTCTGACACGCTCCACGACGACGGGTGTGCTCGCTTTGGGCTCCTCACAACGGGGGCCGCACTGCTCGCCCGGACCCACAAACTGGACCCGCGCAGAGTTGGTGACTCTCATGTTGAACCACAGCACGTTTATTCTGTCAAAACAACCCAAACGTATGGGTGGGACAGGTCGTGACACGGTCACACGACGACTCCAGCGGTTTCTGGGGCGCGGACAATCGGAGATACTCAGCGTAATCATCCTGGTCGGTATCGTCGTGATACTGGCGACACTCGCCGGAGCGCTCGTGCTCGGGAACTTCGGCGGCGGCGACGAGCAACTGCTCGCGAACGTCCAAGGCAATGTCACGCTGCAGGGTATCACAATCGACCACGAGGGCGGTGACACGTTCGAACCCGAGAACATCGAGGTGCTGTTGCAGGGTGACACCGAGACCGAACTCAGACTCGACCAGGCGTTCGAGACAGACGACGGCGCGGGCACGTTCGCCCCGGGGGACAGGTGGACACACAGACAGAACAGCACACTCTACGGGGGGGAGTTCCGGCTGCTGGTGATACACGAACCGACGAACAGCGTCCTGCTCGACCAGCCACACTCGATCCCCATCACCGACGTCTCGCTGCTGGTCGAGAACTGGCGCGGCGAGAGACAGAGCGACACCGCGTCGGTGTTCAGTGACGGCTCCGAGTACAACTTCACGGTCCGGGTGAACGCCCGGGACGGTCAACCAGCACAGACTGTCCCGCTGAACACCGCGAGCGGTCTGACCGCCACCAGCGGGGACGGCCCGCTCAACGTGACCGTCACCGTCTCTGATAACGAGTACAATATGGTCACCGTTCAGGACGCCGACGGCGAGACAGGGCGTATCGAGGCCTCCTGGAACGGGTCGGCAGACGGCAACCTCGGCACCCCCTACGAGGAGGTCGTTCTCGAGGCGGCGGTCGACGACCAGTTCAGCAGCGGCACCCCCCTCCGCGAGAGCACAGACGAGACCACTGTGCGGGTGCTCCGGAACAAGTCCGTGTTCACCGTCGGGTTCGCGAGTGGCTACCCGTCCGTGACCGACGAGGGACGGATAACGACGGGGTACAATCTGGAGAACGTGGGGGCCGCCCCCGACGACGTCAACGTCACGGTCACGTACACGAACGACACGACCGGGGCCGTCCTCGAGGACTGCACGGTCAGGACACAGGAAATCGACCCCGGCGAGTCGGTGTTCCGGGCGGACGAGGGCTGTGCCTTCGACAACACGAACGGCGAGTACGGCGATATCAACGTCACGGTGAGCGTCCCGAGCGACAACGCCACCGCGATCCGAACGCTCGACCCGCCCAACCTGACTGTCGACATCACCGACGCACCATCGACAGTCCCGACAGATAGCCCGATTCGGGTCGACGCGAACGTCACGAACGTTGGCGGTGTCGTCGACAACCAGACAATCACGCTTTCCGACGAACCTCCCAATGTAGTTACAGATACAGAGACTGTCACTCTCCTTCCCGGCGATTCGACCCTTGTGGAGGGGCTGGAAATCACCTCGCCCAGTAGCAACGGTACGGTCACAGTCAACGTCTCCAGCGAGCAGGACTACAGCACGACAGATGTCGAGGTGCAGGACGTGTTGATACCGATACAGAGCGAGAATAAATGGGACGCACTCAATGGGTTCGAAAACACGAAACCCAAGTCCACTGCATTCTACGACGTGACCTCGACTCCGAGCAGCAATAGTTCCGGGTCGGGCGAATTCAAATTCACCGGTTCTCCGACATCGGGGGCAGTGGTCTGGAAGGACCTGCTCGCCGAGAAGAACTGGATTCGGCTCGAATACAACTCCAACGACCTCGGGAGTGACTTCGAGACCAACGTGTCCGTTGGCGGCACGACGAGGTGGTCGAGCGGACAGGACACCGGTGGCAATTGGGAGCACCGACTCATCGACGTTGCCGGCGATGGCGACAACACGAAGGTCGGACTCGGTGGAGAGGTATTCTCAGGGTCAGGGTGTTCCTTCTCCTCCCCCTGTACCCTCTACTACGACAACGTGACGTTCGTGAACCACTCACTGCCGCTGCAAACGGAATCGGACTGGGAGCGAACGGCAGGCACCGTCCGTGGTGATGCAAAGTTCAATGTTAGTTCAAAAAAAGCGTCGCGAGCAACTCCGGACAGTTCAACGGGAGCGGTGAGGCGACAGTCGCCGTCAGGGAGAACCTCTCGGGTGGGGAGTTCCTCTCGTTCGATTACTGGGGGGAGTTCGACGCGAACTCCAAACTCAACCTTTCAGTCGGAGGAACACAAATCTGGAAAACAAAGAGCGCACAGTCGACTCCGGCTGAGACGGCGAACGTCTTCCTGAGCGAGACCGGAAACACGAAGATTGAATTCGGAGTCAACCCCTGCAAAAGTTGTACAATCAACATCGACAACGTCAGACTCGAACCACCGGGACCGTCGATACCAATCAAAACACAGCAAAACTGGAGCGAGATGTCGGCCACGTTCGAGTCGACCGACGCCGCGGAAATGGCCTTCGAGGTGAACGACACGGTGGCGAACGTCTCGGGTGCCTCTGGCCGGTTCACCGCCGGTGAGTTCGCCAACGGTGTCGCACGGGTCACCGTCGGAGAGAACCTCACGAATGAGGACGCGTTCTCGTTCGACTACAAGGGGTCGGACCTCGGTATCGCGCAGGTTGCCGCGGTGGTGACCGTGGACAACGATACCGTCTGGACATCCAACGGCGACCCCGGTGGCTGGACGACAGAACAGATTGACGTGTCGGATTACAAAGGGCCGAACAACATATCCTTCGAGATGCGAGTGAGCACGGAGACACTGAACGCGGAGGCAATCTTCTTCGACAACGTTGTCTGGACCAACCTGCCCAAACCCAACAAATGTAAAATCGACCAAGACAGCTACGACGGAAACGGAATCAAAAGCGACTTTCAAGTCGTCGGTGGGGAGCTCAGTACGTGTGCGCTCCAGGCCAAAGACAAAGCCGGCAGTAAGTCGCTGAACTCGTCGTACCCGAACGGACTCGACACCCCGCAGTGGTTCGAACCGCCAGAGAGTCACGACTATCCCAAACGCGGCGGCCGTATCAGCTACGACGTCAGGGTGAACCAGTCCGGGACTACATCGTACTTCTACTTCGGCGATGAAGACACCAGTTCGGAGTACTACGGAGTCGCGTGGGACCCGAGCAACGAGGAACTCACTGTCGGTGGAAGCGGAATCTCATCGAAGACAGTCAATGGCAACAGCAACGGGGCTGGCGATTACTACTCGATCATCATCGACTACGACCTGGACGCGAGCACAGATACAGGTGTGATTTACGCCCGTGCAGTAAATAAGTCAGGTGATACCGTAGCACACGTGGGCATAAACGACAAGCAGTGGGACGGCGGGGAAACCGGACAACTCGGATTCGCTGCCGATGGCGACGGGACCGTCACCTGGGACAACCTCGAGTACGGCGGGACCGACTTCGAGAAGGTCCTGCCCCAACCGGGCGAGTCGTACTACACCAACGGAACCGAGCAAAGTGCCGGTGGTCCGAAGGGTGTGGCACACGACGGCGGATGGATTCACGACCGTCTGCCGGTCGAACCGGGCGAGACCCGGACGTACAACTACTACGTCGACGTGGGGACCGAACTCCTCGTGTCTCTGCGGGACGGACCGTCTACGGAGACCGACTCGATATCGGACATCGAGAACGAAATCCATCGGTTCACCGATAGGGCCAATTTCAGGGCGTTCCGAGACGGACAGAAAGTCATAGTGTCGCTGACAATCGACTACATTGACAACAATTCGGTAATGATGACTGCGAAAGCAACACGGGAAGACGGGCTCACGAGCGAACTCACTCAGACGTGGTCAAGCGCATCGAGCTACGACGAGATATTTGTCTCGACGTACGAGTACGACCAGCCGCTGGACCAATCGTACAGTCTGCGCCTCATCCCCGAACGGACGGGCCCGAGCAGCGCCAATGGCTACCTGTACGAGTCGGATGTCAACACGTGGACCCCGATATCCGGCTACGGCCACTCGGGCGGGTGGGTCGACCTGAACGGTGGGATAGAACCCGGAACCATCGAGCGGATTCCGTTCTTCCGGCCGTCCGGGGCGCCAGACTCCTACCTCGACATCCAGCTCCGTGACAAACCGGCATCGGACCCGTCACGCGGTCCCAACAGCGGTCTGTCCGACCAGTTCAAAACGAGTGTCAACAACCTTCTGGGAGTGCCCAGTGGGGAACAGACAATCCTCGTCTTCGATTACAGTGTGCCGGGTGAGGTCCTGCTCAGGGCAACCAGACTGGACACAGGCGAGGTTGTCGAGGTTGAAGTCGTCTCGCTCCCCGCTGAGGATATCCCGCTTTACCTCTCGACATACGAGGATGGAAATCCGTCAGATTCCGAGAGTATCCGGTACGCACCGTTCGGGTAGGACTCTGACCGACCGCCCCGACACTTGCTCGACATCCAATTCACTCACACCGATATAAACAACCACAGCAGTCCCGCCTGTGCCTGTTACTGTGGCGCTCTCACAGCACGAACAGGACGACGATTACAGCCAGCAGGAGCAAGACGAGACCGTACACGACGACACTGATGATGAACGAGAGTATCTTGTACGGGAGCAGGATTAGCTGGACAGGCAGTTTCACGAGTCGCCACAGCAGTCCGACGATACCTGCGAGCATGCGTCGAGCTACTTCCCCTGGGGTAATGAACCCACGCCGCGTTCGACCGGCAGCGAGGTCACGCGACCCGACGGCGTTCGCGGCTGGCGCGACCGGATCGAGA